>PADE01000234.1 GCA_002702965.1 Planctomycetaceae bacterium
TGGGCTTAAGGCAACCATGCTGCTGCTGGAGGGACTGGTTCACGATTTTACATTTGCGGCGCGCATCAAAGGTCGGCGCGAACCGCTATCCACGCTGATGTACGTTGACGGACGAAAACCGCGGCACTTCTTCAATGCCCAGTTGAACGCCGTGGAACAGATGTTTCTGACCGGAAAACCGACCTACCCGATCGAGCGAACCCTGTTGACGACCGGCCTGACCGCTGCTGGCGTCGAGTCGCTGTGGCGGGGTCAACGGCGACTCGAGACGCCCCACCTGGCGATTCGGTATCAACCGACGGCGGACTCGACCTTCTGGAGAGGCTGAGAGTTGCTGCACGAAAACTAGGCCCCATCAATCCGAGTCGTTTCGACGATCACCGGGAGAGGCGAGCATGACCGACAGACGTGATTTCCTCAGAGCGACCTCAGCGGCGGCCGTCGCCGGCCCCCTGTTGCGCGGCGCGGTCGCCAGCGCGGCCCGGCCGAAACGGGTCGCGATCATCGCACCTTCGTGGCGGCCCGGTTCCCGGACTCAGGACCTCGGTGACCGCCTGCTCGTCGGCTACCCGTACGCGGGGGTTTGGCAACGACCGTCGATCGAACTGGCCGCGCTGTACGTCGAGCGACCGTCGGGTGGCGACCTGAGCGCAGCCCGGGCGGCGGAGTTTGGATTCGACGTCTATCCGAGTATCGGCGAGGCGCTCCGCTGCGGGGGCCAGGACCTGGCCGTCGACGCGGTGCTCCTCACCGGTGGAGCGGACGATCCACCCGGGTCCAGCCAACCCCAGCAAACCGAGTCACGGGGCCGCCTGTTTCGTCAGATTGTCGACGTTTTCCAACAGTCGGGCCAGTCGCGCCCGACTTTCAACAACGGGCAACTTGGGGCCGATTGGGAGACGGCCCGCGAGATGGTCGAGACCTCCAGGCGTCTCGGCTTTGCGCTCCTGGCGGGCTCACCGCTGCCGGTCACCTGGCGCCTGCCGGCGCTGGAACTCCCGCTGGGTTGCGTCATCGAAGAGGCGCTGCTGGTCGGCGGTGCGGCGCAGCCGGCCGACTACCGAGCGCTGGAAGCGCTGCAGTGTATGGTCGAGCGGAGGCGGGGTGGCGAAACGGGGGTCGCATCGCTCCAAGTGTTCGCAGGCGACGCGGTATGGCGCGCGGCGTCCGACGGCCGCTGGTCCCACACCCTTCTGGAAGCGGCCCTCTCCCGCTCAGATATTATGATGGGCGACAACGACCATCCCAAGGACCTGGCCAACAATGGCGAGTTACCGGGGTTGGTCAAGACTCCCAGCGCCTACTGCCTCGAGTACGTCGACGGCCTGCGGACCGCCGTACTCAACTTCCATGGCGCGGTGGGCGACTATACCTTTGCGGCTCGGGTTAAGGGGATGAGCGATCTGCAGTCCACACAATTTCTGCTCCCACCGCACCGCACCGTGCCCGACTCGACCTGCCTGGTCCACCAGGTCGTTGAGTTGATCCAATCGGGGGCGGCCCCCTCTCCACCCGAGCGAGCGCAGCTCGCCAGCGGTCTGCGCGCCCGCTGCCGCGCCCTAGGGGCGGGAGAGAAGTCCCCGCTGGCGACCCCCGAACTCCACATCCGCTACCACCCACCACGGCAGTCGCACTTCTGTCAGACCTGAGGCCAACCGGCAGTCCACCCCCGGCACCGCCCAGCCGGGGCTCGGCCGCGTCACTCGCGCGTCGATTCGTCTACGAACTTGAGGTAGATCGGGTTGGGGTCAATCTCGACTTCCACACTGCCGTCACGGGTCGCAAGCGGACGGCCGTTCCCCATCCAGTCAAAGACTTCGACCTGTCTGCTGGGAGTCGTGACTCGGACGGTGCGGGCCGTTTCGCTCCACAACGCCTTGACCGTCTGGGGGCCACGCCGGTAGGTGTATCCCCAGGCCCGCTCTCCCAACCCGCTGATCGGGCCCGCCGTGCGGTGCCCCTCGACGAGGAACGTCATCGCCGCGTAGGCGGGAACGACGGACTTGGGGCCGGCCCGCTCGGGAAAATAGCTACCGCCTTGGAGGCTGTCGTAGAACCCGTAGCCCGGCAGATAGGTACTAAAGGGCATGTGGAATCGGTAGCCCTCACCGAGCAAGATCAGACTCGATCGGACATGGGCGCGCGCCTGGAGAATCTCCTGGGAATGGTCACCGTCGTCGTTGAAACCCAGTTCGGTGGCGAACAGCGGCAGATCGCGGCCGGTGTATTTGCGGACGAGCGCCTTGATTTCCCGCAGACCCTCGACGATCCCATTTTGTTCGGGTGTTTTGCCGAGGTCGCCCGGGTCGTTGGGAAGCCTGGACAAATAGTGATGCACCGAATATCCGTCCAAGTATTTTCCCAGCCCTTTGCTGAGCAATCGTGCGTCCCAGGCCCGACTCAACATNGTCGTGCTGTTNGCGGGACCGATCACCAGCGCCTNGGGGTCGGCCTCGTGAAGCGCCTGATACGCGATCGCGTAGGTGCGGATCAACCGTTCGTCGCCACCGGGACCCTGGGGCTCCCACGTGATCTGGTAAATATTCTCTTCGCGGTCGGGATACTGCGCGCAGTAGGCTCTGGCGGCCTGCAGGCAATAGTCCCGCCAATGTCGTTCGGCTGCGGGCTTTAACTCGGCGTAGGCCCCGCGGGCGGTCCCCGGGACGATGGCCCACTTGGGTGGCGCGTAGAACAGAGTCGGCAGCGAGAAGACCTTCCATGCTTTTCGTTCACCTGCGACGAAATAGGCCGAATTGTGAACGAACAGGTCGAGTGGAAAAGGCTTCCCCGCGGCGTGAGCGCGTTCCCGGTCCTCNGCGAACTGACCCGGGTAATCGGGCTCTAATTGGCCCCACGCATACCCGTATTGCCTGACCGCGATCGTCGACGGNTCGTACATCCACCGCAGTCCCAAATAGGGCATCACGTTCGCTTGTCTGCTGAACAGACCGTTCATCCCGAAGAAGGTCTCCTTCTCGCTGTACAGTTTCCGTTTCGCCGGATCGGGGACGACCGCATAAGTGAGATACCCGGAGCGTTGGCTGACGCCCTGTTTGGGTAGTGTCACGCCATTGGAGAGCACTGCAAAGACGCGCCAAAAACCCATCCGCTGGCAGGGGGCGGCGATTTGCCGTCGCCATGTGCCCTCCCGATCGGCCTCGACGCCGAGTAGCTGTTGTTTCACCGAGCGACCCATGGCATCGACAAACCGGAGCTTAAGCTGCAGGTCGTTTTGGCCGGCGCGCAGCCCCNCCACCGAAAANGCGAGCGTTACCGGCTGGCCTAACGCGAACGTGCTGATCGTGGACGACGGNGTGTGCGCCGCCAACTGGATTTGGCGACCCGGGCGCTGCCCATCCTTTTCAGAACGGCCTCCCTGGTACGGTCGGGCGGCGCAAGCCGCCGACCCGCTCGAACCCAATGCGATCAGCAACCCCAGCGCGCAGCGGCCGAATCGATCTACCAACATTGCGCCCTCCGGACTGCGACAGGTTGCTAGGAGACAATCGTTGCGGTCCCAGCGACCGCTCGGGGTCCCGGTCCGGGCACCATCGTACGCCGTCGCCGTCGGTCCGTCACCCTGTTCCACGGCAAACCTGCAGGTACCGTTTCCGCAGCCGGGTCGTCCACCCGTGCGTGGCGATGCTCTCTCCCAGCGGGGGTCGTCCGAATCGCCCCGATGGGGATCACGATCGACAGCCGGGACAGCGGGGCCCTATGATAAGGGTGGCCCGTCTGGCCTCTGCTCTTGCCAGGCGCCTCAGCCGTTGCGAACGGTTGGGTGTTCACCCTTGGAATCGGAAAATGCCCTTGAAAACCGTATTCCTCGCGTTCCAAACCGCTCTGTTGTGGGGACTGGTCCTCGCACAAGCCTGGGCTGAATTACCTCAACTCGAGCGCTCCAACTCCGACGAGGGCCATTGGGCCTTCGCCGACCTCGATCCGCAGATTCCACCACCCGTAACAGACACCTCCTGGGCAACGACGGCCATCGACCGTTACGTGCTGTCCAAAATCGAAGCCGCGGGCCAGACCCCCAATCCACCGGCGACACGTGCGGCGCTGATTCGGCGTTTGACCTACGATTTGACCGGTCTGCCACCCACNCCCCGGGAGGTCCAGGTTTTCGTTGAGGACCGGCACCCCCAGGCCTACGCCAGGTCGGTCGATCGGCTGCTGGCTTCACCCCGGTACGGGGAGCGGTGGGGGCGGCATTGGCTGGATGTCGTCCGTTATGCCGACAGCAACGACCGGCGGGCGATCGGGGCNCGACACGATATCACCGAGACCTACCGATACCGGGATTGGGTGGTGCGGGCGTTTAATGCTGACTATCCGTACAACCGCTTCATGATGGACCAAATCGCCGGGGATCTGTTTCGGACCACGGGCNCCGGCTCCCTCAACCGCGACGGAATCATCGCCACCGGCATGCTGGCATTTGGCGTCTGGGGACCGGGCGACTCCGACGGCGAAAAGATGCACACCGACATGGTCGACGACATGATCAATGTGACGACGCGGGCCTTCCTGGGCCTGAGCATTGCCTGTGCGCGTTGTCACGACCATAAATTCGATCCGATCACCCAAGCCGACTACTACGCGTTGGCCGGGATCTTTTTCAGTTCTGAAATCGCTCCGCCCGGGACCTCCGCGCCCTGGGTTCGGATTCCGCTGGTCGAGGGGTCGGTCGTGGAGCAGTACAACCATCGTGAGAATCTTAGAAAACAGTCGATCAAAACGGCCGAAAAAGCCATCGCTGATTTCCGTGATCAGACCTACCAATCCCTGTTGACGACCTATATACCGGAGACCTCGCGCTACCTGGATGCGGCCTTTCGCTATCTCACACGTCCTCCAGCGGAGGAGCGTTTGACGCCGCAGGTGTTTGCCCGCCGCGAAGTGACCGTCCCAGCCCCCCAACCCGGCCGGATCCTGCTGCTGGTCGGCGATGCGGAGCAGCTCCGCGCCGGGGACTTGGCGTTGGTGCACCACCTGCGGGGGCGCGGCCATCAGGTCACCTGCCAGGTGCCCATGGGGACCACCGGGCCGCAACAGTATGCCGCGGCCATGGAACATGACGTGGTGTTGATCTCGGAGTCGATTGCGGCGGCCAGCGTTGTATTCACGGGGGATCGCTCGCTCAAAACGGTTCCGCGGCCCATCCTGTCCTACGAACCCTATATGTACGGTGGCGCCGGTTGGACCCGCCCCAATATCCATGTGGACTTCGGTTTGACGGGCGTGGGCGCGGTGGCGGACTTGGGGCTCGACAAACTTCAAGACAGCGTCTTTGTCCCACCCAGCGGACACCCCATGGCGTTGGGGTTGTCGGGCGACCTCCGCGTATACGACCGCGCCTACACGCTCTCCTGGGGACGGCCCAGCGCGACCGCCAAGGTGATCGCCAGCCTCGATCGTGACGGGGACTATCCCGTGTTGTTCGCGTATGAAACGGGCGCCAAACTAGCGGATGGAAGCGCCGCGCCCGCGAACCGTGTCGGCCTGTTCCTGGGACAGCAGGCGATCGACAATCCGATGGCCCCCAATGCTCTCAATTGGGGGAATCTTACCGCGTCCGGAGTGGCACTGGTCGATGCGGCCATCGAGTACTCGATCAATCCCGATCGCGTTTCCCAACCGGACCCCGACACCCTCGTCAACGCGGTACCCCAGCGGCGCCCACTGCGCGGTGATGCGCTTTCGCAATGGATCGAGTTCTTGGTCAACCCCGGAGTATCGCCCCCACTTGCGGGACTGGGCCGATTGGAGCCCAACGCCTGGGGTCGTGACGGGATTGTCCGCTGGCACTCCGGCGCGCCGACGCCTTACGCGGTCGTCAATACCACTGCGAAGCGTTACGAGGTCCCCTCGCTGTTGGCCAACACCTACTACGGACGGATGATCCACGCGGAGGGGAGTGTGGCGGGTGGAACGGAGCGCTACCGAGCCCAAAAACTCTATCTGGCGACCGACGATGCGGCGCCGACCAACGGGATCATTTCGCTGTTATTTCGAGCCCCCCAGGCAGGCCTCTACGATTTCACGATCGAGCTCACGAACCGGCTCGACGCCTCTCCCAAACGGGATCCGTTCTTTCACATCGTGGTGAAAAATCAGCTCCAAGAGCAGGGGCGGTTGCGGGGGTACGGGGCCACCCGCAAGCTCGAGTTCCCGCAGGTCGAATTGGCTGCCGGAGAGACGTTTGAGGTCTGTGCGGCGGGCGGCGGTGAGACGTTTCCACTCGCCCTCATGGAAACCGATGTGATCGTAACACGGCAGACCGAGCGCTGGGATGCGGCCCGTCAATTTCACAGTCCCAACCCCGGTTCACCGATCGTCAGCGGTCAGAACCCCCTCCCGGGCAACGTTTGGGAGTACGGTTACCGCGTGATGCAGGGTGAAATCACCGACAACTGGGCAGCCATGAATCCCACCCTCTTTCGGCACCTGATGGTGGCAACCGAAAGGGGTCCCGATGGGGCCGGTGGTGAAGGGAGTGGTCCGGATTTCAATTGCTGGTCGACACCCGCCACAGGGGGCCTTGCCAGCGGTGGATTGGCGCTACACCCGGCACCGAAATCGGGGGTGGGCGTGGAGTGGATCAGTCCGCTCAGCGGCCGGATCGAGCTGACCGGGATGGTCCGCGACTTGCAAGGCATCGAAGACGGGGTCAGCTGGCAACTCACCTACCGTTCGGGTCGGGCGGAGTTGACGGTTGCCGCGGGGATCGTTCGCGGAGGCGCCCGTCAGGCGTTCAACGAGTCACTAGACCCCGCCGACCCGATCACCATGACGGTTGATCCAGGCGATCGGTTGCGGCTCAGCATTCACCCCCAGAGCAGCGCGGTGGCTGATATCACACAGATAACCTGGACCGTACGAGAGCTGGGCGGCGGGCAACGGGAGTGGGATCTCGTCCAGGATAGTCTCGAGGCGAGCAGGCGGGGCGCATGGCCCGCTCAAAGCGTTTGGCGGCTGGTCGACCTTAACCCCGCGCGGTCGACCGCAGCAGCGGCGGGTGGTGATACGCCAAGTCCGACAACGACCCCAGCGGTGGCGCGTCGTTGGAAACAGCCGGGCCGTCGTTTCGCTCAATGGCTGGCCCGCTATGAGCCTGCGGGCCAATCGCCACCGCAGGGGGTGGACCAACTGCCCAGCCGCCTGCAGAGGGTCCAGTCGGAGCTCGACAAGCTGGAACAGGACCTGGCGGCACAGCCGGGGCGCAGCGCGGCCACAATTTTGGCGAGTCCGGTGGGGAGACTGTACATCGAACTGATCGCAGAAGTCGGGCCGTTTCGCTTCACTCAGCGGGACGACAAAGCGCTCTTACCGCCCCAGGCGCTGGCCGAAATTCAGCGTTTACTAGCGCGACAGAACACCCTTCAAAATACCGTCACCCCTCTCTACGACGTCGCCATGGGGGCCCGTGAAGGGGGACCCAAGACGACCAAATACAAAGGCTTCAACGATGCCCGCATTCACCAACGCGGACATTACGCGCATTTGGGGGCGGTCGTCCCGCGGGGTTTCCCAAAATTCCTGTCGCGGGGGCCGACGCCGGCGATTCCGGCACAGGCCAGTGGGCGCAAGGAGCTGGCTGAGTGGATCGCGGACCCCGCGCAACCCTTGCCCGCTCGGGTGATGGCAAACCGGATCTGGCTGCACCACTTTGGGCAGGGATTGGTGCGGACACCCGGTAATTTTGGCCGGCTGGGAGAATCTCCTACGCATCCGCAACTGCTGGATTACCTGGCCGCGCAATTGATCGACTCGGGATGGTCGATCAAACGGCTACACCGACAGATTCTGTTGTCCGCGACCTACCGTCAATCGGCGGCCGAGGCACCCGCCAAGCGGGCGCAGGACCCAGATAATCGCCTCTGGAGCCGGATGCGGGTGCGACGCTTACAAGCCGAGGCAATTCGCGACACGCTGCTGGCGGTGTCGGGACATCTCGACCAACGAATGGGGGGGGCCGTCGTACGGATGCAGACACCGGACGCGGATGCCATGAGCCGGCGGCGGGCGCTATACCTAATGACCAACCGCAGTGACAAGAGTGGCTTTCGCTTCCTGTTTGATGCGGCGGATCCAGAACATGTCGTCGCCCAACGGAACGAGTCGACCGTCGCCACCCAGTCATTGTTTATGTTGAATCACCCGTTTGTGTTGCAACTTCTTCCCTCGATGGCCGCCGCAGCGAGCCGTGGACTGGCGCCCGAGAGCTCGGATCGCGAACTGTCGGCGAGCATCCACCAGCTTTACATGCGGCTGTTCGCGCGGTCTGCCGCGCCCCGTGAGATCGAGTGGGGAATCGCCATGCTTCGCCAACCTCATGGAAGCACCTCGGAAACATCGCGCGCGGCGTTTCTGGAGGCTTGGCAACAATACTGTCATGTCCTTTTGTGTACCAATGAACTGATCTATGTGAATTAGACCGGCGCAGCGCGACAGTCGCCGTTCGCTGAAGCCTGCTTTTGGCGAAGAGGATTCCCTTGAACACAACCCGATCTCCGCGGTTCATTTCCCGCCGACAAGCGCTGGCCAACCTG
The DNA here is from genome assembly GCA_002702965.1 of Planctomycetaceae bacterium. Classification (GTDB taxonomy): domain Bacteria; phylum Planctomycetota; class Planctomycetia; order Pirellulales; family Pirellulaceae; genus UBA9264. The sequence goes on from PADE01000234.1 coordinate 8,556, forward strand.
ACCAGCGGCTACAGCACCCTTGCGCTGGCATCCCTGCTGCACGAACCGAGCGCTGCGGCCCCCAACGTCCAGGGCGGGGATCCCCTGGCCCCGCGGCGTGGCCATCACGCGGCCCGCGCCAAGCGGGTGATCTTTCTGTTCATGCCGGGGGGCCCCTCGCACGTGGATCTCTTTGATCCCAAGCCGTTGTTGACCCGCCGCGACGGAGAAAAACAGACGTTTGTACACCCCATCTCGGGCCGTAAACGGACCGAGAAGTTGCGTCGCTCCCCTTTCCGGTTTGGTTTCCACGGTGAAAACGGGACGCCGGTCAGCGAGCTATTTCCAAACATCGCGAAGTGTGTTGATGACATGGCGGTGATCAACTCGATGCACGCCGACAATATCAACCACAACGGTGCTTGCCTGCAAATGTGTACCGGCGAGCAGGCCTTCTCGCGCCCGAGCGTCGGTGCGTGGCTGCTGCATGGCTTAGGGACGGAAAACCAAAGCCTTCCCGGTTTTGTTTCGATCAGCCCTAACCAACCCGCGCAAGGGGCGCCGTTATGGGGAAGCTCGTTCCTGCCGGCGGCCTTTCAGGGGACGTTCGTACAAGACTTAGACCAACCGATCCGCAACATCGGGAACCAACGTTTTAGCCGCCGCACACAGCGAAGCCAGCTCGACTTACTGAGGAAACTGAACGAGTTGCACAAGGAACAGAACCCCGCCGAATCGGCGCTCGACGCGCGGATCGGTGCGTTCGAACTCGCGTTTCGAATGCAACAGCAAGCGCCCGCGGCATTCGACATCAGCCGGCAGACACGCTCGACAAACCGCGCCTATGGCCTCGATGATCCGGTGACGGAGACTTTTGGCCGGCAGTGCCTGTTAGCCCGCCAGTTGGTGGAGCGGGGGGTGCGGATGGTGATGTTGTTTCACACCAAGAGTTCTGTGGCGTCCGCCTGTCAATTGTGGGATCACCACACCAACGTCGAACCGGGTCTGGTCGATAATTGCGCAGCCACCGACAAGCCGATCGCGGCCCTGTTGACCGACCTCAAGCAGCGTGGATTGCTGGAGGACACACTCGTCGTCTGGAGCGGTGAGTTTGGCCGCACTCCCACATCGGAGGGCGAAACGGGGCGCGGGCACCATCCATTCGGGTTCACCACTTGGATGGCCGGAGGCGGGGTCAAGGGCGGGATCGTACACGGGGCATCGGACGAATTTGGCTGGCACGCGGCCGAAGATAAAGTCCACGTGCACGATCTCCACGCGACCATTCTCCACCTGATGGGGCTCGATCATGAACGCCTCACGTTTCGCTTCGGCGGTCGTGATTTTCGCTTGACCGATGTGTCGGGTGACGTGGTGACCGAGTTGATCGCCTAGGGCTGGATCGTGCGCCCGTTGGGTGTGCCCCGTGCCGGCTGGACAACGGGTAGATTCTGGATCGGGTGGAGGCGTACAGCGTGGGCGACGGCGCGCCAAGCGGCGCCGGCCGCACCCGCGCCAGGTCGTCGACAACCGGATGCCGACGAGGAGCGAGGGAGGCCAGCCCCTCCGACTTCGGCGGTTGGGCGGTGTCCGCCGCTGCCGACAGAAAGCCGCGTGAGCCCGCCTCGGTGGCTACCGGCGACGGTGCCCCCTGTTTACTATGACGTGGAAGGTGTTGACCTGCCACAACACGTCCGACAGTGCTGCCAATCGATAGGGTGTCAGATGCGATGCACGACCGGTAATGCATGCGGCCTGATCGCTGCGGCCCTGTCCTGGGTGGCTGCGCTGACCGGACTGGCACAGCCTCCTGCGACCGGCGATCTACCTCTGCTGATCGCGCTCGATGCCGACGGAGACGGAGAGCTCTCCGCGGCGGAACTGAAACGCGCGTCCGCATCACTGGGCCGACTCGACCAGAACCGCGACGGCGCGCTGAGTGGCGCCGAATTGAACCGACGTCCGTTGCGGGAGGGACCACCGGGTACCGACCGCGCGCGACAATCCCAGTTTGGGGGCCGCGAGGGACCCTCGGCACTCCCGCTAGGGAGGCTCCCGTTCAGAGACGGAGCGTACGCGATTCCCGATCATGCGACCTTTCACCGGCTCTCTTACCGCGGACAGCAGGTCCGCATTGACACCTTCCTCGCCGACCTCGAATTTGTCAAATTCACGCTCGACCAGGCGGGCACCTCTCGCTCCAAACTGTATTTCATCAATACCAAAACCCATCGGGCACATCGAGGATTCGGTCGCGCGGTGAGTCTTCCGGTACGGCCCAGCAGCGACCAAATGAAGGGGGTGTTGGTCTATCGGCCGCTCCTCAAGTCTCCCCAGGGAAGACCCGGCCTGTACACCTTCGAGTTTGAGCCGTTCGACGCGTATCGATTCCAGCGGGTGAAGGCCTGTTATGACATGCTCGTCGACAAGATGCCTGCGTTGGAGGGAAACCTCGGGTATTATCCTCGCGGTCCTCGCGCACTGGCCCGCTGGGAGGAGGAGCGCACCCTCTACCGGCGCGCCGCAGTGCGTGTCTACCGTGACACGGATCTAGAGACCGGTGAGATGGGGTACCTCCCCCTCAACCCAGGCAGGTCCTGCGGACGGCTGAGGATCTTGCTTCCGGGCATGGTTCCCGGCGCTCGGGACATCGTGCTTTGTGAGACGCTTCCCAACCACCTGCCGCGGGTGTCGGGGATGATCACCGCGGTGCGCCAGACGCCCCTCTCCCACGTCAACCTGCGGGCCGTCCAGGACCAAGTCCCTAATGCGTTTATCAGCGACGCCATCGACAACGAGGCGATCCGCGCTTTGGTCGGAAAATACGTCGCGTATCAGGTCACGGTCGATGGGTACGATCTGCGCGCCGCGGTGCCGGAGGAGGTCGCCTCCTACTTTTCCCAGCGACGTCCAACACAAAAACAGGTCCCCCCGCGGGATCTCGCGATCACCGCTATTCGGAGCCTGACGGACGTCCGACCGACCGATTCAGCGAGCGTCGGCGCCAAAGCCGCCAACTTGGCGGCTTTGGGCGGATTCGGTTTCCCAGCGGGAACCATCCCGGAGGGATTTGCTGTGCCGTTCTACTTTTACGACGAGTTCATGAAACACAATCGCCTCTATCAACTGGCCCGCCAACTCGTGGCCAACCAACCAATCCAACAGGATCTCGAAAGCCAGGACCGCCGGTTGCAGCAACTCCGGTCGCGCATCAAGGGTGGCCAAATGCCGGAGTGGATGACTGCCGCGGTGACCGCGCTTCACGAGTCGTTTCCTGCCGATACCCCACTCCGCTGCCGTTCCAGTACGAACAACGAGGACCTGCCGGGGTTCAGCGGCGCGGGCCTGTACGACTCGTTTACCCATCATCCCGACGAAGGTCATTTGTCAAAGACCATCAAACAGGTGTTTGCCGGTCTGTGGACTTTGCGGGGTTTCCAGGAACGCGCCTTCTTCCGGGTTGACCATTTCGCCACCGCGATGGGAGTGCTCGTGCACCCGCACTTTGCGGGTGAGCTTGCCAACGGAGTCGCGGTGACCGACGACATTCTCTACCAAACCGAGGGGACCTACTATCTGAACGTCCAGGTCGGTGAAGACCTGGTGACCAACCCCAACACGGCGTCTGTGCCCGAGGAGGGACTCCTCGATTGGTGGGATAGCAGACGGTACCGGTTGATGCGTCCCTCCAACCGGGCGGCGGATGCGAGATCGTTGTTGTCGCCGCGGCACCGGGAGCAATTGCGGACCTATCTCGGTCTGATCCACGCCCGGTTCGCCCGTCTCCATCGTACCGCACTCGAAGATAAAACCTTCGCTATGGAGATTGAATTCAAGATCACCGCCCAGGGTACGCTGGCCATCAAACAGGCGCGCCCTTGGATCTACACGGGCGCCCGACTGCAGTCCGGTGTTCCACGGGAGACGCCGAGATGAACCGCCTGGCGAGTCAACTGCTGTTGATCGGGTTGATCGGGTGTAGCGATCCGGGGACTTTGCTGGAACAGAAGGGAGCCGTCCTCTCCCGCAGTGCGCGGGGCAACATCGCGGGAGTCAATCTGGCCGCGACCCACATCAAGGGTGCCGAGCTGGCGAAGCTGCGCGCGATCGATGGCCTGGTGAACCTGACGTTAGGCGACTCGACCTCCGATGCCGACGTCATCCATTTGCGGGGCTGGCGAGAACTACGCGTACTCGACCTGCGGGACACCCGTGTCACCGACGCCGGGTTGCGGCACCTGGACGGGCTGGCGCTCCAAAAGTTGTCCCTTCCCCAGCGGGCCAAGACGAACGTGGGTCTGAAATATTATCTCGCGGCCACGGCGGACAGCGATCGATTGGAGCTACAGGGGTGGGACATCTCGGACTCGGCCTTGCAACACCTCAAACAGTTACCGCAACTCAAAGGCCTGTCGCTACACGACACCTCGGTCGGTGACGCCGGACTTAAGCACCTCGCGCCGCTCACGAGCCTCTTGCATCTGGGTCTAGGCGGAACCCGCACCACCGACCGGGGACTGTTGCACCTCAAACGTCTGAAGCAGCTGGAGCGACTCTTTCTCAGTCGGACACAGGTCACCGATCGGGGTCTGGCCCACCTGGAGTCTCTGTCCCAACTCCAACGGCTGACACTCGAGGGGACCCAAGTGCGTGACCCGGGCCTGATGCATGTGGCCAAACTGACGGCACTCGAGAGGCTCAGCCTGGAAAATACGCAGATTACCGACGAAGGTCTGGTCCATTTGCGACCATTGAGTCATCTACAAGTACTCGTCTTGAGCGAAAACAAAATCAGCGACGATGGCGTTGCTAACCTGGGGGGGTTGACGGGCTTGCGGTCGCTGGGCCTGGACGGCGTCCAGATCAGCGATGCCGGCCTGGCACATCTCGCGGGTCTAACCAAGTTGGAAAGGCTTTACATCAGCCGCACGCAAATTACCGACGCAGGACTTGCGACGGCTTCTCGGCTCGCTAATCTGAAGTTGCTCTACCTCAGTGGAAACCGAGTCACCGATCGAGGTCTGACCCACCTCAAGCGACTGACAGGACTGGAGTTTCTGTACCTCAGTGGTACCCAGATTAGCGACGCAGGGCTCCCCGAGCTGTCGCGACTTCCTCGATTGCGGTTGCTGGTCGTTGCAAACACCCGAGGGACTCCGGCCGGTGTCGCCGAGCTGAGGCGTGCATTGCCCGCTTGTTCGATTCACGATTAGCGAGAGTTTTCAGTTACAGGCGATGTTTACCCCCGCTTCGCCGTTGTCGAGGTGTTTCGGACGACCTCGTTCATGCAGGGTGGGGCGTGCTATCTGTTCGACCGGAACATCGTTTGACCACCTCGCGGCCTGCGAGCCACCACCGTGACTGACCGTGCAAGACGTCGCAACGCGAGTGAATCATCGGCTGGGCAACGGTTCCCAGGGCAGCAGCTGCGCGCGATACACCGGCTGCGAACGGTGATCGGAGTCCTCTGGTTAGGGTTGGTTTGCGTCGCTACGCCCGTTGCAAGTCAAGATCAGGATCTGTCCAAATCGATTCGCCGGTTTGCAGCAGACCAGCCCACAGAGTCCGATCCCACCGCGCCCGGGGCCGATATTTGGTCCGCCGTGAGAACTGGAAATACGGGTGCCATCGAGGCACAGCTGGCTCGTGACATCGACCTAGATCAACCCGATTCGGAACACGGGTATACGCCCCTCTCTTGGGCCTCCCTACGCGGTGACACGGCGTCCGCGCGATTGCTGATTGAACGGGGTGCCGACGTCAACGCGCGAAATCGGAACGGGTCGACTCCGCTGCACGGGGCAGCCCTGTTGGGCCACCCGGAGGTGGCAAAATGGCTGATCAAGGCGGGAGCGGATATCGACGTGCGGGATTTCCGGCGCCGTGATTCGCCCATCGACGCCACGCGAACCGACGCGCGAGCGACCGAGCGGCTGGCCGCCAGACTAACAATCAACGTCGATCGGACAGCGTTGCTGGTCGGGCGCGAAGAAGTGGCCCAACTGCTCCGCGCGGAGGGAGCCAGCGACCCGCGGGGCATGCTGCGCAGAATGTTGTGGATCGGTGCGGCCACGGTGCTGGCCCTGACACTGTTGGCAGTGGTCATCCAAATCACCGCGTGTGGGTGGCTGGCGTGGGCCCTGAGTGGCGTGCCGGTCGAACACCGACGAGTCACGGTGTGGGGGATCTGGCTGGCCGCCATTCCCGGCTTATCGGTGTTCGCCAATTTCCTGGTCGTGCCCAGGGTCTCGCGTTCGTATGCAGCGGCTTTCAAGGCGCGGGGACGGCCCGATATCGACGGTGCCAACGCCCTGGGATGGTGCTATTGCGTTTTGCATGTCGGCGCCTGGATTCCGGGGATGAGTGCGCTGTGCGGGCTTGGCAGCCTGGTGTTGTTGATCGTGTATCTCTACAAGCTCGGTCTGCTTCGACAAACACTACGGGCGGAAAGGCCGGGTGATCCGCCCCCTCCCGATAGCGGCCGGACGGCGATAGAAAAAGGGTCCGTGGCGCTGCAACCGCCGCCACCGCGCCGGCACGATCTCGACGCGCTCCGCGGCGCGGCGATGTTATTGGGGATTGCCCTGCACGGGGCGATGTCTTTTGGTGTCGGGATTTGGCCGATCGTCGACACCCAGCCCAACGGCGGATTTCGGTGGTTGTTCTCGGCAATCCACGGGTTTCGCATGCCCTTGTTCTTCCTACTCAGTGGCTTTTTCACGGCCATGCTGTGGCGCCAGCGTGGCGTCCGGGCGATGCTCTGGCACCGCTGTCGGCGGATCGGCGTCCCTTTCGTGATCGGAGTCTCCACGATCGTGCCAGCCACCAACGCCGTCACAGTGCTGCTGATCATTGTGCCCCTGTGGTCGGCGAACCCACCCCATGAGCCTGTTGCGGTCCCGCAGCGGGTCGCGGCTGCCTCTCAACCCAGCGCCGGTCCGACACACCAACCGGATGAGCTCGGGGGGCCGCTGGTTGACTTACCCGGTCTGATTGGTAGTTACGGACTGGGGGCGTTTCTGTTGATGTACGTACCCTACTTCGGACACCTGTGGTTCCTGTGGTTCCTGTGTTGGCTGGTACCCGCTTTTGGGCTGTACGCGATGACCGTAGATAAACTCGGCTGGAAAGGTCCCCCCAGGTGGTTGGTCGTGACACCCTGCCGGTTTCTGTGGCTGCTTCCGTTAACCATGGTGTTCCAAGCGGCGATGGTGTTGCGGTTGCCCTGGTTCGGCCCCGATACGTCGGCCGGAGTGATCCCGGCTCCCCACGTACTCGGCTACTTTGCGGTCTTTTTCGCCTTCGGGGCCCTGTATTACGACTGCGACGACCATCCGGGCCGCGTCGGTCGCTGGTGGTGGGTCAGTTTGCCACTGGGCCTGCTTGTCATCCTGCCGTACGGGTTCACGCATCCCGAGATCGCCAAGCCGTTCGCCGTCGGGCTCCAAGTGGTTTATACCTGGTCGATGACGTTCGGCATGATGGGCCTGTTTCGGCAGCTGCTACCGACTGAGCGCAAAGTGATCCGCTATCTGGCCGATTCCTCGTACTGGCTGTATGTGACCCACGTGCCCTTCATCTTGGTTGGGCAGGCGATCGTCTACGCCTGGCCGGTTCCGGCGACGCTGAAATTTGTGCTCTTATGCGGATCCGTCGTCGGGCTCCTGTTGTGGGTCTACCACGGCGTGGTTCGGTACAGCTGGCTCGGTTCGGCCCTCAACGGGCCACGACAACGCCCTCTGCCCAGACTCCCGGCCACTCCGCCCCAGGCCCTGTCGGGATCGACCGTCGCCGAGTCGCTGGCACGCTAGTCCGACTCCGCCTGAAGGAGCCAACGTGTGCCCCGCTGCCCACCGCGTACCAACCCGACCGCAAGAGGCTGGTATACTGTCGATCACGGGGCCCAAACACCCGCCTCAACAGAAATCGGAGCCACGCATGAAACGACTGTCGCTCGGCTTGACAGCTTTGCTCGTCCTGACTGCAGGGGGCCCGCTGGCACGCGCGCAGAATTCGGCTCCTTCGTCCCATTTGGTCTTTGACGATCGTTTCGACGGCGACATCATCATCAACGAAGTGCGGGTGCCCTCCGGAGGCGAAGCGATGTACACCTATTATGAAGCGTTGGGCTGGCGCGGAACCGGTGCGGGGTACGCCGGCATCCAGGTGCATCCCCGTGCCCATCTCTACCTGTTTTCAATCTGGGATCATAAAGAACATACGGCTCCCATCCGCGCCGTCTACCGCGGCGCGGGAACCGAGACGGTCGGTTTCGGTGGCGAGGGGACCGGTCTGAAGTCCTGGAATTTCAAGCTGGGCTGGTCCGCCGACATCTGGTACACGTTGGTCGCCCGCAACTGGCCGGTCGGCGACCACACCTATTACGGGTTTTGGGTCCGGGCCGGTGACACCAAACGCTGGAACCATCTGGTGACGATGGACGTCGGTGTCGCCAAAGCGCGGTTTCAGGGCGGCACCGACGCGTTCATCGAAGACTGGTCCAATACGGGAGCCAAACCGAGGACCACCACCATGCGCGGCGGGTGGAAACGCAGGCTGGACGGAACCTGGTTTCCCTTTGGCGGGGCCAAATACTCCGTCAACGCCTGGGACCTAGATCCCGGGAAACGGTCCTACCACTTTCGGCGCAACTTCGATGGAGGGGTCAAGAGGGACAAACGGGGGGCGTACTACTACATGGTCAGTGGCGGGGCCAAGACGGCCCCCACGACCACCAATCCCGCGCAGTTTTCCATCAAACGCCGGCAAACGGAGCCGGCCTACGATAAGCTCACAATCGAGCAGGCAAGCCTGGTCGTTACCGAGAACATGACGCTCGCCGTCCGTTGGCGGGTCTCGCCGACCACCACTGCGCCCTTCTCGTCTCATCTCGCCGTGTTTGACCACCCCAAGGTGATCGGCAAACCGCTCGCTAGGGTGGACCAGCAGGTCCCCCACGCACGCTCTGCGACGCTCGACCTGTCCGGACTGGGCCTGGCGAGCGGGCGATATTTCGCCCGCCTGACCTGCGTCGACATTCTGGATCGCCAGTCGCCGGCAACCGTCATCCCGTTCACCTTGGGTGCCGCCACCGATTGAATGCCAACGGGACGTACGCGCGCCGGTCCAGTGATCGACTGGAGGAGTTCCGGTCCGCCTCAATCGGGGCCCAGCTCGCCCAGGATTCGTGTGCCCACCCGGTCGTCTACGACACGCATGAACCATCGAACGGTTCGCAGCGCAGCCGGCCGAGCGATCGCCGCCCGCTACTCAAACCGGCTGCTGAGGAATCGTTCGACATCGCCCCACCAAATGCGGCGGACACGAAAGAAGAGACGATGGCCGTCGCGGCCGAAGGGAGGGTAAATCTTCAGCTCGGACTCCTTTCCGGCGCCGCGCAGCGCGGCGTCGACGGCGCGGCTGAGCCGCACATGATCCGTTTGCCGCAGGTCGTTGCGGGCCACTAGCACCAGCGTCGCGGCAGAGACTTTGGCGGCCGAATCGAGCGCCCGATCCAGCGCGCCCCGTCCGCGTGCCGGAGCCATCACCACCACACCGGCCAGGTCGCGGCTCCGCGTTGAGGCCATGCAGGCCAACAGGGCGCCCCGCGAAAAGCCGACCACCGCTACTTTCCGTGGGTCGGCAGCGGGCAGCCGTTTGACGAAATCGATCGCGGATTGCGTGTCGGTGAGGTGACCCGCCAGGGTGGGGTCCGACCGCCGAATCGGCGCGAAACCCAGATACCCTAAACGGGCCAGGGCGCGGACCGTCTCGCTCGGATCGCCCGCCACCTGGCGACGGCGTCCGCCGTGCAGGTAGACCACTACCGCAAAGGGTCCCGCGCCGTCCGGTCGACAGAGATAACCTCGCAACGGCTGGCCGGATGAAGAAAACCGAACTTCCCGGACAGCCGCAGCGGCCGCACTCGCGGCACTGACCCCGACGGTCGGGGTGCCGAGCATTCCCACGAGGCAAAACAGCCTTCCCAGCGATCGCATTTGAGATATCCCCAGGACCGCGACTTGTTCGAAACACACGACCGTTGCTATCAACCCCGCATTCCGCTCGAGGTTCCGCGGCGCGTCGGTTGGCGATCAGCGTCGCACACCCCGACGCAGGCAGCGTCGTGGGGCGTAGCCGAACCGGCCAAGTTCGACAGAGGGCCACCGAGACCCGTTACTGCGTCAAAAAAACCTCCCGCCTCTCGCTCAGGCATGCCGGGGCCAGCCCCGCCGCGGTCGCCTGTTTCACCAGATCGGCGCCATCTCCCCGCTGGGAGAAGACCGCCTCGCCGGGGCTGACATGCCGGTTCCAGTGCTTCTCAAACACCGCCACCTTGGTCTTGTTGCGGGCGAAGACTTTGGGGACCGCATGCCACATGGCCAATTGTCGATCATAGCGGACAAAATATTTTCCCAGCACGCCGGGAAGGATTCGAGACAGCAGTGTCGGCCGCTCCTCGTCCATATACCGCGGGATCACGTAGCGCGCTTCGTCAATCGGAGCCAGCATCTCGCGCAGCGCCTCGTTGAAAACGCGCGCGACGTTCGGGTCCTTGTCCCGCAGCAGAATCCGAAAATACCCGCTTTGGCGCTCGGTCGCCGTGACCACCGCATTACCGGGTACCGGGACCACTTTGAGTTCGGCGAGCGAAAGCACGATCGCACGCCCCATTTTCTCGACCACCTCGCCCATCGTTTGCGGCTCTCTCCCCTTGCTGCCAAAGGGAGGGAAGCCGGCGATCTTTTTCTCCTTCGCGTGAAATTTCAACAGCGTGACCTCGGTGGGCAGTGGCTGGAAGGGCTCGCCAATCCGCCAGAGTTTCCTGGCCTCGCCGCGGCGCTCGGCGCGCGCGAGCATCTCGCTGTTCATCACCCCGATCGATGCCCGGAAGTCGCGGACGAACTTGTCGTAGCTATCCGAACGGGGATCGACCGCCGGGTGCACGTGCCCCGGCCCCTTTTCGATCGCGCCATCCTCACAAACGCCGTAGGTGGCGTTGTGCTTCATCAAAAACCGCGCGAAATCACCGTTGCCTTTCGGACCCGAACCCAGGCAGACGATATCCCAATTGTCGGCCAGTTTCTCCGGCCACTTCGAATCGAGGCGGATCGAACGGCCGCGCAGCTGGTTGACCGTCATCGTCGTCGTGGCCGTTGTCAGATCGATCAGCGTGTTGGTCCGGCTGGCATCCCAGCCCTCGCCGAGCAACCCACGAGTGCCGACCAGACAGCGGGTCAGCCCCTGCTGGAACAAGTGGGTCACCAATTGGACAAAAACGCGCGTTCCCCACGCCGAGCCGCGCCCCTTGATCAGCATGAACACACCCTGCGACTGGGCCTCCAGTTTGACCTCGACCGCCTCCTGGGCGAGCCACGCCTGAGCCGCTGCCAGAAAACGCTCGCACAGGTCATCGTCCACCAGCACGGTCGAGCCGGTGACCAGGATCGGGTCTAGCTGGTCGGTGATGGGATCGGAGAGAATTTGTTTGAACGCGGCCACCGCCCCTCCGGCTTCCTCATCCAGCAGGTGGCTGATCTCCGGCGTCACCGCGGACGTCTTCTCGTAGTCGGTGATCACCACGGCCCGGATGCGCTCCCCCAGCACCTCCAGTTCCTTCGACAGAATGGGAACGAGCGCATCGCACTTGCCCCTGGAGTAGGCCACCACACGAGCGACGGGCGAGGCACAGGCCTGCGTCCTATCCATGGTCACCTGGACTCCGAAGGAACGCAGCACACCGGTGGCGTGCTCGGCCCGCTGGTGATCGCCGGGCGCTGCGCTGCGACGCAGTCCATGGCGGATATACCTTTCCAGCACCGGCACCAGCAGCTCGAATTGAACGTTACCACTTCCCACGGGCAGTTCCCCGATCCGTTTCCGGTCTTCTTTGCCCAGCAGGATCTCATCGGGGACGTTGGCGGGGAGTTCGCGCCCCATATGTTGCAACAACTTTCGCGATTGATAACTGTAGACCCTAAAACGGGATTCAAACTCTTCCCAGTTGGAACAGGTGATCGTCCCCAGGCGTCGCTCGTGCAGGGAAGTTCGAATCCATTCGGGTAGCGACGGGACGGGGAGGGGAAGCGGATCCGAACCGGGGATCGGCGGAGGCGCTGGCACCGGCTCGCTCAGTTGCCACACCAGTTCGTTCAATGACCCCCCGATATCGTCCAGCCAACGCAGCTCCTCCACCGTTGGATAGACGAAATAGACGAGATCCTGGTAGGGTGCCAGAAAACCATCCTTGACCACCGCCGGCACAGGGACTTCGTAATCGACCGGCCCGAAGAAATCGCGGTACCGGCGAACATCCGCCGTCTCTTTCTCCTCCACATCGGGGGGCGTCGCGGTCAGGCCGACGATGATCGGGCTGCCGAGAAATTCGTCCGCGTCGGCCAGCACGCGTCCCCAATGGTCCATCAGGTGGTGGCACTCATCGAAGATCACCAGGCCGACTCCCTGGTTCTTGAGACGGCCCAGCGCCGCCAATGACGAACGGTGCAAAGTCTCCAGCGAGTCGCCACCCTTGGCGCGCGCATCGCGCGCCTTTTTGCGGTACACCCCCAGTCGATCGTTGTAGTAGGCCGGGTTATTCCGCTGGATATCGTCGATCCAGGCGTTGGCCTCGTCAAAATTTCCCGCCTCTTCCTTTTTGATCAGATCGGCGATCCACTTTTCGCGGCCGACGCGATCGGTCTCCTCGTCCGCGCGCCGGGGCAAAGTGACCGACTGGTAGGTCAGTGAGGTGAGCAGGTCGGGACGTGTGGGGTCGGTACTCGTGTGCCGATCGACGGCGCTGCCATCTTCCATCTGAAACAGATCGGTGCGCGCCGCCCACTGCATCTGGATCGCGGACGTCGGCGAAAAGACGACCGCCGGCTGGCGGATACACTCGGCCCACAAGTAGAGCCCCAGCACCGTTTTTCCCGACCCGGGCGGCGCCACGATATGTAGTCGGCGCTCTCCGTCCTGGAGTTGTTTCTTGGCGATTTCGACCACGTCGGCCTGTGACGGCCGGAGCGTTCCTTGAAATCGGATGGTCGGAAAGTTCTCGACGACACTCACGCTCAGGGCCCCACGGTTGTGTTCTAGAGCTGGTCCCTCGACGGGCGGCGCGCCGTGCAACGACCGTCCCGGCGACAAGAGACGGGAATCGGTCGGAAAGTGGTATCGCCCTTACAGTAGCGCCCGAATCGGGCTCCCCCGGTAGACCCGATACGGCCTGCCCGCCCCATCGTGGAATTCGCGATCCGGACCGATTCCGAGGCAATGGAAGATGGTCGCGGCCAGGTCCTCCGGCGTGTAGGCGTCAGTGACCGGGACTCCACCCTGGTCGTCGCTGCGACCAATCACCCGCCCGGGTTGAATTCCTCCCCCGGCAAACCAGCAGGGAAACACATCGCCCCAGTGGTGTCGCCCGGGAGTAAAGGGTTCGCCCGAGGCGCTCTTGCCGTTGGGGCTGATCGGGGAAATCTTCGGTGTCCGCCCCATCTCCCCGCACATCACGACCAGCGTCTCGTCGAGCAGGCCGCGATCGGACAGGTCGGTCAGAAAGCCACTCAAGCAGTGATCGATCGAGGGCAACAGTCTGGCCTTTAGATCGCGAAACGCATTCTGGTGCGTATCCCAACCGCGAAGGTTCACCTGGACCATGCGGACCCCCGCTTCCACCAACCGCCGGGCCACCAAGAACCCTTGCCCCCACTCCTCTCGGCCGTACAGGTCGCGGATCCGGTCCGGTTCCTGTGTCAGATCAAAGGGGTTGTGTTTGCCTGGCCGGGAAGCCAGCACATAGCGCAGCGCCTGTTGCCGGTAGGCGTCCCACGCCGCTACTGCACCCGAGCGGTCGCCCGCTTCGATCCCGCGGCGAAATCGCGTCAGGCGAGCCAGCAACTCGGTGCGATTCTCGAGCTGCGGCAACGAGACGGCCCCGCTGCGGCCCAAACTTGGCAGATGGAAATCGGGGTTGCGGCAACTGCTGTTGTCCCACCAGGCTTTGGGGCCCGGCCCCGGCGCCCGCTCGGCGTCGAGATTGGGATCATCGTGGCTGAAACAATTCGGACAGGAACCGGCCGCATCCTTGGCGTTGCATTTGGGTGCCAGGTCGACACCGAGTCGATCGTAGCGGGGCCCCAGCAGACCGGTCCCGCGACCCGGATAGCGCATCAAGTAGCCGCGGGGCAGTTCCACCGTCGCCGGCAGCGCCACATGCGGTTCGGTCGGCGCAGAGTAGGCGATCAGTGAACCGATCGACGGCCAACTGAGGCGGCCCTGGCGGGGTTCCGAGATGGTCCGATTCGAATCGCCCGCCGGCAGGGCGGTCGTACCGGTGTGCAATAGGTAGTGACAGCTGTTGTGTTCGTTGCGAAACTCGCGACCGGCGATGTGGTGCATGGTCCGCACGATCGAAAACCGGTCGCTGAGGGCTGCCAGTTTGGGTAGAAATTCGCAAAAGTTGACACCGGGAAGCCGCGTCTGCACCGTGCCGTACTCGCCCCGAATTGTGTCGGGCATCTCCGGTTTGGGATCGACCGTCTCATGTTGTGACGGGCCGCCCGACTGGAAGATGAAGACCACCGACTTGGCGCTCGCCAGCCGCCGTGTGACGGCCGGTTCGGCCTCCGCCTCCAACCGCAGCACGTCACCCAGCCCTGCCCCCAGCAAGCTCACCCCGCCTACCTCGAGCAATTCCCGCCGCCCGATTTGTGGGTGATCCTGGCGTCGGCAACCCGTGCGATGCATGGCGAAGGCCCCTGTTTCCTGGTCGAAAAACGTTTAGAACTTGTCCCTATCTTACCACTGCCGGCCGTCGGCTGGCGACCCGAATCGCGATCACTCCAGCCTGACGGTGACCCGCGTCAGCACTGGGAATCGGTCCCCATTGTCGGAGCGCAAAAGGGCCCGGTATTGTAGGGTGCGGTCCCCCGGGGCGACCGAAAACCGGCCCTGACGGAGCGGCCGCCACGCTCCTCGGGTGAGACTGTCGCGGTCGCCCGCCGCACGGATCTCGAACTCCAGTGCGGTCTGTGGGGGCATCTGGGCGTCCCAGGTTAGGCCGCCCAAGGCGGCGGCCTTGTCCCAGTGGAAAACGCGTGACTCGTAACGCTGTCGGTATTTGCGGTCGGCGATATGCCCCACATCGGCCGCCCACATCAAGTGCGGACCGTTGGTCGGCAATCGCTCCACCTTGGGGTTCTGGAATCGCCGGCCATCGTTGTAAAACACCCGCGAGCGGGTGCGGTGATCGCCGTGCCGAGTGTGCGCGTTGACCGCCAGATCGAGTTTGCCGTCGGAATTGAAATCGCCGACCATCGAGTCGTTGACCGAGTCGGAAAACAAGGTCGTTCGGCGCCGCGTGGCAAAGCCGGTCTCGCTTCCCCAGTAGATATGGCAGGCCAAATCCTCACGCGTCAGCTCACCACTGTGTTGCGGTGAGAAGATGTCGAGATGCCCGTCACCGTCCAAGTCAGCCACCGAGCGCCCCAGAGGAGAAAAACCCGGGAGCCACTGCGCATTGGATGCCCGGAAGCCACGCTGGCCCCCCCAGAAAATGACGTTCCCCATGTCCCGGTAACCGGCCAGCGGGTCATCGTAACTGCCGACCAGGATATCGAGGTATCCATCCCGATTGAAATCCGCGGCGTCGACTCCCAGCGCCCCGGGCATTTTTAGCCGCTGTTCGCGCTGCGGGTCGAAGCCTTGTGGGCCATTCCAGAAAATACGGGTGCAGTGCAACGAACGTGAAGTGACTGCCAGATCGAGCCATTCGTCCCCGTTCAGATCGGCGATCAGGTGTTCCTGAGAATACCCCTCCGAGGGGAAGGCCACACGTCGTTCGCGATCGAAACCGTCTGCACCACCATAGTAGATGAACAGCATGTCGACCTGTCCCGGTTCGGCCGCAAACGGTTCGAGCACCAGATCGAGGTATCCGTCGCGATTCAGATCGGCGACCCCACTGGTGCCTAGAAAATGTTCATGCAACACCGTGCGTCGCCCGACCAGGTCGAACCCGTCGGGACCGCCCCACAGGATGTTGGCGCCAAGGGTCGGGTCGGAGTGGGCCGCATCACCCGCATGCCCCGAATTGAGTACGATCAGGTCGACAAAACCATCCGCGTTCAGGTCGGCCGCACTGGCTTCGTAACCGCTGTGGAAGGGAATCTTCCAAACCCGCTCGGCGGCAAAGCCGTCGCGGCCACCCCAGTAGACCAACAGTGGAACTCCTTCGTCGACCAGGCCACCGATGCTGTTGCAAAACACGGCGCGCGCGGGCAGGTCTCCGGCGGCGTCGGCGATGCCGACGTCGGTTGTCCCCGAGGTCGCAAAACCGCCCGGCTGTCGGCTCAAGACCCGCTCGCCCGAACCCAGATACACGACCGACTGGCCGCTGAACCGATCAATCGATTGATGGACGGCCACCGCCAGGTCCAACCGACCGTCGGCATTTAGGTCTCCCATCGCGGTCGCGACCGCGTAGGGGACGCGGAGCGAACTCGACCGCTGGCGGTCAAAGGCCCGCTCGCCGCCCCACATGATGCGCACCCGATCGACGCTTTGATCGTCTGCGCCCGCCTGTTCGCCGCCGGCGGCCCGAGCCCCCGAGAAACGGGTCAGGACCAGGTCGACGTGACCATCGGCGTCGAGATCGCCGACCGAGACCTGGGAGGCAGACCAGGCGGGCACGATCTGCGCTCGGCTGTTGGCCGCTTCGCGATCGACCGCCACCAGACAGACCTCGGGCCGATCGGTCCCGATCACCAACTCCGCGCGGGCGTCCCCGTCGAGGTCTGCCCCGGTGACGCACAGAGCCTGGATGGGGGGCAACGGTATCACGGTCCGCGAAAATGCGATCGGAGTCGCCCCGGCGGTGGCCCAAACAACGGTCAACCGGCCGTCGCTGCCGAGTACCCCCAGGTCGTCGACGGCATCGCCATCGATGTCCGCGGCTGTCAACTCGACGGCCGCTGTGACACCAATATCCTGGCGATCGATGGCCGAAAATCCGTTCGCACTCCCCCAGAACAGGCGAATGATCCGCCCTGGCGGCTGTTCCACTCTCCACCGACTAGCGCCCAGCGTTGCGATATCGAGGAAGCCATCCCGATTGAGGTCCACGACCGCGACCGCCACCGCCCCGTTCATCGGTAGGGCCCCATTGATCCGCTGCGGCGACCAGCCGTCGGCGCCTCCCCACGCGATCGACAAGTGACGGCGGTCATGGTGCACACCGATCCGGTTGGGGCAGAACACCGCATCCGTGAACCCATCGCGGTCGAGATCCGCCAACACGACACGCTGCGACCCCTCCACTGCGATCGGGCGGATCTGGAGATCGCCCTCTGCGGTCACAGCCCCGGCCGTCGCGGGGACCATTTGGTAGGTGTCGTGGGTGCAATTGAAGATCAAGTCGAGGTGCCCGTCTCGGTTCAAATCGAATCGATTGATCGTGCGAATGGCTCCCTCTCGACTGACATACAAATTCTGACCACCGGCGTCGAGCTTGCCTTGGGCGAAGTCCTCAAAGCGATCATCGACCCACTGCTCGGCGGCGCCGCAAGGCGCACGCAGAGCAAGCAACAGCACCAAATACGGCCCCCACTGTTTCAGCACTCGCATCGTTCCTCTCCCTCACCAAGAAAACCCGCCGCAGAGCCGACGATTGCGATTCCCGCTGGCTTCCAATGTAGGCGAACCCCGGACGCCCGGCTATCGACGGGTCCCTCCCGTTCGCGTGCGCCGAACCAACTAGGTGGTCGCTGGCAGGAGGCGGCGCGGAGCCTGGCTGTGCGGCGTCGGCCCGTTTTCGAGCGCCGT
>PADE01000235.1 GCA_002702965.1 Planctomycetaceae bacterium
CCGATCGACGTGTTGCTTCAGGTAGAACGGGAGCGGCGGGGGCTGTCGCCGCGTCCCCCCGCGGCGCCCGCCGTATTGATGCGGCGGCTGTACCTCGATCTGATCGGGTTGCCTCCCACGCGGGCCGAGTTGCGGCGTTTTCTGGCGGCGCCCAGCGAGCAAGCGTACACGCGGATGGTGGATGCGCTGCTGGCGCGCCCGGAATACGGTGAGCGGTGGGGGCGCCATTGGATGGATGTGTGGCGGTACAGCGATTGGTACGGAAGCAACAATGAAATTCGGTATGGACAGCGGGGTATCTGGCGTTGGCGGGATTGGATCGTGGATTCTCTCAATGACGACAAACCGTACGACCGGATGGTGATGGAAATGCTGGCCGGCGATGAACTTGAACCGGGCGACCGCTCGGTGGTGCGAGCCACGGGCTACCTGGNCAGAAACTGGTACAAGTTTGATCGCAACGTGTGGATGTTCGACACGGTCGAACATGCGAGTCAGGCGTTTTTAGGGCTCACCCTTCGCTGTTGCCGCTGTCATGACCACAAGTACGATCCGCTGGCGCAGGTCGACTACTACCGGTTTCGAGCTTTTTTTGAGCCCCACGATGTGTTGACTGAACGGGTTCCCGGCGCGCCGGAGACGGTCAAAGACACCCAATACGGAGCAGTCTTGAAAAACGGCCTGGCACGTGTCTACGACAAAAACGAGCAGGCTGTCACCTATCGATTTTTGCGGGGTGATGGACGTTATCCGGACAAGGAACACCCGCTCGAGCCAGGCGTTCCACCCGCATTGGGAGGCGACCCGGTCCAGGTGCAAGCGGTCGAGCTGCCCGCCGAAGCATTTTATCCGGCATTGCGCCCCGACGCCGTAGCCGAGGCGCTGGCGGTTGCCCAGCGCNANGTCGAGGAACGCGCGCAGGCGGTCACCACCGCGATCAACAGGCAGCGGAAGGCGGCGCAGAGCGTGGCGCAGGCGGTCGCCGATGGGGTGCCGCGGGACGCTTCCCAGCAGCCGGCCTTCCTGCGTGAATTGTTTGATGACGCCGCGCCGCGCCGCTGGGAGATCACAGCGGGTCAGTGGAAGTTTGCGACGGGGTCGCTGACCCAGAGCCAGGTGACGCGCTTTGCCACGGCGGTCTCCAAACAAAATCACCCGCGCGATTTTTTTGCCCGTGTCCGGTATGTCACGTTGAAGCCGGGTGGGTTGCGCTCTGTCGGCTTCAGCTACGACTATCGTGACGCGGGTCGCAGTTCACAGGACATCTACACNAGCACCAATGACACGGCGCAGTCGATCCAGGCGTTTCACCGCAAAGACGGTCGACAGTTTTACCCGGCCGCCGGGATCGTCAAGACTCCGATTGCGCTGGGCGCCGAGACGACGGTTGAAATCGAGGTGCGGGGACAGGCGTTAACGATTTGGCTGAACGGGAAAAGGAAGCTTCAGTACCAGTTGCCCGAGCCGCGTGCCGAGGGTCGATTCTCGCTGTGGGTGCACGAAGGCGCGGCCGAATTCCGCGAGGTGACGATACGATCCTTGCGGGCCACGGTGGCGGATCTACGGCGCGCCGAAGAAGACGCGGCGCACGCCGCGCGGTTGGCCCGGCAGCAGGCGCGGATCGCCCAGTTGGAGTACGCGTCGCTGAAGACCCGAGTGGCCGCGGAACGTGTCAAATACGGCGTGGCGCAAACGAACAAAGATGTGGCGCACAGTGCCGAGGCGGCTGAGCGCAGCGAAACGGCGATTGATGTGGCGCGCGCCGAGTTGGCGATACTCGAGGTGAAAGCGAAGCGCGCCGTGCTGGCCGCGGCGCAGGTGCCGGCGGCNCCTGACGCATTNGAGGCGGTCGGGAAAGAGCTCATNGCGGCCGAGCAACAACTGGCCGCGCAGCGGGCAGGGAGCGAGACGCTCACCGGGAAGTACACCTCGCTGGGAGAGGTTTATCCACGACGTAGTACGGGCCGGCGACTGGCGCTGGGACGCTGGATTGCCAGTCGGAACAACCCGCGCACGGCGCGCGTCGCCGTGAATCATTTATGGTTGCGGCATTTTGGCTCGGCGCTGGTTCCGACCGTTTCCAATCTGGGTCTCAACGGGACACCACCCACGCATCCCGAATTGCTCGACTGGCTGGCAGTGGAGTTGGTGGACGGCGGGTGGCGGATGAAACGGTTGCACCGTTTGATCGCACTTTCTCGCAGCTACCGACTGTCGAGTGCGGAGGGGCCCGAGGGACGCGGTAATCGACAACGGGACCCGGAAAACCGCTACTTGTGGCGGATGAACTCGCGCCGAGCTGAGGCGGAGACAGTGCGGGACAGTCTCCTGGCTGTGTGCGGTTCGCTGGATTTGACGGGGGGTGGTCCCGAGATACCCGAGACGCAAGGTGAAACGGTGCACCGACGCAGTCTCTATTTCCGTCTGACCCCCAACGCGAAAATGAAGTTACTGGAAGTGTTCGATGTGGCGGATCCGAACGCCTGTTACCGGCGACAGGTGAGTGTGATTCCACAGCAAGCGTTAGCGCTTTCGAACAGTCGGCTGGCGCTCGAACAAGCGGCGCTTCTGGCGGATCGTCTCAGTGCCGCGCACCCGGATCGGGTTGACTTTGTGCGGGCCGGATTCGAGACCGTGCTCAGTCGGCCAGTCGAGGAGGCGGAGTTGGAGACGTGTGTGACGTTTTTGCGGGCGCAGACCGCCACGCTGCGCGGACAGAATGTGGTGGGTCCCGAGCGACGGGCGGCCGCGAATTTGATCCATGTATTGCTCAACCACAACGACTTTGTGACGATTCGTTAAGTACCGAGGTAGCGGTTCAGAGACGCACAACCCGGGGTGCGTCATGGAAAGAGGGATAGGCCACGATGAATACGATGAACGCCTCGGCACCGTGCGGGCGGATGCGGCGACGGACCTTCCTGGCCGATTGCGGGATGGGATTTACCGGTTTGGCTTTGGGTGCGACCCTGTATCGCGACGGCGTGGCGAAACCGATCGAACTGGGCAACCGGCTCGGGGAGCCCCACTTACCGGTGCGCGCCAAGAGTGTCATCTGGTATTTCATGATGGGTGGCACGAGCCACCTGGAGAGCTTCGACCCCAAGCCGGCATTGAACCGCTACGCCGGGCGAACGCTCGATGAATCTCCCTTCAAGGAGATCATTACGGATTCACCCCACTACCGGAAAAACGTACGCGATTTCGCGGGGGTGCCGCGGAATTTGTTACCGAAGGTCTACCCGCTGCAGGTGGGGTATCAGAAACGCGGGGAGTGTGGCATCGAGGTGAGCGATTGGTGGCCGCATCTGAGTGAATGCGTGGATGATCTGGCAGTCGTGCGCTCGATGTGGACGACCGATAACGATCACGCCGCGCAGTTGCAGTTCCACACCGGGCGGCACATTTTTGACGGATTTTATCCGTCGATCGGGTCGTGGGTGCACTATGGACTGGGCAGTCTGAACGACAATTTGCCCCAATTTATTACGCTGGGCAAAGGGCCGGGAATCTGTTGCGGGGGGCCCGGCGCGCACGACGGCAGCTATCTGGGTCCTGCGCACTCCGCGGTACCGATGGGAGTGGCGCCGGGTGCGCCGTTTGCGTACGGGCAACCTGGACTACCGCAGTTGCCACAAGAACGCGCAGGGAAACGCCAGTTACTGCGGGAGCTTAATCAACTGGCTGGGGTGGAGTACCCGCACGATGCGGAAATGCGGGCGCGGATTCGCGCGTACGAACTGGCATTTCGGATGCAGACCGAGGTGCCCAAAGTTGTTGACCTCACAAGCGAAACTCAACGGACTCGCGACCTCTACGGGATGGACAACAAAGCGACGGCGCGCGTCGGCCGCATGAGTCTGCTCGCGCGCAGGCTGGTGGAGCACGGAGTGCGGTTTGTGCAGATCTACGATGACGGTTGGGACGCCCATTCGAAACTCAAACAAAACCACTCCACGCACATTGAACAGGTCGATCGTCCGATTGCCGGGTTGCTCAAGGATCTCAAGCAGCGGGGGATGCTCGATGAGACACTGGTAGTCTGGGGTACCGAATTCGGCCGCACGCCGGGCGCCGAGAATTCGGACGGGCGGGACCACCATCCGTACGGTTTTTCGGTATGGCTAGCCGGCGGTGGGATTCGCGGGGGAGTGGTGACGGGCGCGACCGACGAACTCGGCTTTCACGCGGTCGAAGAACGCCACTACGTGACCGATCTCCACGCCACCGTGTTGCATCAACTGGGTCTCGACTCGCGGCGTCTGGAGATCCCCGGTCACAAGCGTTTGGAGATCGATTTCGGCCGGCCGATACGCGCGGTCATCGGGTGACCCGCGAATGCGGCGCGGCGGAGCAACGGTCCAGACCAGGGGCCGCGGCGCGAGTGGTGNGTGTCGCGCGCTAACACTATACTGGCGCACATCGGCAGCGGCGGATGAATTCTGTCGCGTCCCTCCTCTCGACTGCGAAGTTCCCTCTGCGATGCACCCACCCCAGATTGGCCCCTACAAGATCGTCCGCTCGATTGGTCAAGGTGGCATGGGCGAAGTGCTGCTCGGTGAGGACAGCCGGTTGGGGCGGCAGGCCGCGATCAAAATCCTGCCCGAAGAACTCTGCGAGAGCGCCGAACGAAGACAGCGATTCCTCGAAGAAGCCCGTTCGGCCTCGGCGATTACGCACCCCAACGCGTGCGTGATTTACGATGTGGGGGAGACCGAGGTCGGCCAACCGTTCATCGCCATGGAGTACGTCGAGGGTGAGACGTTGCGGGCGCTGGTCAAACAGGGGCCATTGGCGACCGAACTGGTTGTCGAGTTTGCCACACAAATCGCTGACGCGCTGCAGGCGGCGCACGAGGCCCGGCTGATCCACCGTGATATCAAATCGACGAACGTGATGATCGACAAGCGGGGCCACGCCAAAGTCCTCGATTTCGGTCTCGCCAAACGGNTGGATGACGAGCATCGCCTGGATGAGACCAGGGCCATGCTCACACATGAAGGCCAGGTAGTCGGCACTCCGACCAACATGAGCCCCGAGCAGGCGACCGGTAAACAGGTCGATCATCGGTCCGATCTGTTCAGCCTGGGGGTGGTGCTGTACGAGATGGCGACCGGCCGTTTACCGTTCAAAGGGGACACACTCGGGGAGATCATCCAACAGATCTGCCAGAAGGCTCCGCCGGCGATGGCGCGGTTCAATTACGAGCTGCCCCGGGAACTCGAGCGGATCGCGATGAAATGTCTGCAGAAGGAACCGGGACGTAGATACCAATCGGCCGCGGACTTGACAGTCGATTTGCGTAATTTGACCGCTGTGCTCTCCCAGAGCCAGGCGGATTCGATCCCCGCAGAGGTCTCCCAGTCGATGGTCCAGGTGGTCTCTCATCCGGGCGGCAGCAGTATGCCTTCGGCCGCCGATATCCAGCAGAGCGATATTCTGATCAGCTGTTCGCAGTTGGATAACCAGCCGCACGTCCCCGGTGGAGAGGGTTGGATTTCGCGTTTTCAGCGGAATCTCAAGATCCGACTGGAGCAGTTGACGGGTGATCGCATGCAGGTCAGTTTCTGCGAGATGCCAGCCGGCGAGACACGCATCGACGAGACGGTACTCGACGCGATTCCGGAGGCCAACACGATGGTAGCGGTGCTGTCCCCACCGTTCGCTAAGTCCCAGGGGTGTACCGAAGGCACGGAAAAGTATTGGAGGGGTCTCGAACAAAGCCCGTCGTCAGGGGCGGCCGCCAAGGCATTGTTCAAAGTTGTCAAGACGCCGATTGAAGACGATGCACTGACGCCTGCGGTGGCGAAGATCTTCCAGCAGCTGCTGGCGCACGATTTTTTTGATCGAGATCCGGAGACGAGTCGGGTTCGAGAATTCGACGAGACCTACGGGGAGGAAGCGGCGCAGCGGTACTACGAAAAGGTGTACGACCTGGCGTATGAAATTTCGGAGTTGGTCAAAACCCGTTCGACCGCCAGCCCAGCGAGTTCACGGAGCCAGACAGGCAAGACGATTTACCTCGCGGAGACCACTTCGGACCTCAAGGAGTCGCGAGCA
The DNA here is from genome assembly GCA_002702965.1 of Planctomycetaceae bacterium. Lineage (GTDB taxonomy): Bacteria > Planctomycetota > Planctomycetia > Pirellulales > Pirellulaceae > UBA9264. The sequence goes on from PADE01000235.1 coordinate 6,061, forward strand.
AATCTTCGACGTGAGTTCTTGGAACAGGGGCATGTTGTCTATCCGGACTGTGGACTACCCATCGAGCAGGTGGAGTTGGAACAGATCGTCACCGAATATCTGACGAAATGCGACGTGATTATCCAGCCGATTGGAGCCCGTTACGGATTTGTTCCCGAAGGGGGAAGTGAATCGGTAATCGCGATCCAGAACAGACTGGCGCGGGCCGTGACGGATGCCCGGCCGGTGTCGCGACTGATCTGGGTTCCTCGGGATCTGGTGGTTGAAGAGGACCGCCAACGGGAATTCCTGGAAGTCTTGCGGCAAGAGCCGGGCGAGAATCGGCGGATCGAGCTGGTGAAAGACACGATCGAGAATTTTAAGGAACTGCTTGAGGATCGGTGGGCGGCCGAACGGGCGGCGCAGAAACAGCCCGAGACCGACTCACCGCGCCCGCAACTGGGGTCCGCGGCCACCATTTACCTGCTCTACGAATCCAGGGACGAGGCGGCAGTTGAGCCGATCGAGGACTATTTTTACGAGCAGGGAATCGAGGTGATGGTGCCGGAGTTCGAAGGGGACGAACACCAGATAACCGCCGTCCATATCCAGAACCTGCAGGACTGCGACGCGGTCGTCGTCTATTACGGCAGCAGTGGTAAATCGTGGGTGGACATCAAAGTCCGCGAGCTCCGCAAGGCGGTCGGTTACCGCGATGGGCGTCCGATCGAAAAGGCGGCGGTCGTGATCGGCCCACCCAGTGACCGGCGCAAGGAGCGCTTCAAGAGTCTTTCGGCGGAAGTGCTGCTGTCGGTTGGCGAGGTTGTGGACACTTCGTTGCTTCAGGGCTTCTGTGATGATGTCAAAGAGTTGAAGGTGTCTTCGGACTAGACCAGAGGCAGGTTGCAAGCTATGGCGAAAACTAACGTATTCAACCCCTTCCCAGGCCTCAGGCCGTTTAACGCTGAGGAAGATTATCTTTTTTTTGGTCGTGAACATCAGACCAACGAGCTGTTGCAGCTGTTGCGGACGCATCGCTTCATCGCGGTGGTGGGGACGTCGGGGAGTGGCAAGTCCTCTCTGGTGCGGGCCGGTGTGTTGCCGGCGCTTTTCGGCGGCACCATGGTGGGAGTGGGTTCGCAGTGGGAGACGGTCGTCTTTCGACCCGGGGGAGATCCTCTGATCAACCTCGCCCAGGGGATGATCGATTCCGACCTGTACGACCCGGAGGATGCCGAGGCGCCGCTGCGGATTCGGGCCACGCTCAGTCGGAGCCGATTGGGGCTGGCGCAAGCGGTGGAACAGTCCGACCTAACGGACCAGACCAATCTGTTGATCGTGGTGGACCAGTTCGAGGAGTTGTTTCGTTTTCGCGACACGACACCCGAACATCAGGGGTTGGCAACCGCCTTCGTCAAACTATTGCTCAACGCGGCCGCGGACGAAAACCAGCCGATCTACGTGGCGATCACCATGCGGTCTGATTATCTGGGTGACTGCGCGCAGATTCCCGGACTCGCCGAGGCGGTGAACCACGGCGAGTACCTAATTCCCAAATTGACCCGCGACCAACGCCGCGACGCGATCGAAAAACCGACCGCGGTGGGTGGGGGCAAGATGTCGCCCGCATTGGTACAGCAGCTGCTTAACGATGTGGGTGACGACGCGGACCAGCTGCCCATCCTGCAGCACGCGCTGATGAGGATCTGGAACAAGTGGGAGTCCGGTCACGAAGCGGATGAGCCGATCGGGCTGCGGCACTATGATTCGGTCGGCGGACTGCAGAGCGCGCTCTCACTGCACGCCGACGAAGTCTATACGGAACTGCGTGATGAGGATATGCGCGCGTTGGCGGAGCGCGTCTTCAAAGCCATCACCGAGAAGGGAGAGGACAAGCGGGGCATCCGGCGACCTACCAGACTGGACCATCTCTGCCAGATCGTTGACGGGGCGCCCGAGGACGTCAACCTGGTGCTCGACGCCTACCGCAAAGCGGGCCGTACGTTCGTGATGCCGACCGGGAAGACCGAACTGGTTCCGGAGACGGTGGTCGATATTTCACACGAAAGCCTGATGCGGGTCTGGGAACGACTCAAGGGTTGGGTGGGCGAAGAGTCGCAATCGGCACGCATCTACCGGCGGTTGGCTGACACCGCGGCGTTGCATGCTGACGGCCGCGCTGGGGTCTACCGCGATCCCGATTTGCAGATTGCCTCAAGCTGGCGGGAGAGGTCACGGCCGACGGAGGCCTGGGCAGATCGGTACCACGCGGGCCTGGAGACGGCGCTCGCGTTCCTGGACAAGAGCTGGGACACCGCGCATGCGGAAGAAGAGGAACGGGAGCGCGCACGGCAGCGCGAGTTGAAGCAGGCACAGCGTCTGGCCGAGGCGGAACGCCAGCGTGCGGAGGTCCAGGCCAAGGCGAAACGGCGGCTGTATGTATTGTTGGGCGGTATTTCTGTGGCGCTCCTCGTGGCGATTGGCATGTATCTGTACGCAGAGCAACAGCGCACTCTGGCGGAGAGCAATCGTCTCGAGGCGATGGAAAACGAACGTCGCGCCACCGCCAACGCCGCCGAAGCACGGCGCCAGGAGGTGGTCGCTAGGGAAAATGCGTCCGAGGCGCAGCGACAGGAGGGGATTGCCAGGGAGAATGCAGCTGAGGCGGAGAACCAGGCGGAGCGGGCGCGCCAGGCACGGGAGGAGGCAAGGCGACGACTCTATATCTCCAACATGCTAACGGCGCATCGCGCGTTCGAGCTTGGCGAGGGAATTTCCCGGGCGGCACAACTGTTGGGCGATTGGAGGCCGAAAGCTGTCGAGCGCGATATTCGCGGTTGGGAATGGTATTACCTTAGCGCTCAACAACGTTCAGCCGGTGAAGTCCTGTCGACCGGAACACGATGGCGGGGCGCCGCCGTGTGGAGTCCCGTGGAGGAGGTACTCGCCTATGCCGCCAACGATTATTCGGTAGTGGTATACGACCGCGCGAAACGCCAGGAGATAAAACGTCTTGTAGGTCACGGTGACGATGTGATGTCGCTGGCGTTCAGCCACGATGGTCGGTTGCTCGTCAGCGGTTCGCGAGATCAAACGGTGAGGCTGTGGGACGTCGAGGTGGGTGTCGAGATGCAAGTCATGAAGGGGCACCGGGGAGGTGTCCATTCGGTTGCATGGTCACCCGACCAGAAGCGGGTCGTGTCAGCAGCCGGCGGACCCTCGTTCGGCTCTGGACATACGGCGAGGATCTGGGACGTCAAGACCGGTACCATGAGCCGCATGGTGTCAGGGGAGTGGCCTGGATGGATGTCTAGTCGGTGGAGTCCCGATGGGAAATATCTGGCGACGGCCTACCACGCCCACCGGGTCGTGATCCGTAACGGGGAGAGTTATGAAGAGGTGCGAACCTTGACGACCCGATCACCGACCGTGGTGTGCCTCGAATGGGCGACCGATTCGAAGCGTTTGGCGACGGGTGACGAGTCGGGCATTATCCAGATATGGAATGTTGAGGATGGGCAGGAGGTGGGGGCCCTGACGGGACATACCGGTCAAATTCGATCGCTCGTATGGTCGCCGGATGATAGCGAATTGCTCACCGGAGGACACGATGGTAGCGTTCGCGTTTGGACCGTTGAACAGAGTGCCTTAAAGAAAGTAGTTAGCAATGCGGGGTTCCAGGTAATGGACCTTGCATGGTCGCGGGACGGACGTGAGTTTCTGGTAAACGGGGCCAACGGCACGCTGTGGATTCACGCGGCGGAAGAGACGCAAGCGAGTCGGAATCGTTCGCAGCATTCGGGAATCGGGTCTTCGGTCCAGTGGAATCCAGTGGACAAACGAATCGCCTTTGGCGGCGACGATCGGCAGGTCTATGTGCTGGACCCCACTTCGACGACAGATGCCACGCTTCTGTCCGGGCACCAGGGTAAGGTAAACGCGGTCTGCTGGAGCGGCGATGGTCGGTGGCTGGCGTCGGCGTCGAACGATCGAACGGTGCGCATTTGGTCGGGGGAGTCGCTCGAGTTGGTAAAAGAATTGACCGGATTTATTGGCGAAGTCTGCGCCATCGATTGGAGTCCGGATGGTTCGAAACTTGCGGTAGGCGTAGCGCAAAACGACGCGAATGCGTTTTCAAATAGTGGTGGCAATGTTGAACGAGGGGTCGTCGTGTTTGACGTGTCCGATCCGCGGAATGCGTCGCTGATGTACGAATTTGCGGCACATCAGGCGACGTTTGCCGTAGCGTGGCATCCAGACTCCGGGCAGCTGGCCACTGCCGGTATGAACCGGCGCAATGACGGCGACCGGATTCGGGTTTGGGATGTTGTGTCCGGGAGGCAGGTAAATCAAGTCAGTCTTCCGTTTGAGAATGTGTATGCGTTGGACTGGTCGAGCGATGGGATGCGTCTCGCTGCTGGCACGAATGACGGTGTTAACAACGGACACGTGAAAGTCGTCGATATGACCGATAGTTCGGTGCTTCTGGATCTGCTCGGCCAGGTGAGTGTGTTTTCTGTGTCGTTCAACGCGTCGGCGTCACGTCTGGTTGCCGCGGGGAAAGACCAAACGGTCAAAATATGGGATATCGAAAGCGGCGCGGAACTGTTGAGTCTTTCGGCGTCGTCCAGTTCGGTGTTTTCAGCGGCCTGGTCACCGGATGAAACCAAGATTGCGGCCATCGGGGCGGAATTGATTCTTTACGACGCATACGATGGGTTTCTGCAAGAGTTGTCCCCTTCCTTGTTGGATGCGCTCGGCGAGGAGATTGAAGACGGCACGGGGGGAGTTGCAGCGCGAGAATCGCGCGCCGAAATATTCAGCCTGCTCAATCAGTGGGACGACGCGGAATCCGATCTCAAGGCGGTCGGGGAATCGCCCGACTCGCAGCAGTCGTGGTTCATTATGCCCTGGCGCATTCGTGGACCGTTTGACGAACATTCCAATCAGAACACGGCCATCGACAGGGTTCCGGACCCGTTCGCAAGGGGACCCGGGGTGCTGAGCGCAGGGGGCGACGAATGGAAGCCGATTCCGCTTGAGGATGACGGCCTGGTGAACATGGCAAGGTTCACCGGGGGTCGCGAGGATT
>PADE01000236.1 GCA_002702965.1 Planctomycetaceae bacterium
ATTGACAGTGGAGCTGTCCCAGTGGTTGAAGGCCTTCTGTTCGGTATTGAGACCACCGATGCCGCCGGAGATGCGGATCGCCCGCCGACCTTCGCGTTGCCAGCGACTCATCCAGCGAAATCCGTCGTACGTTCCGATCGTGTTGACGCTGTCGAGCATGCCACAACTCTGGAGGAAGCTCTGATCGTATTCAGGGAATCCCGTCATGGCGCGAAAGCCACCGGGGACACGCTCGTAGATGATCATCGGAATCCGTCGTACGTCGAGTCGTGTCACCTCCGCATCGCTCATTTTCAACTGCACCCGATAGCTGCCCTGGGCGAGAAAACGCATTGTCTCGGCGATCCGATTGTCGCCCGGAGGACAGGAAATCACGGTAGCCAGCGGTTGGTCGGAATCGTCGACGCGGTGAATCCCCAGTTGCAGTTCGCCGGTACGTCCGACCAACGCCTGGGAGCGAAAGAACAGCCAACCGTTGCGCGGGTTCTCGACCGTAAAAGTATGGGTGGCGTCACCGGAGAGGGACTCGGCCGTGACCAACTGTGTCACAAAGTTGTTCAGCACCTGCGGGCGCTGCGGCGGGTGCTCGATGATCGGGTCCGCTCCCCAGCCGCAGTCGAGCGCGACCAGTACCATCACCAGCGCCGTGGCCTGTCTTGAACTCGCAATCCTCATGGCGTTCCTCTCTTGTCCGAGCCAACGGAAATGCCGTCTGAACCCGCTTCGATCTTCGTCAATGGTAGCGAAAACTCAGACGCCGTGATGCTCCCCACGTGATCGGCTTCCTATCCCACGACACCCCCGTTGTCCACAAGCGAGTAGGACCTTGCCGCGGGCTGCAACCGGCCTGCGTCTAGCGAGAGGGTGACCGTGGCTGCGAATCCGGCTGGTTCTGAAATAGGGTCTGTGAAACGCCCGTCTCCGACGCGCGGTAGGCCCCAAAGATGACTTCCAGAACGTGCAGGCAATCGTTACCTGTCAGAATTGGCGGGCGGGCCCCACGAGCGGTGTCGATCGCTGCCTGAACGAGCAGTTGATACGAGTTGACAGCTGGTGTCTCGTTTTCGGTTTGGACCCCACGAGGTGCATCGGGATGCGTCGAGTACCACTGAAACGAGCGCCTGGAACCATCGGGGCCGCGGTAACCCGCCAATTTGATCCAACCGCGTGAACCCCAGAGTGTAGTGCCCGCCTGATAACTCCCGCCCTCCAGGTAGTAACCCCCGTGAAAAGTTCCAACCATGCCGCTGCGGAATTGGAACGCGACCGCTTCCGCATCCTCGATCTTGACCGGCTGCCCGCCCACATTGTTGGCGAATCCGGTGACCTTCTCGACACGATCGTTCGTGATAAAAAAGACCTGATCCAGATTGTGGATGCCGAGCCAGATGAGGTGTCCGCCGCCCGCTTGCTCTCGAAACGCGAACCACGATTTCTGGTAGTCAGCACCCGTCAACCGGGCCTGGTCCTTGACCTGAAAAAAAGTCACCCCGAACGGTTTTCCGATCCAACCCGCGTCGACAATTTCCTTGGCGCGAAGCGTGTCGGGCGCCAGCCGGCTAGGAAGCGCGAGCATCAGGTTGACACCCTTGTCTGTGGCCAACTGCACCAGCGGCCGGAAGTCCTCGGCGCGCACACATGCCGGCTTCTCGGCCAGCACATGACAACCCGCCGACAGCGCCGCCCGAATTGGCGCCGGTGCTCGGTTGGCGGCCAGGGCCACGAGCACCAGGTGCGGGCGGAATTCCGCGATCATGACTGCCGCGTCGCGATACGGCTTGAAGTCCGCATGCACACCGAGCATCTTTTTTGCAGACGCGAAGGTCGTGCCGCTGTTGTCCACAATGGCCACGTCGGCGACCGACTCGCAGTTCGCGATGGCCGGAAAGTAGATCCCCAGATGCGGGCCGTTCCGTTGAGTGATCACGCCGATGCGGATCTGTTTCCGCTTGCCGGTTGTGTCCAGAACACCCGTATCGCCCGCCTGAAGCGGGTGTACGAAACTTATCAAACCAAGCAGTGCCACGCTTAGCAAGCGGCTGGTCAGAACGCAAAACTTCATCGTCTAGATCCTGTTCGCTGTCGTGGAAAACACCATCCTGTTGGTTCATCCACGAGGGAATAGAACGAAACCGAAGCCCCGTTAGCTTCCGGCACGAGACTACTTGTTTTATGATCACCTGACCCATCGGCCGTACGGCACCAGCGTCACACGTCCGACATTGCGATCAGCATAAAGCCGAAACCGCCCGGCTTCCACCTCTGAACTGCATTCCATGACGCCGCAATGGAGCCCCCTACGATGAGCCCTCCGAATCGCAGAGCATTTCTAAAAAACACGAGTACAGGTGTGGCCACCATCGCCGCGCTGACTTCGTCGCTTCCTGGTGCCGATGCCCGAGGCGCAAACGAACGGGTCAATGTCGGCCTCATCGGATGCGGTGGTCGCGGAATCCAAGTCGGCAGGGCGATCGGCTCGCAGAGCGACGCGGTTGTACGGACTGTCTGCGACCCGGACAGCCGACGAGCGGGCAAAGCCAAAGACTCCACAGGCGCCGATCGAGCGGTGTCAGACCTGCGCCGCATTCTCGACGACAAATCGATCGACGCGGTCGTGATCGCCACCTGCGATCACTGGCATGCTCCCGCCGCCATCCTGGCGTGTGAAGCGGGAAAGCACGTTTACGTCGAAAAGCCGTGTTCGCATAGCGTGCGCGAAGGCCGGTTGATGATTGAAGCGGCGCGGAGAAACAAGCGTGTCGTGCAACACGGCACCCAGAGTCGTTCCAAGGGGACGGCCCAGGCGGCGATCGGCATGCTGCGAAAGGGTATCATCGGTGATGTGCTGGTCGCGAAACATATTAACAGTCAGCAGCGATCGAACATCGGACACCGAAAACCTCAGCCGGTCCCGGATCACATCGACTATGAACTGTGGGTCGGACCGGCCGAGTGGCGACCGTACCAGTCGAACTATGTGCATTATCACTGGCACTGGTTCTACAACTTCGGAACCGGCGATATCGGGAACGACGGTGTCCACGGAATCGACGTGGCTCGCTGGGGATTGGGGGTCGAAACGCATCCGAGCTTGGTCGCCGGATACGGGTCGAAGCTCTATTTTGACGACGATCAACAGTTTCCTGACACCTATCAAATGACCTTCGAGTACCCGGCTGACGGGGCCGTGGGCAGCAAGCGACTACTGGTGTACGAGCAGCGCATCTGGTCGCCCTACCGAGAGGACGAGGAGGGCACGCATACGGTTTTCTACGGAACACAGGGCATCTTGAAATGGACCCGGTCCGGTCTGCAGCTATCCGGTCCCAGAAACGAACCGCGTACGCTTCCCGATCTTCCCGACGACCGCGAAGATGCACACCAACGCAACTTCCTCGACGCCATTCGAACCGGCGAGCCGCTCAACGCCGAGATCGAAGTCGGTCATCTCTCGTCGACGTTATGTCACCTCGGTAACATCGTTGCCCGCACAGGACGAGCTGTCAGGTTTAACCCGTCAAGCGAACAGATCGTCGACGATCCGCGGGCCAACGCGCTGACCCGCCGCAAATATCGCCAGGACCACTGGGCAATCCCGGCCGAAGCCTGAATTCGAATGTCCAAAGCGGGAACACGCGTTCCAATCGGCAGAGGCGCAGCGCGGTTCTGCCGGCCACCGACCGAGCGACGCCGTGGTACCGGGCGCGGAGCCAATCGCGAATGTGAGGCCCCGCATGAAAACCGGTCCCTACGCATATTTCCCACGCCACGATCCTGCACCTGATGTGATTTGACCACCGGCGGTTCACCGACCACCATGCGGGACACGATTCCCGATTGACCGATGTCCATCGGCGAGTCATCACAGACTTTTTGTCGTGATCGTCTGAGCCAGGGGACCGATCCGATCGGCTCCCGCAAAACGCGGCAACAGCCCGGCGGCCGCAAGCGCCACCCATCGCCGTTTGGTGGCCTGCGGTTTTACCGATCGGCNACCTCGCTGGGACATCCTGACGCGTCGCCCAATAGGATTTACCGATGCGATTCGGCGGTTGCGATCGCATCGTCCTGCTGGCGTTTGAGATCCAANGCGAGCGACGGCTTGAGACGGACGTTGTCGTAGGTGATCAGCCCCTCGGCGGGAATCTCTTCCAATACTTCCGCACCCTGTGTCAAACCGATTGGCACCAGCTGCTCTCTGTGGGCGATCTCGGCGCGTTCCGCCAACCCACAGACGGTGTATCCCCCTTCGCCATCGAGAATCGTACCGGGAGCGAGTCGCTTCTTCGCCGCCGCTACAACTTCTGAGATCTGCCCAATCGGTGCGCCGATCGACTCGCCCGACAACATCATGCGCGCGATACCGAGCGGCATCTCGTGACCGACGAAGTGTTGNGGCCGATAGATCATCGCGTGGCCACTTTTTTCGCCAATCATCATGCCGATGATCTCTCCATAAGACGCCATCGACTCGATCGCTTGACGATCTGGCGCGTCGATCACAGCAAACACGCCGCCGCGCACATTGCGCTCGACGTACGTCTTGTCCGCCCGCATGGAACTGACCGCCTCGACGACTCCCTCGCGGTTGAGAATGCCACCCTTCGATTTCAGGGCGAGCCGATCGGGCATTTCACGCAAATCGATCGCGGGGAAGTGCATGCCGCGGACATCGACCTCAAGGCCCGTCGCGTTGGAGAGAGTCACCGATTCGATGGCGTGTTTGGTGCCGTCCAGGAACGAACAGAATACCTGGGCATTGTAATCCTCGCCCGTAAAGCCGTAGAGCCGAGGCACGTCGTCGGGATTGGCTTGGCGAAACTCTGGAATGAAGCGTGTCCCCTTACCGGCAGCAATCACGCGAAATCCCAACGTACGCGCCCATTCATACAACTCGACAGCCAACGCCGGCTCATCGCCATACGCCAGGCTGTAGATGACGTCAGACTTATCAGCGAGCTGTCTCAATGTTGCCCCAACGACCACGTCCGCTTCAATAGTGACCATCACCACGTGCTTGTTAGCCGCGATTGCATCGAACCCGTGTCTGGCGCCCACTTCGGCGTTTCCGGTCGCCTCGACCACCACATCGACGCCGCTCTCGATCAGGGCGGTCGGGTCATCGGTCACTGCAAACGCGCGCCGCCGAATCGCCTCATTGATCGAAGACGGTGTGTCGCAGCGGTCGATCGCATCACTCGCAACACCTCCCAGTCGCAGCGCCGCCGCGGCTCGATCGACGATCAAGTCGGCGGCGACGGCGATTCGCATCCCAGTCATCCGACAGACGCGAGCGATGATCTGCGTCCCAAATGTCCCGGCGCCAATGATGCCGACGTTGATCGGGCGATTTTCCTCCGCCAACTTGTTTAGGCGATCGTAGAGCATTACTTCAGCACCCCCATGCGAGAATCGGTCGTTGTTCCCAGCGGGTTTTCGACCTGTGCGATACGAGACTCGGGCTGGCACCCAGTATAGACGCCGGGAAGTCCGTGACCATCAACGCGAGCATGGAATGCAGCGGCCACCACAGGCTTCCGTTTTCGGTGACACCACCGGTCGGCCCGATGGTCCAGCCTATTCGTGTAGGACCAACGAACCGCGCGGTGCAAGGTCGGTCGTGCGCAATTCCCGGGCAGAGGCCGTGATAACTCGAACCGCTGCGGACAGCGAAGTGGACGCCGCTGGGCACGTTTCGATGGAAGTCACCCGATGGTACCTCGCCGCGATACCACGCCGAATTGACGCAGAGCTTTGTGGGCCGTAGAAGGGACCGTGCGCGGCGCACATTTACAACAACCGGACACCGCACGCGCCATCCGCTCGCACTGGCAGGAATCACGCGATCATGTCATTGAATTCCTGGCACTTGTCTCGCAGACATGGAGTCCATCTGTACGCGAGCGTGGTCCCGGCAGTGATTGGCCTGATGGTCTCGCTGTCGTTCAGCGCTCCACCAAACGCCCTGTCCAGCAAATCCCTGGGGGGGCTGAAATACTGGCCCGGAAAAGGGGTTACGGTTGAACGGCAGACGATTTGGTTCGAGTTGGATGGGCTGCCCAAACAGGTGTTCCGGATTGTCGCTCCCGAGCTTGTTTCAGATGACCATGGCGCCTATTTACCTTGGGGACACCCTTCACCTCGCCAGTGGCAATTCGAGAAAGACAGGGCCACCTTTGCAGTGCGAATCGAGGATGTCATCGAAACCAAGGCAGCGGTTCTGTTTGCGGACAGACAGGTTGAGGTCCGAGTGAAAGTGACGAACCTCTCCGACCGAACCTGGCTAAACGCAAATGCTTTCACCTGTTTTACGTTCACGCACGCGGATGCGTTTGATGACAAGCGGATGACTCGCTCGTTTGTGCAGATCGGCAACACCTGGCGAACGCTGGCCGACCTGTTCCGCGAGCGTTCTCCAGGCGGCAGTGCTTTGACATTCCTCGGTGTGCGGGGGGGGCCTGATGTCCAGAACTTATGGGTGGCTCGGCAGATCCGGCAAGTGCATCCGCTGCGACTCGCTACGGGCAGCGCCTGCATGCTTTCGAAGGACGGCAAATGGGTCGCTGGAATCACGACCCCAACTCCCGCCTACGTGTTCAATAACGCCGGCTTGCCCTGCCTCCACGCCGACCCGCTGCTGGGCAACATCGAGCCGGGCCAAAGCGCGTCAGCAAGCAGCTTCCTGCACGTGTTGAGAGGGTCCCTGAAAGAGTTGGTTGTGACAACCGAGCGGCTCCGGTCCTCCGCACAGCGGCCTTAGCGACCGATGGAGTGTTCACGGAAGCCGACTACCGCGAGGTACATCTGATCCCGTCTTCTCGATGACGTGGCGTGTTACACTCTGTAGTACCCACATCGTACCTGGCGGCATCTGGGAATCGGGCGTTGCCGAATCGCGGGCTGTGTCTACGTGACAAGGAGTGGTGATGAGACGTCGGTTTCGTACCCTTTCGATACTGCCGCTGTTTACGTTGGCAATCTTGTTTGGCGGATCGGAGATTGGCCTGCAGCGAAGTCCCCGTGACTGTCGCGGACAAACGGTCTCAACCGAACCGGCGTCCGCCAGCCGTTTGCGTACCGAATCAGAGCCCGCCGCATCCCTGCATATTGCGGAATTCACCGGCATCTCGAACGACGAGAACGGTTCCGACGGCCGCTGGTCAGCCCGGTTTGTGGTCCAAGTCGAGGACGAAACGGAAACCCCCGTCGCAGGGGTCAAAGTCATGGGACTTTGGACGGGGGTCCACGCCGCCGCTGGCGCGGTCCACCAAACCACCGATGGTCAAGGTCGAGCCGTCTTTCAGACCCGCCGCCTGCCGATCGCGGGGCAGACGAGCTTGACCGTCACCCGNGTTTCGAAAACGGGATACCGTTACGCGGCGCGTCANAACATCGCCAGCGCGCGGACCNTGTCGCGTGTCGTTCCTTGGACTCCAACGGTCCGGGCCGAGGATTGGCTGATTACNGCCCTCGACGGGCATTATGCTAAAGTCGAGTCCAGCAGAGGGACGCTGGTGCAGACGGCGACCGATGATGCGGGAAACCCCACTCATGCGGTGGGTGATCTGATGTTCCGCTTCCCCGGCGCAATTCCAGACGGAGTGTACCGACTCACCGTCCGCTGGCGGACGGGCGCCATGGGAGGAACGCCCTGGGCATTTCTGTTGGGAACCGACGGCGGCCGCGTCACGGAAAATGGGATCCCAAGCGGGCGCTGGCACTACTTCTACCCAGGGCATTCCGGATCACATAGCCGGCAGTGGTTCACACATGACTTGGCCGGCCCCAACCCGGTCGATTTGTCGATGTGGCCCAACAGTCCCATCGCAACATCGATCACGATCTCGCCAACCGACCCCAACATTCCAAGTCCCGATCCCAACGGTACTCCGATCTACGTCGCTTTTGACACGCGCGTCCAACCACAACGGTACCCGGATCAACCGGCCGGTTTCCAGGACACCCCCATGGTGACATTCGGCGGAGTCACCTGCCCGGAAGGGGGCCCCGGTGCACAGCACTGGAAAGCCTATACGGCCTGGAACCAAGACGCGGACCCGGGAATGGAATTACTCGATTTCTCGGGTATCGGGACGACGACCTTCGACCATGCACTTCCAGCTGGCGACTATCTCGTCCACGCCTACTGGAGTGCCAACCATTGGAACAACGGAGACTGGGTCGGTTTGCGTTTTTCCGGACCCGGTGTCACCGAACACGGCACAGACGATCCGGGTGGACTCCATCAGATTTACCCCCCCACCACCAAAGGTGAACCGGTCAAGCGCGACGAAATCATCGGACCGAGCATGGGCCCTGGTTCAACCGTGCTGAGCGCGGGCAAACAGCCGTCGTATTTCCCCACGGGAGGCCGTTTCGGAGGGAGTGTGTTTGGTACGCATCTGACGCTCACTCGTGGAAACAAAGTGACTTTCACGGTCCACGACAATAACAAGACCGGAGCCGGGAACGTCTTCTTCTANGGTCTCACGTTTATCCCGGCAGTCTTTCCAGAGCCACAGAACGANCCCGGCGTCGGACAAGGTGACTTTTATTTACGCCTGCGCGACATGAGCCCGGGCAGGAATAACGCACTGAGTATCGAGTCGATCGCGNTGACACCGCTCGGTGCCGAGCGGAAGACAACAAAGTCGTCGGTAGAAACACGCCTGCCGACGGCCCCTGTCGGAGCACGACGGTCGACTACCACAACCACTGCGGCGGTCGCCGGAAAGAGACGTAGATCCGACTCGCCGATTTTTCCCGCGACCCCGGTTGGAGAAAAGTTCACCGTCGGAGTCTACTATGCGATGCCCTGGCTTGAGCCCAAAGACAACTTCTCTTGGGACTATGCGTTTATGGACATGGCCCGATCCGGTTGCAACACCGTGGTCATTAGCGGTAATTGTTGGGCAGACCAGTGGGCGGCGATCAAACACTGGGGAATGAAGGGGATCACCAGCTATGGCCAATTGAATGCTTACCCGGGGCCNGGTAAGTGGAACCCGTCTGATTTCGTCGCCGGAATCCAGGAGCAGCGAGAACGCCTAACGACGTTTGTCTGGAAGGGTGAGTACGTCGGCGACGCCGTCGCCGGCCACATCATGGACGACGAACCCGAATGCCGGGGCCTGACCGAGGACAAGAAAAATTATCTCCGCGCGTGGGCCGATGTTTACCATCAGCACAACCCCACGCTCGCCGTGTATGTGAATCACTGCGACCCGAAGTGGTACGATCTCAACGAACGGCACGCGACCTGCAGCACGGCCCCGACGATCGCAGTCAACAGTGAACGCATCACGGAACGCATCAAGGCGTCGCGGACGATCGGGCTAAAGAACTTTACCGTCGTGGCGCTGCTGGGCCGGCTATCCGACTGGTCCGGACAGCGCGCTGCATTGATCGAATCNTGGAACCTGGGTCGCGCCACACCCGAAGTATTCGGCTGGCTGGATTCCCGCACAAACTACCAGGATGCCTACGAACAAATGATCACCGCGTATTGTTACGGAAGCATGGGATTTCAGCCGTATCTCTACAACCAGCACCGGGCGGTTTCCCTGGTCGACAAACACGGCAACGGTCAGTACGGCATCCGGAAAGGCTTTCGTGATGCGGCCCACGATCTGCGCAGATCGCATGGCTGGCCAGGTGTTACATTGAGCAATAACGGGAGTCCCATTCATGATCGTGGCACCTACGCTGCCGGTCGCTTCACGCTCACCGCGCAAGCGGTGTCTGATTCAGGCACGATCACGAAAGTAGTCTTCGGCAAGAGCACTGACGGAGGGAGCACCTGGGAAACAAGCGAAGATGCGACCGCGCCCTTCTCGGTGATGTTCTCGAGCGAATCCAACGAGACGGTAATCTTTCGCGCCCGGGCGGTTGACGCCGATGGCAGGAAATCGATCTACGCGGCCAACATGATCCACGTCAAGACGGCGCCACAGCCGTAATCGCGGTCATGTTGGGATCGAATCTCGAGGTACAACCTGTTCTCGGTCCTACAGAGAGGCTGATCATGCAGCGAGTACCACTGCTTGTCGCGCTAGTGGTTTTAGGCGGCGACCTGTGCTGGGCAGAAAATCTCGCCCTGCATCAACCGTACACGTTTAGCCACCCACCCAACTACCCGTATTGCACCGACGACGGCGACACCACCGACTTGACGGACGGGGTGCGTTATGACCCGCGCGGGACCTCCTTATGGACGCAAAAGACCAGCGTCGGCTGGGCCTCCGGTGAACAGTGTAAAAGCATCGAGATCGATCTCGGTCGAATCTGCTCAATCGACGGACTGACCTTCGAGAGCGCTGCGGACGCCCGATCGCAAGGCACCTTTCCGCTCGCAGTCATGGTCTTCCTGAGCGATGAGGGCCAGACGTACAGCTATGCGGGCGAAGTCATGAACGAGGCGATCGACCAGGATCGGTACGTGGTTCATACCTTTAAGCTTGAAGGGCTCGAGCATCAAGGCCGCTTTGTGCGCCTGCAGACGATCCGCGGCGGCCACTATGTTTTTGTTGACGAGATTGAAGTGCTCGGATCAAAGACGGAGAGGTTGACGCCCCAGACGCGAGATCTGACACGGGACGCGGTTATGCGTTTCGCGAAATCCCGCGTGCGTTTGACAAGACAAAACAACTCCTCGCTGACGCTCCTTGGCCACGCGCAGTCACGGTTGGCGGGGCAGCCCGAACGCCAAACGCCGGCGGTCAGGCGATCACAGTCGGCCCTCCAGGAAATCCAGACAGAGATCATGAGCCGCTCTGAGGCGGAGACCGTTGACTACCGCCGTGGAATGCCGTTCACGATGCTGGATCGCAAGATCTTCCGGGAAATGGGGGCCTATCTGGCGGCCACGACGCGCTCGGCGCTACGGGTCGAATCCGCCAACCCCTGGGCGCCGCTGTTACCGTTTGACTGGGGCGCCTCAGAATCGGTTTCCAAGCCGACATGTATGCTGCGGAATGAGTGGGGGGAATTGGCCTTTAACCTGACCAATTCCACGGCAACTCCGATGACGCTGGCGGTCACGGCGGAGGGCCTGCGAGCCGGCGTGCTCTCTCTGTACGAAGTCAAGTTTGTGGAAGCATTCGGTTTCCGGACCCGAGCCGATGCGCTGATGCCGCTGCACGGACAACTGGAACTCCCGCCCGGGATGACCAAGCAACTCTGGCTCAGCATTGACTCCCGCGGCCTGGATCCTGGGAGCTACCAAGGAGTGCTCAAACTGTCGGGCCAAAAGATCTCCGCCACAAAGCCGTTTGGATTGATTGTCGCGCCGGTCGCGATGCCCGAGCAAACAACGCTAAATGTCGTGAACTTCTCCTACATGCACTTGCCGATCGCAAAAGCAGACCCGGAAGGCGTCGCGCGAGACCTGCGCGAACACTACGTCAACACGCAGACCGTGATTTCACCGTATCTCCCTCATTTTCAGGCCGATACCGCGGGCAACTTCACCGCACCGATGGACTTCTCGAAGCTGGATGAATATATGGCCCTGCTTCCCGGGACCCGTTTATGGATCCTGTGGACCGGATTCGAGTGGGATCACCGCAAAATGTATCCCCAAGCGGGAAACCCCCGCAGGACCAAGATTTTCACACGCTGGCTGAAAGACGTGATCGCCCACATGAAGGAAAAGGGCTACGGTTACGATGCATTCGCATTCCTCTGGATCGATGAGCCCTCGCAGGAGAACATGCAGCGGATCGTGAAACCATGCAGCGAACTGCTGCGCCAGATCGATCCTCGGGTACAAGTCTGGTTGGACATCAGCTCGGACAACACCGAAGCCAGTGTGGCCGAGTTTGCAGGCCTGGTAGACATCTGGTGCCCCGCTCGGGGCAAACTCGGTTGGGACTTCTGGCAGGGAAAACGCACTTGGTTCTACGAATCCGCCAGCGGTAAAGGAAAGTCCCCGACCGGCCACTATCGGTACAAGCTCTGGACCGCCTTTGATCAAGATTGCAGCGGGAACGGGTTCTGGACCTATACCGACAGCTCCGATTTGTGGGACGACTACGCCGGCACGCCCACCTACTCGGTCGTCTACGACGGCCCCGACGGGGTTCTTTCGAGTAAGCGCTGGGAGGCCTACCGCGCCGGTGTTGAGGACTACGAATTATGCAATCTGCTCAAGAACGCCATCGCCGCGTCCACAGCGGCCGGCAAGGCCANTTCGGCAGAACTCGAGTCGGCGCGCGAGTCGCTCGAAGTGTGGGTCAAGCGAGTACTGAACAACCGCCAGGACCCGCTGGTGGCGGAGCAAGCGCATCAGGCGCTGATCCAGCAGCTGGTCATTCTGCAGAAGGCGGACCAGCCAACNTCGGCCTGCTCTGCAGCCTGCGGACAAGCACAGCGTCGCACCAGGTAATGGGCCAATCGCCCGGAAAAACCAATCGCCCGNCCGCAGGCTGCGTTCGAGCAATCATTTGTCGGGAACGCGTACCGTAATGGTGTTGGAAAGGCCCGTCCCTTGTTGGCCATCCGGGGCCGGCCGAACCGCATAAACCCGATACCGGTACGTTTTGCCCGCGGTGACACGGATGTCGGCAGCGGTTGAAATCTCAGCACCCGGTTTTCCAATGTGATTGCGGAACTTCGGCCCTTGTTCCCCCCCGGCCCGTTGGACAATGTGACCGGCTTCACCCTCCGCGTTATCCGTCCAGCGCAACGTGACCTTGGACGCGGTGATTTCCAGCACCCGCAAACCGCTCGGTGCGTCCAGGGAGGGTTTCCCGGGCTGGGGCTCTTGTTCCCGTCGCGGCCGCCTCCTCGCAATCGGTGGACGACTGCCAGGCGCGTCTAATTGCGCTCGAGCTATCTTGTACCGGCGCCGAACAAAACCCTTGATCGATGTGACGATGGTGTCAAAGCCCCGATCTTCGGGATTCGTCACGCGACGATGGGGAAACGGATCGCGTGCCAAGTCGGCCTCAATCTGTGCATAAAGCGCATCGATTCGCGGCAACAGAATATTCGGGTGAAAGTGGTCTTCGAGGATGCTGTCGGCCAATTGGCGGTACCGTGCCAGTAGACCCGGGTCATCGACGATGCGTTCAATCAACGGTCGTGGCGGACCTCCGGGGATCGGCCAGGCGGCATTCCATCCGTCAATGACTGGCACACGGCGAAAGGCGTTGTCAGCAAATCCGACATCCAAATCCCAGGGTAGATAATGCCAGCGATCATCCCCGGGGTCGCGATAAAGATAGTAGTTGTGGGGATTCCATCCGGTGAGTTGATCAAAAGCGCCCGCAAACAACATGACGGCCATGGTCTGCAAGAGAGCATCCATGTTCATATTGGCCTGCATGACATCGGAGAACTTCTCAGTCGGAGTTTCGTTAATCCTGGAGATCAACGCGAGCACATCGCGGGCATCGAAGCGAGCCGCCTTCGATTTGGGCTCGAAGCCGTGTCGGATCCGATTGGCCGGACGTGGTGGCAGAGGAGCCAGGTCAGACCCGGGGCCTCCCTCGTCGACTTTGTAGAGCGCACCGCTCCCGTCGCGAAAGTGTTTTTTCAGAAAGACNTTGTCAATGCGTTCGACATTCGTAAAAACACCCTGGAATTTTCGGTTCACAAACAATCGGACAAAATTGCATCGCGGCGCCGTGATTCCCAGATCACGNAGAACAGCCGTAATCAACGGCTCGCTGAAGAGGCTGCCAAATTGAACACCGTTATCAAAGGAGACCCGTCGCAGTCCGAGAAAAGTACCGCCCTTACTGAACTCATTGAACTTGATGAGAAAACTTCGTTTGTGCCTCTGGTCAGATCTCGACGAACTGTTTCCCTTGTACCGCACGCCAACGTTTTCAATCGTCTGATCGCCCCAGCGAAACGCGGCGGGAACGTAGATGCGATCGGGAAGCGCCGCGTGCATCCTGGCGAGGTCGCGGTCGCGCACTTGCAGGTGAATTTCCTGAACCGTTTCGGGTTTGTAGAACGCGTCTGCATTCGCTGCGCGTTTTGGTATTGGCTGCTGCGGCCTATCGCCCGGCACCGGTTTGGAGCGGATTTTCTTACCACCGCTAACCGTCGTTTGCGTTTCCGCTTGACTGTCACCGAGCGAGAGGTACCGCCGTTTGGACAGCTCCCCAAGATGCGCCACCGCTGCGCCGGTGATCGGTTGGTTTTTCTCGAAGGAGACTCCAACCACCTCGCCTGGGGAATGGCGATTGATGTTTGCCGCTGTGCGCTGCAATCCAGCCGTCGACCCAACTCCGTCCACAACCAACACCAGCAGCATTCCCAGTAGACGTGTCATGTNTGGTCCTTTCGGCCGGCGTGCCGACTCCCCACCAATATAGAGCTCGGCGCGGTGGCACGCCCGAAAAACTGGTATTCTTGCCATCGCTGCGGTCAAACCAACCCCACCGCCTCCGACAGAAACACGGCGGTGGGTGTCTCGCAATTCGGTGATTCCTACATCGGTTCAACTCGTCCGACGGCGGCAGCGATCATCCGTCGAACTCGATTTCAGAAGTGGCACGCGGTTCGTTTCGAGGTCTCGTGGTCTTCGGGGTCCTCCGCACGACTCAGTCGACCGCACCGCCGGGATCCAACTCTCGATTAGCCCTCGTTACTCGGCTGTCCGATTCACCCGATTCACCCGATTCACCCGATTGCCAGATCGTCAGGCCGGTGAGGNCTCGTGGNGGNCGGGTACCGAAAAGGNAGCTCGCGGCGTAGCCGACAGCGAACATCACCATGTTGGCGAAAGTACTGACCCAATTGCCGTGGATCGAGTGCGCAAAGGCGGGCAACCGCTGTTCGACCCAGTCGGTCTCGAGCACCAACCAGCCAATTACGCACAAGACTGTAGAAATCACCGCGACGAAAGCCGCGCGGCCGTCGACGCGACGCGTGATGAACCCCAGCAGGAACAGGCTGAGCAATCCACCGCTGAGAACCGACAAAACCATCCGTTGCAGGTCGTCCAGCGTCTCCGATGCGCGGGCCAAGTGCACCCCGCAGGCCGCACCGATCATCGCGACACTAAACAGCAAGCTGACCAACTTGCCGACGGTCGCGTAGTGCCGGGAACTCTGGTGCCGAACCCACAACCGCTTGTAGAAGTCGGTCGTCACCGTGGCAGAGACCGCATTGATGCTGGAGTCCAAAGTCGACATCGCCGACGCCAACAGGCCGGTCAGCACGAATCCGGCAAGACCGGCGGGGACCTGCGTCAAGATGAAGCGGGGAAAGACTTGATCGGGATCGAGGTCCGCCAGGCCCGTGTCCGGAACGACCTTCGCAAAGACGTACAGGCTGGTGCCTAAGAACAGAAAAAACGTCCAGGTCGGCACCGCCAAGCAGCAGCCGACCACCACCGCGCGCGATGCTTCCTTGTCGCTGCGAGCCGCGGCGTAACGTTGGACGTTGGTCTGGTCGGTCCCCAGCAAATGAAGGAACACCATAAACTCCGCGAATAGATAGGCCCACAGCGTCAGGCCGCTGAGAGTGAATTCCGTGCTGCCGAGGTCAAATTTGTTGTCGGCGGCGGCAACTTGAAGCAACTGCTCAAATCCACCTGGCAACTGTGAGACGATCACCGGCAGGCAAACCAGCCCACCCAAGATCAACGCGATACCTTGGAAGACATCGGTCCAGATGACCGCGCGCAAACCGCCGATGATCGTGTAGGCCGAGACCAGCCCGCCGGCGGTGACGATGATCCACGGCAGCGAGTCGGCATCACTTTGCAGCAGCGACCGGATTGCCAACGAGACGGCGTAAAGCACAAGTCCGGTCCGCATAAAGTGAAACAACACGAATCCGCCGCCCGCGTATAACCGGGCCCACAGCCCAAAGCGACGTTCGAGGTACTCGTAGGCGGAGCTGACTCGAGACCGGCGAAAAAAAGGAATGAACAGTACCACTGCGATCAGGACCGCCGGAATGTACGTGAAATGCGCCAGAAAGTTTTTCCAGTTTCCCGCGCCGTACGCGAATGCGGGGATCGCCAAAAAGGTCATCGAGCTGATGATCGTCGCCATCATCGAGAAACCGACAACCCAACCCGGCATCGACCGCCCGGCCAGGAAATACCCCTCGTCGGTCTGATTCCGGCGAGAGCAGAGTCCGCCGATCACCAACAACACCAAGAAACCGATCCCGATGACGATCTGGTCGGCGACTCTGATTGGCAAGTCCGGCATGCTCGATCTCGTCCCGGGTACGACCGGTCTTCCTACTCACCGGACAACGAGCAGGTTACTCGAAACGACCGACAATCGCCAAGAACGTCCGGCTGCAGATTTTCTGCAGCGTCGCAGCGCGACTTGCCGCGACACGCGTTCCCTTCTCGGCACGACTGCTCTGCACTTGGAATCGAGCCCATCGCGAGGCCGGATTGCCCCAGCTTCTTGAAGTCTCCACGCCCGATCCTTGTCATTCGCCGGCTGTGCCACCCCGCCGCCAGCGCCGAAAAGTACCAGATGTTGCAAGTGGGCCAAACCCTTACGATGTACCCACCCTGCCTCGGTAATTCGGGTACGATGAATCGGTTTGCCGTCGAGGCGCGGCGCCGTCAGATTGCTCACGGCTGTCCCATAGTTGAATCCCGCGGCTTTCGCGCAAGATCCGGGTTGGGTCGCCGTGCCGCGTTTGCAGACGTCCCGGTCGTCAGCGGCATCGACGTTGTTATGAGGAGACCCCGTTTGTGAAATCGTCTTCCCCAATCCTGTTCTGCGCCGTCGCCTGCTGCCACGTTGCGGGCGGCGCGGCATTCGCCGCCTCACCCCTGTACGTGTTCAACTCCGACGGAGGCGCCGCCGCAATTGCGCATATCAAAGGGGAAGTAACGCGGGACGTCGTGTGCCACGAGTTGAACGAGCTCGAAGGAACGGCCGTCACCGACTTTTTCTGGTGCCCGATCGTCGGCGGAAACGTCTTTATCTACCCGACCAATGTGGGTGAGCGGATGGGAGACAACATCCGCGACTGGAAACAGGTTCATCCCTACTACCGCGAGCAGGGACGGGCCATGGCCGACAATCTCCGCCAGCTCATCGAGCGTGGTGATGATCCGATCAAGATGTTGTCGGTTCGCGCCAAGGAGTTGGGAATCCGCTTCTGGCTCACCTGCCGCATGAACGAGATCCATGAGGACGACGATCGCTTCATGGTAGTTCGGAGCCTGTTTAAGGAAGAGCATCCCGAACTGCTGCACGGAAAGAACTATCACCCGGAAGCCGTTTACGCGCCGATAAAAGGCTGGTCGTATGCCTGGGACTACTCGAAGGCCGGCGTCCGTCAACATTTCCTGACCCTGTTCGCTGAGTGGCTTGAGTACGAGACCGACGGCATCGAGTTGGACTTTGTTCGCAGTCCGTGCTTATTTCCGCCTGGCAAGGAACAGGCAGGAGCCCCGCTGCTGACAGATTTCGTCACCAAGCTCCGCGCTGCGGTCAACGCCACCGCGCAACGTCGCCGGCAGACAATCAAGTTGGCCGTTCGTGTGCCTCCGTCGCTTCGGCTGTGCCGGGAAGCTGGAATCGACATCAAGGTCTGGATCGAGCGGGGGCTCGTAGACCTCGTGACCCCCATGGACCGCGGCTATTTCGATCCCGAACCGCAGCTGACGCAGTTCTTGGAGCTGGGAAAGCGAAAAGGAGTCATGATTCTCGGTGGAATCGAGCCCAAAGTGCGAGGTTACCGGCAAAACAACCGTCAAACGTTCGCTGCGGTGAGCAGCTTCCTACACCAAGGCGCGGATGGGATCTACCTCTTCAACTACGACTGCCACCGATTGCTGGCGAAGGCTTCGCAGTTCGGTGGAATTCTACAGGATTATACCGACGAGGAGGTCGCGTTTCTCAAGCACGCGCTCGATCCCGCAGTACGCCGCGACCACGACAAGCTGTATCTCATCTCCCACGATACGGCGGGCCGGCTCGCCGAGAACAACGGGAAACGTCCCCTGTTGTGCCGTTTGCCCGTCGGTAGGTCGCAGGAATTCACGATGACTATCGGTGATGATTTGGAAGGGGCGGCCAAGTGGAAACGCATCCGCTCGTCCCGGCTCGTGGTAACCCTGCGGGACGGCAACCCCACCCCCGACGAATTGAACTTCGAGATCAATGGCCAGGTACAGGAGCCAGATCACTACCAATGGGAGTCTCGCAAACCGCCGGGTCAAATCGTGATCACGGTCGTCGATCCACCGATGCGTCGCGGCACCAACAGCATTAAGCTCGGATTGCATTCGGGAAGTCGCGAGGGTGGTCTGATCAATTCGATTGATTTGAACATCGACTACGGGTCACCCGCGTCCGCGACGGACACCGTTGCTACGACAGCGGGTCGCCCGCTACCCGTGATGGGGCGGCAACAACTTTTCGCCTACATTCCGCAAAGCCTGGAGATCTATATCAAGGAACCACGGCACGTGTCTGAGCCGAGCGATTGGCCGGCGAACCTGCTGCGATTTCAATTCCCCGAATCGGTCAACGCGTACGATGGAGAAGGACGCCGACTGTGGGAGTTCAGCTTCGAAACATCGCGGCACGCGTGGCGCGTTGTCAGCAAGGCAGACGAGAAGTCGATGGGGGGAATACTCAAGAATCGCGTCATGCAATGCGAGGACACGATGGACGGCGCGGCCCTAATCCACCGCACGGCCACCTGGAGTGACAAACAGCTCGATTTCGAATTGAAGATCAAGAACCTCGGTGACAAGCCTCTGTCTTCAATTCAGACGAGTATGTGCTTGCAGCGGACGGCCGCTCCGGATTATTTCGACCGCGACAACCAGCGAACGTTCTTGGTCAGCGATCGCGGCTTTGTGGCGAACCGGGAACTCGCTTTTCATCCGCAGAAAATGATGTTCTACGGAAACGTCGGGAGTCCGCTCGATCTTGTCGACCGCACATCGATCCGCAATTTGCAGGAGTCTTCACTGTTTGTGGTCTCCTCCGACAAGCGTTACGTTCTCTGTTACGCCTGGCGGGACGCGACGACCGTGTTCATGAATCGCGCGGGTCGTGTCCGGTGCCTCCATTCGGAGTTTCGCTTCACGAACCTTGATCCTGGGGAGACGCTTCAGGCACAAGGAGTCCTATTTGTCCAGGAGGGGAGCCTCGAACAGGCCTACAAACGGTTTCTGGATTGGAAGGGCAAGAAGCGACGTCGATGATCTGTTTGGGTTGGGCCCGCGTCTATGATGCGGTCGTCGCTGTGAGGTGCGCCGACCCGTTGTCGGTGACGCCGTTGCCGGAACCGACGTGAACCGAGCTTCCAACGATACGAGTAAAACGGGCGTACGGTCGCTGGTATCGGCTAGAATGACCCCCGACAAAACGGTCGACTCCATGCCGTAAGCATCGTGACGTTTTCCATTGCTTCTTCAATGTCATCGACAGGCGGTTACTACCATGAGAACCTCGCCACTTGGACTGCTCCTGTTTGCGCTACTTGGTTGCGGATCAAGCAGTCAACTAACCGCACCCTCTGCGCAGCCACCCGATGTGACAACGGTGAAAACAGCAGCGAGCGCAGCGGTGTCGGTCCAGAACGTCGGTGACGGCAAGACGGGATCTGGATCCGGCAATCTTTTTGTTGCCGCCGCAGATTCTTCGGATCGCATCAAAACACGGGCGGACTACGTCTGCGACGGCACCGACGATCATGTCGAGATACAGGCCGCGATCGATTCCCTATCCGACCAAAGCGGCGCGCGATTCGCTGTCAGTGGAGGCGCTGTCGAGCTCTCGACGGGGTCTTTTCACCTCGGCGCTGCGGTTCACTGCCGTGACAAGGTCGTCAACCTGTTTGGCGCGGGCATGTCGTCCACCGAGCTGACCCTGCAGCGCGGCGCCAACGACGACATCATCGTGGTGGGGACCGGAACGAAGCAAGGTTGGCAGTCTGGCCGGATCGCGCAGCTGTCCTTGAACGGGAAGGGTGAGTCACAGGAAAGGGGATCCGGCATCCGAGTGCTCGCCGGCCTGAGACTGACGATCGAGTGTGTACGCGTGTACGACTGTAAGGAGACCGGCATCTTTCTACAGGGACTTTCCGGCGAAGTCCGCCCGGCGATTGGTACCGTCGAGAACTGTCACATCGGCTACAACCGGAAGCACGGTGTGCACATCGGCGCGGGGATCGAAGGCTGGATCCTCCGCGGGAATCGCATCAACGACAATGGGACCCACGGCCAGCCGTACCATGGCGTCTATATCGAGGCGATACATGGCAAAGTCGAGTCGGGACCGTTCGGCGCCGCGAACGCATTTATCATTGCCAACAACGTCCTGTGGCAAAATCGCTCGGTGCAGATATGCATTAACGGCGGTGGATACGGCGGTGCGCACATCATCATCAGCGGAAATGTGATCCTCTCTTCTCCTTTGGAGAACATCAAGCTCTACGCGGGCACGCACCTCGTTTCCGTCACCGGGAATTCGATCCACTCGGCGAGTGAGTCGGCAATCGGAGCGGCGCCACACATCACGCTGGAAGATGTGTACTACTGCACCATCTCGGCCAATGTCTTCTCCTCACCGTCCCGCGGTTTTCCTTCGCCGGCGATGATCGAAGCGGGTGCGGAGCCCGGAAAACTCGTTGACGTGCCCGGGCCATCTGGGATCCTCATCGAGAAGGGACTCTCGAACCATAATCGGTTCGTGGGAAATACGATTGCGGGCGAGGTAACGGGTGTCACTCTCGTTGGTGCGGACAGCCTGAGTGATCGCAAGAGTCCCCCCAAATAAGAGTTGACGTCGCTCGCTCCCATCGTCCGACAGCTCGGTGGGGCACTGGGTGAGAAAAGCATGCGGTCGCACCGTCAGTGCAGGGCAGGGCAGGGCAGGGCAGGGCAGGGCAAATAACGACCTTTTG
>PADE01000237.1 GCA_002702965.1 Planctomycetaceae bacterium
CCGGCAACGGTGTTTCCGTTCTCCGGGTCGATCCAGAGCGGGTGTTACGGCGTGCGCTGGTCGCGGGTAACCAGATCGTAGCCGCGCCAAGTGAATTTCTCTGCCAGCCCCATCGCCAGTGGCCAGGCGACCGCGTGCTCTTTGCTGGCCACCCATTTCTGGCGGTTTGGTTCAGAGTCGAACACCAGCTCCATCTGGTAGTTGTACTCCGTGGGGGTGGCCTCGATTTCCTTGGCGGCGCGACTGGGGTAGAGACGCAGTAGGTTGGCGCGCCGGTAACCGACCTGTTTTCGTAGCGCCGGAACGTACGACTCGGCGAACATCTTTTCGAACTCGGCGGTTCGGGCCGGCGCGACCTGGAAGTAGATCTGCAACAGGATCCCAGCGCGCGGCGCCGCGGCGGGCAGGGCCGCGGTTGATCGCCGAACCGCAGTCACGGCGACGCAGCTGGCGGAACCGGCCAGGGCCAGTTTGCGGAACAGTTGTCGGCGGTCACAGGGCATGGTTGTCTCCTTTTCGTGGGGACGATGGTTTCCCTCCCCGCGGTGCGGTTCCGCCGGTCGGGTAGACGGACTTCAACGATACGCCAGCTGGATTTCCACATGCTCCACCGACAGGGGTGGCTTGATCCGCCGGTCCCGTTCCAACAATCGCACCCGTACCCGATGGGGACCCTGGTCGACTGATTTCGCGGGTAGTGCCCAGACCAGCCAACCGATCTCGGAGACGTCGGCCGGATCCAGGGGGTCTTCATGGGCTGCGTAGCGGGCGGCTGGGACTTCCAGTTCCGTCCCGTCGAGTTCCACTTGAATGCGATCGCGCGGCGAAAAGTGGTTGAGCCCGACAATCAATTCGCAGCGGGCCAGTCGTCCCGCTTGGCCAGCGTCGGCCACCCGATCGTAAACAGGAACTTCGAACATCGGGCCCTCACGCGTCAACGTCGGGTAGAGCGCGACGGGAGTCTCCCCTAGGATCCGATCATTCAGGTCGGCGCCGGCCCAGGCACCGTCCCGGTCGGCGACGTGTCGATGTAATGTGGCGTAGACCTTGTCGGTACCGCGCAGGGTCTCCGCCGCACCGACGCGAGTGAGCAGCTCGCGACGGGTACGTTGATTGGCGTGCCAGTTGAAGACGTAGATGCCGTCGACACCCCGTTCCCAGTATCCGGCGGCCGTACCCCGTACCCAGTCGTCTTGCCACTGGCGGTGTGGGCGCAGCCCCGGGCGCTGGCCCCAGAAACCGCTGTCGAAGCCGGGGTAGAAACGAATCGGTGTTCCGGAGAGAAGTTTCTGAAACTCCTCGACCTGGACCCCCGGGTCGGTTCCGGCTCCTCCGCCGGCGACAACCAGATCACAGAGTCGGTCACCGACCCACGTCTGCAGGTCGTAACCGATCCGCCGACACGACTCATGCGTGGTGGCCACGCGGACGGCCACGTGGAACGGTCGGCCGCGGTCGGCGGCGATTTTACGGGTGCGCTGCCGGACGGCGCGCTGCAAATCGGTCAGCGTGTACCGCAGCCGATAGGCATCGTCGGCGGGGAGATGAAATCCATGCCGTTGCCAGTCGAGTTCGACGCCATCCCAGTCGGCCAATTCCAAAGCCTCGGTGATATACTGCAGGCGGTGCTGCCGGACCTCCGGGACCGCCATGTTCCAGGAGGCGGCAAACCAGGGTGGCGCTTGGTCCGGTCCCAGACACCACTCGGGGTGCTGTTTGCGCAGCGCCGTGAGGCCCTCCCGAATCTCGGCCGGCATCTGCTCCAGTTGCAGACCGCCGAAGTGGTTGTCGTTCATACGGATCGAGGCGTAGACGGCGATTCCCAGCTCGCGGCCGCGTGCGACCAGTGCCTGGTGCGGGTTCTCGCCCCGTTTGAGCATCGCGCGGATATTTTCGTTGTGCCGCATCGATCGGGCCGAATCGTAGCCCCGTCCCTGGCTGTCGCCGACCTGTGGGAGCGTCTGTGAATTCCAGGCCGCCTCGTGTTCCCCCAGGCACCAGAAGAGCGCGTCGACCTGCGTGTCCTGCAACGGCGCAAATGTCTTTTCAACGAATTGTTCCAGCGTCTGGGGAAATTCAGAGTAGCCGTGGGGCGCACCATCCCAGTTGTAGATGATGCGATACCGAGGGGGCTTGGCGAGCGCCGGTGCCGGTTCGCTTTTCAGTGGCGTGGCTGTCCAGCCTAATCCTGCGGCAGCTCNGACTTGCAGCAATCCCCGCCGGTTGAGTCGCATGGCTTGTCTCCTTCACTGCTGTCAGGATCCGCGCTGTGGGCAGTCTGCAGAACGCGTGAACATGGTTTGGCGGTCCCTTAGGCGAGTGGCCTTCGGTTCGCGATCGACCCATATTATCCCTGCGCGCGAGGGCATCGCCAACCAGATGGCTCCACGCAGGACGCTGCCGGGTCGCCGTGCTTGCAGTGCGTGGCGGGAATTTGACATCGCCTGGCGCGCCCCTGATAATGCGCGCGAACGCTTACCAACATGTGACGCCTAATCTGAGGAGCAGAGGATGGACCGCAGGACATTTCTCGCCGCCACAGCAGCCGCGAGCGCCGCGTCTGGCGTGGCGCAGGCAGCGGTGGCACCCAGGAAGTTGCGCGTGGCAATCATCGGATGTGGCCGCATGGGTCAGTATTTCGCTGAGGTCTACCGGCGGTTGCCGCAGACCGAGCTGATGGCGATCGCGGAGTGGAATGATGACCGTCGCGCTGTTGTCGGAGAGCGGTTTGGAGTCAAGTCGCTGTTCAAAGACGTCAACGCCATGGTGAAATCAGTGGTTCCCGACATGGCGGCGATCATTACCCCGACCCGGTTCATGAAAGAGGCGGTCATCAAGTGCGCCCAGGCGGGCGTCAAAGGAATTTCAACCGACAAGCCGATCGCGTCCCGGCTGTCGGACGCGGATGCCATGGTCGATGCCTGCAAGAAGAGTGGTTCGATCTTTGCCGGTGGGAATCTGCAACGCGCCAAGTGGGAGGTCCAGCATGCGGCCCGTCGTCTTCACTCAGGAGAGTTCGGCAAGATCCTGGGCGCGGCGGTCCACGGTTACGGTGGCGAGATTTCGGGGGGNGGCTGCCAGCACATGTCGGTGTTGCGGCTGTTTACGGGGGCCGAGGTCGAGGAAGTGGTCGCCTGGGGGAGTCCCCCGGAGGCGCTCCTCAAGAAGGATGATGGTGGCTTGAATATCAACGGCCGGATGCGGCTCAGCACCGGGATTGACTGTCAGGTGTTCGGTCTGACGCAAAAGTATGGGGATCAGACGAATCGGTCGGGCGTCGATGTGTGGTGCGAAAACGGAATGGTGAGTTGGCAGTGGGGTGCGCCGAAAATCTACAGCGGGATCGACTCGCGCGGTCGCCGCGAAGAGATCGATCCCGAGTACCCGGCTTTTCCGTGGTTGGACGTGCTGGCCAAACCGCCACTCCGCGAGAGCGACGATTACCTGGTCAGCTCGATCCAGTCCTTTATCGCGGGCGTACAAAATGGCAGCGAGGCGGATTTGTTCATTTCTGGCCACGATTTGCGACAGGCCCTGGAGATCGCTATCGCCTGCAAACAGTCGGCCGTACGGGGGAACCTGCCGGTCAAGCTGCCCNTGGCNGACCGCTCGCTCTTTCTGGATCCCTCTCCCTACCGGCTGCTCGGNGGCGATCAGACGGGCAACGTCCAGTCCAAAACAGAAGCGGCGGGCAAGGCGGAGAAACCGTGACCTGGAGGTGTCGGGCGGGAGTCCGGGCTGATTACTTTGCTTCGCCGGCGCCACAGCGGCGCGCAGCATCAGGAGTCTTGCCGATGAATCGTCGCCGGGAGTTTATACAAGCCGCGGTTGCCACGTCGCTGACCGCCGCAGGGAGTTCGCTGAACCGCTCTGCGGTGTTCGGGGCGGCGGACCGCGACGGTTATTCCGCCAAGGTGTTGCGGCTGGAGCCGTTGACGCACAATGTCCGACGCGTGCGACTGATGCCGCTGGAGGACGAGTTTTCTTTCGCTCCGGGGCAATATGTACTGCTGCGTGCCCCGGAGGAATATCTCAAGGATTTCAACGCGCGGCACCAGACCGAGCACAAGCGGGTTGCGCGCCCCTATTCATTCGCCTCGGTGCCGAGCGCGGGTCGCGCGTTCGACCTGATCATCAAGCACTACCCGGCGCCCCCTGGAAAACAAAACGAGGTACCTCCCGGCGTGATGTCGACGTACGTGCACAAGCATCTGAAGGTCGCGGACGTCGTCNCATTGGGCAAGCCGCGCGGCAAGCTGTACACNCCGACTGCGCCCGAGCGCCCGATCGTGGTGGTCGCCGGAGGTGTGGGAGCGGCGCCGTTCGTGGGGTTGATTTCCCACTGGTTTGAGGAGCAGATCGACCAGCAACGGGAGATCTACTTTTTCCTCGGGGTCCGCAGTCGGCGAGATCTGTTACTGCACGAGCAGTTCTCGAGGTGGCAGGCGATGAAGAAACGCTTCCATTACATCCCCGCGCTGTCGCACCCGGCCGCCGATGATCGCTGGGAGGGGAAGAAAGGGTATATCAACGCCGTGCTCCAACAGCATTTTTCGGAAAAGCTCGACGCGGAAGTTTATTTGGCGGGCTCTCCCGTGATGGTCAAGTTTACCCGCCAAGTGCTCGAGAAACTGGGGGTCGACGAACAGCGTGTTCACCGGGACCCGATCCGCGTTCAATAACCCGACCGGTGTTCCCACGATCANCTCCGCCACCGGAATCGTCGGGCTGCCAGCGGCGGTCTCCGGCGGACCCGGAGTTGGCAGGCCGTGTATTCATTCCGTTATCAGAAGGGGTGCTGCCGTGGTAGTGCGACGCGATTTTCTCAAAGGGGCGCTGGGCGCCGGTATCGTCACAGGGGGCCCGGGCGAAGAGGTTGCCGACGCCGCGCCGTCGACCAACGCGGGTCGTGGACAGACGAAGCCACGGGTGATGTTCTATCACGATGGCCGGCACCCGTTGATCTACATGTACGAACCACCGATCCAAAAGGAGGAGTACGAAGCCGGCGTCGATGAATTGGCCGGGACTCCGGTCGAGGCGATCATGTTCTGCCTGGGAGATGGAAGGACCGTGTTGCACGACACGCAGGTCGGGGAGTTGTGGGGCGACAACATGGAGAAGTGGCCCCACCTGATTTTTCGCCGCGCCCACCAGAATGCCAAACATCTGATCGAACAGGGGAATGATCCGCTGCGGGTGATCTGCGATCGCGCACACGCCAAGGGGATGCTGCTATACCCGACGTTGTTGGTGCAACAGGGCCGTGGCGAACGGGGACAGGATACGCGCTGCTCGGATTTTCGATTCGACAACGTTCAGCTCGAAATCGGCGCCGCGGGAGACCTCGACCCGGATTTTGCCGGTTACCGGATGCTCGATTTCAAGCACCCCGAAGTCCGCGAGGAACGCTTTGCGCTGATCGAGGAGACGCTGCGACGGTACCCTGTAGACGGGTTCGAACTGCAGCTCAATTACGGACTGCACTATTTTCACCCTCGCCAGGTCGCGGCGGGGCGGCAGACCATGTCCGACTGGATCGAGCGGGTGTACCGGGCGGTCAAGGCCAGCGGCGCCAACCGCGAGCTGGTGATTCGTGTGCCCGCTAGTCTGGAGGGCTGTCACGGGATCGGGCTCGACGTGCGCGAGTGGTTGCGCCGCGGCATCGTTGATGTGTTGGTGGCGCAGAGTCACGCCTACGGTGAACTGCTCGATCAGAACGGGGAGTTTGGCCCGTTTGTGGCGGCTGCCGAGAAAACCGACTGCCGGGTGCACGCTGCGATCCAGAGCCACGTTGACTCGGACCGCTTGGGGAACGCTACCACCGAGATGATCCGCGCGGCGGTCACCAATGCCTGGGATCAGGGCGTCGACGGGTTGTATTTGGTTCACTGGTTTGGTTATTGGCCGTACCAGGCGGAGTTTTACGAGAAGTTGCGGGAAGTGCCCGATGCCGAGATCATGGCACCGCGCGACAAGTATTACTACCTGGTGACCGCCACCGGGCGCTATCCCGAACCACGCGTCGAACCGGGAGTGAGGCGTCAGCTTCCCGCGACGCTCGCGGTGGGTCAACCGACGGCGGTCGAAATGCGGATCAGCGACGATCTTCCCCGTTGGGAAAAAGTCGGACGCGTACACGAGGTGATGCTGCGGATCCGAGTGGCCAACACCACGGAGTTAGACACACTGGCGTTTCGTCTCAACGGCAAACCACTGCCGGCGGAGTCTTTGCGGAAGATCAATCAGATGTACCGCATGAGCGCCCCGCGTTATCGAACCGGTTCCTGTTACTGGTTCGTGTTTCGGCTCGACAGTTCGAACTGGCCGAGGAAAGGTATCAACCAGATCGAAATCACGCTGCAGCGGCGGGATCCCGAGGTGGTCCCCGAGGTGTTCGTGCGCGATGTCGAGCTGCAAATCGAGTACCTGATGGGCAAGCACTTTCATCGAGGCCAGGACATCGATTTGGGGCGTTACGAGCCGAGCGGCCATTGATCGGCCCATCGCTGGGAAACTCCGCGGACCGGCGGGCTGGTGTCGTCGCCCGGTCGGTCAGCCGGATTGCGGAGGGGGGAGATGCCAGCGGCCGGCGCGGATCGACGTGTCATCTGCTCAGGCGTTTTCCATTTCGGGTGTTCCGCTTGGGTCCGGGGGAGCGTCTCCCTGGACTTCCAGTTCGAATTCGATCCCGCCGATCATGCGGGCAATCCAGTTGTAGATTGCGCACATCAGAATCGAGAAACAAAATGTCGCAAACAACAGAAACACGGGCATCGGGAGCAAGATGAAACCCGGGATCAGCAATCCCAGCCGCTCCTCGTCGGGCATGTCGAGGGTAAATCCGAGGACAAGCATGAACGCGCCAATCCCCGAGTGGAACAGTCCGAAAACGGGAGAAACAATGGCCACGACTTTACTCGTCTGCAGGATGGAGAGGCGTTTGATTTGTGTTTTCACGGGGGACTCCTGACAGGTGGAGAAAGGGGGGACGGTAATCGCCACGAAGACCGTTCGGGCGACTCGCCGCCCACCGCGCGGCGGGCATCGCGACAGCCGATGAGACGTGCTCGCGGGGGTGCGTACACTGCTCATCGAACGGTTGCCCGTCGACGCCGATCAGCTGTCGAACAAGGACTCGTCGNTNNNGCCCGGTTTGAAGTGCCGCGGCGACCAGTCGGTCGGCACGCTGGCGACGGGGACCAGGGCACCTCGCTGTTCGAGGTGGGAGTACGAGCCCGCCAGAAACAGCTGGGTTTTCTTGCGGATAATTTCCAGCGGTTGGAACGGCTGCCCGGAAAACGTGCGCTGCATATCGACCAGCTGGGGGGCAAAGTAACTGTAGAGTTCCTCCCGCCGGTCGGGACTGCGGTCCATCGCGATCGACTGGCTGCCCTGGTCCCCAGTGACTTTCACGTACAAGTGATGGCTCCCGCTGGCCGCGTGCAGGGCCGCCAGATAGGGAGGCTGGTTGTCGCTTCCCTTGAACAGCATTGTCTCCTGCAGGTACGTGGCCTGCCGTTCGTCGTCGGTGAAGAGTCCCACCTTTTCCACGTCGTAGCCGAGTGCGCGGGGGAGAAACCACTGGATATGGAAATGGGCCGGGAATTCCTGGCTACTACAGGTCCCGTGGACCGCCTTGATGNTGCCGCACTTGGGCAGTTGTGATTTCAAATGCGTGGCGTGATGCAGATGCTCCTGGCAGCTGGAGGCCATCAGGGGCGTGCCCCGTTTGGCGGCCAGTTCGAGCAGCTCGTCGATGTCGCGCAGGCGATAGCTAAACGGGCGGCTCAGATAGGTGGGGATGCCCGCATCGACATAGGGCCGCGCCAGACGGTGCTGCCAGGGAACTTCATACAGGCCGCCAAAGGCGATCGCGTCGACCTTGCCCAGCATTCCATCGTAGGAGGCGACCGGCTGGCAGTCGTAGCGATCGGCAAATTTCTTGGCCAGTTGCGGATTGACATCCCAGCAGTGGGTGATTTCCATCTGCAACAGAGGCGTACCCAGCGCACCCCGCGGGGAGAGGATGTCGGCCCAGATACCCCAGAAGGTGTACTCCCCCACGTTCATCGCGCCGACGCGGATTTTGCGGGCTGGTGCGACCGGTTCGACGGCCTGGGAAACGGGTGCCACCAGCGCCGCGCCTGCCGCCGCTTTCAACAGCGATCTGCGATCCAACATGATCTTCTCCCGGATCGGTTTGTGGAGGGAACAGGCTCGACGTCTCGAGTGTATGACAGTGGTCCGCCGGATGCCACCGCGCGGCGACCGCGGGCGCTATCTGACGATCAGCCCTCTGNCAGACGGTCCTCCACATAAGCGCGTGAGCGGTTGATCTCGGCGGTGACCGCCGCGGTGCTCTCCAGGATTGGTATCCCGCGGGGGACGGGGTGCATGAAGATCTCGGTCCAGCCGTCGTAGCGGATCTGGCGGAGCGCGGCCAACAGCGGCGCGAAGTCGAGTTTGCCCCGCCCGGGCAGCTGCAGTAGTTCCTGCTCCTTGGGGAGTTTCTTGTGGCATCCCATGCCGTGTTGCCACGCGTAGAACATCGCAATCGCTCCCGGGAGCGCGCGGATCAAGTCGCTCAGCAGCTTCTCGTCCTGGGGCAAATGGTACGGTGCCAGCGCGATCGCCAGATGTTTCGAGGGCCGCAACTCGGCCAGCCATTTCAACGAGTCGGGAGATTCGATCAGGTTGCTGCCGTGGTTCTCGATGGCGATGGTGACCCCTGTCTCTTCGGCGACCGCCAGATGCGGTTTGAGCTTTTCGATGAACCCGGCCACCGCTGCCTTGAGTTCGGATCCCTTGAGGCCTCGCGGACCGGCACCGCCGGTGACCATCGTCTGGCAGCCCAGCCGCTGCGCGATCCGCATTTCGTCGCGTAGCCCGAACGGACCCAGCTTGTACTGGGTGATACAGCCCAGGGCGATGCGGTGTTGTTTCAGTAGCTGGGCAAATTTTGCCTCACCCATTTCGGCCAGCTGCTCGCGTTGGTTTCCGTGTACTTTTGGCCAGATGTCGATGGCGGTGGCGGCGATTTGCCGCACCTGGGGCATGATTTCGGAGACCGCGGTGTACCCGTACATGCAGGATCCCAGGATGTACTTGAGTTCAAACTTCTGTTCAGCCGCCGGCAGGGCACGTGACGAGATGACGCCCGCAGCGCCGACGGCCGCGGCCTGGGTCAAAAAATCACGTCGATCACCACGCTGGCCGGGGTCGAAATACATGGTGTGCTCCTGGCATGCAAAGAGATGGGTGGGTGTCAGGTGACCTCGTATGNACCGCGCTGGTCGCGATAACGCAGTCCGTTGGCGGCCGCGTCATCGACGAACGTCTCGGTCTGGGCGTCCCAGTTTAGAGAGCGTCCCAACTGCATCGAGATATTTCCCAGATGGCAGGTGGTGACGCTGCGATGCTGACTTTCGACATCGGAAATCGGCGTTTTCCGCGCCACCACACAGTCGAAAAAGTTTCCCATATGGTTGATGANCGCAGCGAGTTTGCCGACCCGCGGGGGTCGCTCTTGATTGTCGAAGGGNTACAGCGTGAAGGCGTCGCGGGNAAGGGGGCGCTCGGCAAGCGCTTCGACGGGCTTGCCAGAGAGTGTGCCGCGATTGACAAAGATGCGGCCTTCGCTTCCGGTGAACATGACCCCGTTGCGGCCGTGGTCGCCGACGGTCATCACGACCCCGCCCGGGTAGTGGTAACGGGCAGAGAAATCAATCGCCACGTTGTAGCTGTTGGGAGCGTTGGGGTATCGAGCGGTCGTCTCGATCAAGGTCGGCAGGGCCCCGATTCCCCACTGCGCGATGTCCAGGTGGTGGGCGCCCCAGTCGGTCATCTGGCCGCCCGAGTACTCGTACCACCAGCGGAACGTAAAGTGGCCGCGCTCGGGGATGTAAGGGGTCGACGGAGTCTGTCCCTGCCACAGGTCCCAGTTAAGATGTCGCGGCACCGGCTGGGCGGCAAACGGGCCCCCCTGTTTGTTCTTGCCGAGCACGACGTCGACGCGCTGGAGTTGACCGAGCCGCCCCTGGCGGACCATCTCGACGGCCGTGCGAAAGCGGTGATCGCTCCGCTGCCAGGATCCGACCTGGACAACGCGACCGGTTTCCCGCACCACGTCGCGCAACAACTTTCCCTCGTCGATCGTGAGCGTCAGGGGTTTTTCGCAGTAGACGTCTTTGCCGGCGCGGCAAGCGTCGATGACCATCTTGGTGTGCCAGTGGTCGGGGGTTCCGATCAGCACGACATCGACATCCGGTCGCGCGAGCAGTTCACGGTAATCCTCGAAAATCCGAGGGGTACTGCCAAAACTGGCGCGGCCCTGTTCGCGAACATGGCGATCGACATCGCACAGCGCGACAATGTCGCCGTACAGTTGGGCGCGATGCGTGATCACCGATCCCTGGTAACGTAGGCCGATGGCGCCGACACCCAGACGCTCACTTCGCGCAGGGGGTTTGATTTGGTTCGCGGGGCACGACTGCCACACGCCCAGGCCGGGACCGAGCACCCATCCGGTGGTGGTGGCTCGCACGAACGTGCGGCGGGTGGTCGCGGGTTGCAGCATCGACGTGTTCCACAGGAGAACTACGGATTGANGTCCGATTCGTACCCCCAATAGTCTATCGTCCGCATCTCGGCGGGGGCAGCAACCGGGACCAATTTGTCCCCTCGCCGCAACCNCTGCGGTGCTGCGCGCCTGGCGGGCCGAGGCTCAGCTATTCCAGAACGTCGATTTCTGGGGGCCCCGATATCGAATCGCAAGGTGGGGCGTGGGGAGCGGTTGCTGGCCTTGCNAGATCGATTCTACGCCGGCGGCGGTCAGCCCCGTGGTCAACAAGTTTCGCTCGATGGGAAACGGTGGTTTCCCNGTCAACAGAAACTGCTCGATNTGGAAATTGAGAGGGCTGAAGAAATTACAGACCTCACGCGGCGGCAGATGGAATTTCAACGACAGTGGCTCTCGGCGGCCCCGGATGCGAGCTGCGAAGGTGAAGTCGTGGACCAACCCCTCCAGAAAAATCATCGTCACGCGGACACCGTCGCGGTGCCGGTAACGGGCGCAGATCGGTCGATTGGGCTTTGTTACCAGGGGCGGCATCGCGGCCGCTGGTGGCAACAAATGATTAAAACCGGGGCGGTAAGGGGTCAACGCATGGCTGCGCGTGAGACAGGCGGCGAACAGCGCCGGGTCGCACCCACCGGCGTCCCAGGATCCGGATTCGATGGCTTCCCAGACGGCGTCGTCGGTAAATGCGTGCATCTCGACGACGCCCGTTTCGCCACCGCGACGGCGTTCGACCAGCGATTGAATCCCCTCCAGCGCGTGAATGCCGTATCCGTCCATGTCCCCGCCGGCTGCCAGGCAGACGACTTCTTCCAGCGGTGCCTCCCAGGGCAGGTCGATGGCTGGGATGCGGCGGCTGACGGGCACCGAGGATCCGGCCATCAAGGGGAACTCAAGCTGCTTGGCCGTTTGCACCATTTCGGCGGCCCACTCCCATTTCCAGGAGAGATGTTTGTCGTTGAATACCGGGACGCTNCGACCGCTGTCGCGAAACACCGAGACGATCTGTTGAAAGAACTCGTAACGCGGGTAGAGGTGCTGCCGTTTCTCGTTAAACGGATAGTCTCCGTGCTCTCCGATCAACACGACGCCGTCGACCGCTAGACGTTTGCCACCGCGCTGTAACGTCTCGGCAATCGATGGGTAGATCTTCAGCTGCGGAAATTCCCGTGCTCGCTGGCGACTGACATCCGACTCGGGTACCTGGTCGGTGTAAAGGGCGACCAGATCCATCGCGGGGCGATGGTGCGTTCCGTCAAAACCATATCCGCCTAGGAACCGATCGAGGATATGCTGAGCGTGTGAGTACCGGCGGTACTCGGTGACCACCGCGGCGATCTGGGGTCGTCTCATGGGGTCTGCTTTCGGGGGACGTGCCAGCGGGGCGTACGGCCGCTGCGACCGCCGGCCGGCACCGCCGCGTGGAACCGGGGAACCGCGAGCGATGCCCGGGAATCGGCATTGTAACGGCTGGGCTGCGCCTCGGCGCCGCCGAATCAGACCGATCGGCGCGCCTCGAGTCGCGTGCGATCGGGTGGCTGTTCCGTTTGCAGCCAAGTCAACAGGTCGTCGGTGGTCATCACGTACCCCCACACGCGGCCAAATAGAATCTGGGTCGCAGCGGCGCTGCCCGGATCGAGGTTGGCCACCGCGTCGGAGGTTAGAATCACGTGAAAACCTCGATCGGCCGCGTCGATGGCGGTCGCCAGCACGCATTGATCCGCGGCGACCCCGGTCAGCACCAGGGTGTCGATTCCCATGTTTCGCAGATAGAGATCGATCGGCGTGGTGTGAAAGGCGCTGCTGGTGTTCTTGTCCAG
>PADE01000238.1 GCA_002702965.1 Planctomycetaceae bacterium
CGTAGTACCGTTGGTGCTCGTCCTTCGAGTCCACTCCGTACAGCCGGTGCATGTGTTTGGGCTCGCGGCTGATATCGGCGACCCTCGGCAGTGCGCTCTGCATCCGAAAAGCGGTTTCGTAATTGACGATCGCCGCCTCGATGGCGGACGCGTTTGAGGCGGACTTGGCGAAGGCCGCATCTTGACGAGCCAGTACCGCCAGCTTGCGGCGTTGCACCTCCACGGGATCGCTGGGAACGATATTGTCGACCGGGATCCCCTTGGCGCGCAACAGGGTGGCCTGATGGGTGGCCGGCAAGTACGAGCTGGCGAAGTTCTCCATACCGCCGTTGGGTACCCAGTCGTTGTTCAACAGCACGTAACCGGGCAAGTTTTTGTTTTCCGATCCCAGTCCGTACGAGACCCACGCTCCCAGGCTGGGAGACTGCCCCAGGACTCGCCCGGTATGCAACAGCAGGTTTTGTTGTCCGTGCAGGGGTTGCTGCCCCTGCATCGAGCGGAGCACGCAGATGTCGTCGGCGATCGAGGCGATCTGTGGAAACAGGTCGCTGACCCAGAGTCCACTTTCGCCGCGTTGGCGGAAGGTCCAAGGTGACCCTAGCCAGACGCGATGGGGGTCGTTGTAGAGTGTGTTGTTGAGGCGGTCGCCGATCTTCT
Source organism: Planctomycetaceae bacterium (assembly GCA_002702965.1). GTDB lineage: Bacteria > Planctomycetota > Planctomycetia > Pirellulales > Pirellulaceae > UBA9264. Next base: position 658 of record PADE01000238.1, read on the forward strand.
GCCCCTCGACCTTCTTGAGCAGTGGCTTGGGATCAAACGTATCGACGTGGCTCGGTCCACCGTCCATGAAACAGAAGATGACGCGTTTCGCCCGAGGCCGATGATGCGGCGCCGCCGCACCCGTCTGGGCTTCGCTCTGTTCGCCGTGGAGCGCAGAGAACGCGAGCCAGCCGAAACCGGTCGAAGCGCGCTGCAAGAACTGTCGTCGGCTAGCGCCAGGCGTGACGTGGCGAGCATTGGGGCAGCAAGGGTGAGAGGGAATCTTCATGGCGTCTCTTGCTCGGCCGGCGTGCTTACACCCGCGTACATGGTCTGCGGCGTGGTCCGGGGTTTCCGCACTGGCCCCGGAGTGTCTGGACTTCCCAGCTTGTCAGTACAGAGCTACCTGAAATAGATGAACTCTTTCGTATTAAACAACGTGTGAGCCACATGTTTCCAGGCCGTTTGGTCTCTCATCAGCATAGCAGCTGTTCCCGGCGAGGCGCTGCGGGCCAGCGTTGCCCACCGCGCCAACTCGTCGTTGCGCGGTGGGCGACCGAGGGCGCGGACAAACATCTGTTGGAGCCGGACGATGGGGGTCGGATGCTCTTCCTCGACTAAACGTTTGGCCCAGCGCTCGGCGAGCGAGAGCACGAAGGGATCATTCAACAGCACCAGTGCTTGGGCGGGCACGTGCGTCACATCGCGACGGCCGGTCGGTAACTTGGGGTCTGGGAAGTTAAAGCTCAGTAAGAACTTCGAGGGATCCATGATTGAGACTTTCAGGTAGATGGACCGCCGGCCGTTGCCGTCCAGGGGCCCGGAAAACAACCTCTTCGCAGCATCCTGGGCATGTCGGTGCGGGTCGATCGGTCGTCCGTAGAGGCGATCGTCCAATCGCCCGGAAACAGCTAGCAGCGAATCGCGGATGGCCTCGGCCTGAAGCCGGCGCGTGGGCATGTGATGCAACCACCGGTTGTTGGGATCGATCGCCACCGCGCGATCGGAATGCGCCCCCGACTGCCGAAACGTCCGGCTGAGAACCAACCGCCGGATCATTCGCTTGGTGGACCAACCGTCAGCGATAAACTCCCGCGCCAAATAATCGAGGAGTTGCGGATGCGACGGCCGATCGCCGAGTCGCCCAAAATCGTTGGGTGTACGTACCAGTCCAGCCCCGAAGATCCACTGCCAGAGCCGATTGACGTACACGCGCGACGTGAAAGCGTGTTTCTCACTGACCAAGAATGTCGCCAGTTCGCGTCGCCCGCTACCCGCGCTCTCGCGAATCTGGTCGTGACTCGAAAACACCTGCAACAGCGCGCGCGGTACCGTGCGCCCACGATCATGGATGCTGCCGCGGATGTTTAACGGGTAATCGAGAGGAGCGACCTCCCGTTCATCCATGCTGTTGACCGTCCTGGGGAACGGGAGCGTCTTTTCGACCTGGCGGTAACGGGCGACAAGTCGACCGAGTGTCGAATCGGGTGCCGCCCGATTGTCCAACAGGCCCTGCTTGAGCAACCAATTCAGCGACGTCACATCGTCGTTGTCGGCCTGGTCGTTTACCCAGTCGTCGACAGCGTTGGCCAGCCATGTCCCCAGACGTCCTGCCGCCTGGCGCGCGGTCGCGGGAGGGGCGCCGTCGAACAGGTTGGCGAACCGCGCCTGGTCGTCGGCTGGCTGCCCCGGTCGATCGTGGGTGACGATTCCCGTGACGCTGAACCAACTGCGCTTGTCGAATCCGGTATCGTCATCGGGCAACTTTCTGCTTCCTACCTTGGCGACCCCGGTGCGCGGGGGAAAGTTGGGATTGAGGTCGCTGGTAACGAGGTCGAACGACACGCGTTGGATGCCGTTGGTCGGTTTCAAATCGGCAAAGGATTCCCAGCGAAGTTGTGTTCGATCGAGAAACGTAACGGCCTCGGTCTGGAACGCGTTGTCGGCCATGCGGATCGAGCCGCTCCACTCGCCACCAGCGAGTTGGAGGCTTACCACAGCGCCCGGCACGGCCTGTTGTGGAGGCAACCGCAATGCACCGGGCAGTTTTGATGACAAGGCGTGGGTGTGATAGCCGCTGGCAAGCATTGTCTGCACCACCGTTTCACCTTGCAGCGCGATCAGTGGCGCGCCGGCCGAGACGTACCCGAACCGCATCCCGTCGCCGTCGATGACCCAGCCGCTGGGCAACTCGGGCCGATCGAGGAGCGCGAGCGGTTTGAATTGCTGTGCGTTACTCGCCCGCCGTTGGCGGTGGCTCTGCTGCCAGTGCGTTGCCACCTGACTCCAGGCGGCCTCCAGAGCCGCATCGGTGCCGGCCGCAGCGAGCCGGGTCGCGAGGATTTGTAGTCCGTCTAAACCGGCCGCGGCGGTAAAGCGACTGGCGGGTGCAACCGGCTTTCGCTTACCGTCTGGCACCGAAAGCCCCAACGCCTCTCGCCACCGCGCGGGCCGGCTTTGGGGCGGGCCTTTTCCGGTCGAGGCGTCAACCAGCGCGCGCTCGACTTCGCGAGCGAACTGCGCGGCCTGTTGGGACCAGGTCACCCGCAGCTCGTCGTGGATCTCGGCGCGCAGTGACCGCAGCGCGTCGATGGTCTGCTGGTTGGCGTTGGGAGCTTCGACCGACCGGGACGTCCAGCGGGGCGTCATGAACACACCGGCCAGCGCGTAGTAGTCCTGCTGGGAGACCGCGTCGATTTTATGGTTATGGCATCGCGCGCAGGCAATGGTCATCGACAGAAACGCTTTGGAGAAGGCGTCGATCTTGTTGTCGATCATCTCCTCGCGGACGCCGTTGATCCGGACATTGTCACCGTGGCGGTGTTCACCCATGTGGTAGAACATCGGCCCGATGAGACTCTCGTTGAGGCCGCTCCTGGGATCGATCCGTGGGCTGGCAAGCAGGTCCCCGGCGACCTGCTCACGGATCAGCTGATCAAAGCCAATGTCCCAGTTGAAGGCCCGGATCAGGTAGTCGCGGTACTCCCACGACCCCCGCGCCGGATTGTCCCATTCGTACCCGTAGGTATCGGTGAAACGCACCACATCCATCCAGTGCCGGGCCATCCGTTCGCCGTAATGCGGCGATTGGAGCAGTTCCTCGACCAATCCGGCCAGCGCCTGCTCGGCGTTGCTGGCGTAGCGGGCGGGGAACGAATGCACGTACGTCCGCTCGGGTGGCAATCCCGTGAGCACGAACGACAGGCGTCGCAATAGGGTCAGCGCGTCGGCGTCGGTCGCGGGGCGCAGCTGGTGTTCTCTCAGTTGCTGAAGAACGAACCGATCGATCGGCTTGGAGGACCAGTCATTGGGATCGAGTTTTGGTGGCGACACAGCGGCTGCCGGTTGCAAGCTCCACCAGGAACCGCGTTGTCGCAAGACCAAGTCCCAGGATTGTTCGGCAGCTTTGCTGGCGGAGGGGGGCTGGCCTCGGGGGTCGGGGGCCCCGCTCTCGATCCAGCTGACAAAATCGGCGATCGTCCGAGCGGAGAGTTGTTTTTCCGGCGGCATCTTCAGCGACCGATGCCGCAGGGCATCGATCAGCAGGCTCTTGTCGACACTTCCGGGAACCACCGCCAGCGCGGTCTCGCCCCCTCGGCGTAGCGCTGCGCGGCTATCGACGCGCAATCCTCCTTTGATCTTTGCCGCTGCCGCCGAATGGCAATCGTAGCACTCCTTGATCAGCACCGGGCGTATGCGGCGTTCGAAGAACTCGAAATCCTGTTTGTCCGCGCCGCGGAGGACGTGGGGGCTGCCGCTCACTAGAACTGCGGCGACCAGCAGGCGCACCGCGAGCTCGCTAGACCGAGTGACCGCACATCGGTGAACGTCCCGTCCCCATTCCATGAATGCGTCGTCCTGATCCACCAGTGGTCGGCCCGCTGGGGTGGACACCCAACCCATGGCGAGACGACGGAACACCCGTTTTGTGGCTTCGAATGCCAAACCGACAGCGACTGCCGCGTGCTCGATGCAAATGTTTCCAGATGGCCCCGAGCGTCACAGAAAAGAACGATTAGTCAGGTGGATTCACGAACTTGAAAACGACCGCCGCGAGCGCCCCCCGGCCAGATTTGCTACGAGATAGACCTAGATATTTGCCCCACTCGAAAGACCCATCACCGAGATGCCGACCGCGACCGCGGGGTTGAACACGCCACCCGAAACGCCGCCCACCGCGTAGGCACCCGCCATGACCGTAAAACCGATGGCGAGTCCATAAAACGAATTCCCGTCGGTCCCTTTGGCGGTCGCGGAGTTCAGTATCACAAAGGCCAAGGCGAAGGTAAACAGAACCTCCGCCAGGATGGCCTGCGGCAGCGCCAGCTCCATGGCAGTGATCTGCGCGGCGCCTTTCAAGAACAGGACCAGGCCGGCGGCGACGGCACCGGCGGCGATTTGTGCACCGATGTAGGGCCCCACGTCCTTCGCGTCGCATTTGCCGCGCAGGTACACGGCCAAGGTGACCGCGGGATTGTAGTGTGCTCCGGAGATGTGTCCGCCTGCATAGATCATCACCATCAGCACGCCGCCGATGGCCAGCGGAGCGAGGTTGCCCGCTCCGGGCTCGATAACAACGTTTCCGATCGTAAAAACAAGAAAGAAGGTGCCGATGAATTCAACGACGTACTTGTTCATCATGCTCTCCTGCGTGACGCGAACTCATCAGGTTCCTGCGTTACAGCGTGAGTCCTCAAATTGTAATGAGCCAGTTAGGGTCGGTACAGCTGAACGCGCCGAGGGACTTCGGCCGGACGTTTCACGAGTTACCCGATCACCGTTGGTGCGTCGGTGATTTCACTCCGGGTGCAGGTGCGGTCCGGCGATGCGTGGAACGCGCGCGTCGCGGTCGTGGCTCTGCCGGGGCGGCGGGTGACGCACCCGCTTGCCAGATGCGGTACAATGGTCCACCGCGGCTCGACTGAGCTGGTCCCAACCCACAGGGGTGATAGGCCCATTGCCCGGTCCGAAAAAAGCGGGCAGCGCCTCGGCCGGCGATACGAGTCGACGGGAATCCGCGAGATGATGGTTGTGTGCCGAGGCTGCGGCCTGTCGTCCCGGCCCCGATGGGCGAACGGGCGCGGCGACCGGTCCGGTTGCGTTTCCATCTGCTGAATGCGCCTCTTCGGCTTTCGGTTCTCGTCACCCGCCGTGATCGGCGGTCAGATCACGCCGCAAGCAACGTTGTGATGGACGCAGATACGAGGTTCGCAACAGGTTCTAATTAGGACGGAGGACACGATGCCAGGAACGATGATGGGACGGGCGGTAACACTGTGGCTGGCATTGGCGGGGCATGCGATGGCGGGTCTGGTGAACCTGACGCCGGACAAGAACGGAGATCGCGTCGCAGTTGCCACGGATGGCAAGGTTGCCTACCTGCCGGCGAAGCGAGTCAACGTGGGAGCCACCAACGTCGGTGGCGGTTACTGCCGATACATCAAACGAACCCAAAATGGCGATCTGTACGTGATGGGTCCCAACCTGGGTAATCGCCTGTTTCGTTCCACCGATGGCGGCCACCACTGGACAAGTTCTCCCTGGAATATCGAACAGATGGCCTTCTTGTCCGCGTTCGCAATTCTGGCCGACGATACCTTTGTAGTGGCCTACATGCCCTCTCCATTAAGTGCGCACAAAGCAATGTGGGTGGCGCGCTCGAGCGACCGTGGCAAGACGTGGGACGCAAACCGCATCCAACTCGACCTGGATCCCTTCACCCGCGTCATGGGCTGGAACGCAGACATCGTCCAGATTGCAGACGGCACCCTGTTGTTAACGCTGGACATGCGGGCCAGCGTCGATGCGGTTCATGACGAAACGGGAGCGATGCTTCCGCCGCATTTGAAAGGCGGCTTTCTGTACATCGTGCGGTCGCGAGACGGTGCGAAGACCTGGGGCGATCGCAGCCGGATTCCAGCCTCCGGCGGCGAAGTCCACCTGTGTAGACTGCCGTCTGGAAAACTGATGGCGGCGGTTCGCAAACAGCGTTGGCACCGCGCGCCGGGCGATCCGGCGAGTGTGCTGGAAATCAAGAAACGGTACGGCTACAAGCCGCTGATGGGCGGCGGGGGGATCGAAGACAGCGAGGAGGCCAACCGGATCAAAAACATCTTCGTCTCTGAATCCTACGACGACGGTTACACCTGGGTCAACGAACAACAAGTGAGCGACTTTATGCAATGCTCGGGCGACCTGACGTACACCACGGACGGAGTCCTGGTGCTGCAGTACTTGCACCGTTACCACGGCGGACCGATCGCCAACGTCAGCATTCGGGCCCGGGTCAGCTACAACAACGGGAACACCTGGGAGCCGGAAGAATATGTCCTGAGTGATGGCGAAAACTACCCCAGTGGTATCGCGGGTGAAGAGGGGAGCGTGATCACCATGTGCCCACACCGCGGCCAAATTCAGGCGGTCCACTGGCGGCCCTTGCCTCGGGACAAACCTCCGTTAGCCTACCGTGGCGCGACCCAAAGGGGGAACACCGTGAGCACCGCCAAGCCACTTGTTCGTCAATCCCACATTGCGGTTTCACAATCCGGTGGAGAAACCCTCCAACTCCCCGTGACCCGTGTCAACCTGTTGCCTCCCGCTGGGGGCGCCAAACACTCCCCGATCCATTACACGCGTAATAGCGCCGCGATGGATCGCGCAGGCGACGGGACCCTGTACTGCGCCGGAAATGTATTGGGGCAACGCATTCTCCGCAGCAGCGATCAGGGAACCACCTGGAAAGTGGCACAACTCGGTATTCCAGGGTGGGGCAGCATGGTGGGGTTCAAGATCCTCCGCGACGATACGTTCGTCGTGCTGTTCGAACCGGTTGGCAACCCTCATCGCATCTTGTATGTCGCGCGTTCGACGGACCGCGGCGAGACATGGCAGCTGCAGAAGACACGACTCGACATCGCCCCTTACACTCAGCTCTCTGGAAAGGGGCACAACCTGCTCGAGCTGAACGACGGGACGTTGCTGGTCACGTTGCGGCTCTGGGGGGCGACCGGCGCGGCCGCCGACGAACAGCAACGGGGGCCTGTCGATGCACCGACGCATGTCTTGCGCTCGGTCGACGGGGGGAAGACGTGGACCGGTCGGAGTCCGCTCGCAGGACTCGCCGGCCAGACCCGTCTACGCCGTCTGGCTTCCGGAAAATTGTTGGCCTGCGTGTTCAATCTCAAGATCGGAGTCACCAACAAACTCATGTTGGCTGAATCCGACGACGGCGGACAGACCTGGATCAACCCGCGCGAAGTCTCCGCGGCCCGACAACCGGGTGGCGCGAACCTGACACAACTTGCGGATGGGACCGTTGTACTGGAATATCTCTACGACACCGCGCCCGGCAAGAGCCCGCATTCCAATTGGTACTACGTAAACGGCCTCCGTTCGGTGATCAGCCGCGACGAAGGGAAAACCTGGCAACCGGACGTGTACGTGGTCAGCCGCCAAACCGCGCCGAACGTAGAGCCTACCGGAGGAGGCGCCTACCTTTCCGACAGTGTCGCGCTGGATGACGGTCGGCTGTTCACCGCCTGTGTGCATTTCGAGAACGGGGGTATGCAGTTCCAGGGAGTCACCTGGAAACCTCTGCCCGTCAAGTGAGCAGCAAACTCTGTGTGCAGGGCACCAAGACGCTTGACTTGAGATGGCGCGGCAACACTCAGGTCTTTAGATGAAAATAGCTGTGTGCCTACTGTCAAAGACCCCTCGAAGCGTAACGGCCAGCCGTTCTGGCACGTTCCGCTCACCATCAAAATGAAAGCGGATTTCAACCTCCTCAACTAAGGCCAACAGGTCTGAGCTTCTAGAACCAGATCTCCGACCAACTTGTGAAAGTTCTCAAACGCTTCAATCGCTGTGTCTGTTTCCCACTTCTCCATCGCAGCCTGCTTCTCTTCATCTGGCATCGTTCCAGTGTGTTTAACTCCAGTCCTCCCTGCTTCGGATCTCCTAAACTCATCATCNCTTGACTCTTCGTGAGCGTTCCTAAATCCCTCGTCTGTTTCAAGCTTTTCTTTGAGGGCTGACATGGGTTCCGCAGCCATTGCTGCATAAGCAAACGGCAGACCACCATAACAGTGTGCAACCCTTTCATTTCTAGCACCTGCCCTTCATTCTTCTACTGCGTCCTCTTGCGTGATTTCAAACATTTCCTGTAGCCACACGGTATCGATACCACGGTTGGCCTCTTTAATCCTCTCCGCCTTCTTTTCTGTCTCTTTGTACAAACCTTCGTACATATCCATACTGGAATCATCTACCCCACGCTCTACTATTCGATCCNTAAGCTCTCTGAGGTTGTTGTTTTTNACGCAGGCTCCACCGACCANTNTGTCTTGANAGCGTCAGAGGAAACGGTGATGCATGACTTGGTCATTCGTAATGGGACTGTGATGGATGGTACGGGGGTGCCGAGCCGCCAATCAGATGTCGCGCTCGCCAACGGGTTGATTACGGCGCTGGAACCCTGATCGGCACAACACGGCGTGCCATAGCCGCCGAGTGACTGCTGGTCTTGGACGGGTGGGTGGAGATCCACACTCACTACGACGGCCAGGCGACCTGGGACCCGGCCATGACTCCTTTGTCAAGGCGCGGCGTGGCGACGACAATCTCCGGCAGTTGCGGAGTCGGCTTCGCGCCGGTTCGACCCGGTAGCGAGACATTCCTTATCAACTTGCATGGAACGGGTCGAGGCGAGTCATCCGCCGGCTCGGTAATAGAGTTCTCACCGAGCATCGAGTTCGGAAAGTCTCTGTTTGGCGTCGTCGACCGATGGGAGCGGAACGTCAGCGTCTCCCCAGTACTCCAAGAACCTAACAAAATGCTCCTTGGCACTGCCAAGTTCCCCCAGTTCCTGCTCTAGAACAGCCAAACGATAGAGGGACTGAATATAATCCGAAACCGGCAAACGATTCCGATTTCCCACCTGGTTACTTCCGGGAGTCTGGATCGAATCCAGAGCGACAACCGCCTCAGCCATGTTCCCGCTCGCCATTTCGATCATCCCCCTGAGCCAGCGTTCAACTCCCATCTTCCGATTCACCACCGCGAGTTTCTCCAGCGAATTCATCAGCTTCCTGGACTCGCTCAATCGCCCTTTTTTGTATTCGATCATCGCGGACAGAACCTGGATGTTTGCCGTCAAGTATGGGGTTGATTCGTATTGCAGAGTCTTGTTCTTCAATTCCTCGAGGATCACTTCGGCCTCTTGAAAATTTCCACTCTTCACGAGATAGAACCCGAGCCAGAACTGCGGAACGTTTTGAACATCCTTCCTGTTTCTGAATAGGTCCAAAACAGCGAGTCCTTCGTCTACCTTGCCTATCTGACACATGTTGCTGGCATACTCGACCGCGATCATTGGATGAATCATGTCGCCGGTCTTCTCCTGGTCACGTGGGCCTTCATGCCCCAGCCATGACCGGTCCCACAATTTCTCTGCCGCTAGAAACTGACCGCGCCGGGTTCTCCTGGCGTGCCGCATGAAATACTCCAGCGTGAGGGTCATGCCCTTGGAGATTTCGCGTAGCTGTTTCTCATACCTCTCCATCTCTTTTACGTTTCCGAGCCCCGCATAGGAATTGGCTAAACACTCAGCCGCTGCTCTCGCGTTTTCGCCCGTCAACTCAAGTTTCTTGCCTACGGCGAGCGCCTCTTCATACCGGTCTTGTGACAAGAGAAGGGTCGCTCTTGCTGTCATGATCCCGGGATCCTCTGGATCGTCCTTCTCAAGCTCATCGAGAAATGCAAGGCCCTCATCGACACGGTTCGAGCCGATGTAACCCTCCATTAGATGAAAAAACACCACCCGATAGGTGGGATCGAGTTCCAGTGAATACAGGAAGAGATTCATCGCCCGCTCGAAATCGATGGAAATGGCGGCGTGGGTATAACATTCCCCTAACAGGTAGTAGACGGTGGGATTGGTGGAACCTGCAGCTTCAAGTTCTGCGAGAATGCCCACCGCAAGTTCCGGATATTCAGGGGATGTCAGCATGCCATGGAAGGCTCGATAGATGTTTTTATCTTCATCCGAGAGTCGATTGATATACCCAAATCCCCTCTCGATCTCGATCCGAGCTTCAGCAGGAACTCCTTGCCACCACAGGGAAAATCCCAGGTCGAGAAAGGCCATGGCAAAACTGGAATCGACCTCCACCGCCTGCCTCAGTTTTTCCATGGCATTGGAGTACGAGCCCATATGCAACAGTTCCTTGCCTTCAACGTAGAAGCGATAGGCAAGTGCTGATTCAGTCAGTTGTTCCTCGGCGTCAAAAGACTTGTTGTCCGCTGACTGACCCAACCCTTTCCTCAAGGTGTCACTGAGTCCCGCAGCCAGCGCAAACAACTCGCTGGGTTCATTGGCTTCACCCCTTCCCGAGACCAGATTGGTGCCGTCCTCAACTCTGATCGCCTCCGCCGTCACCACGTATTTCTCTCCCAGTCGACTCACGGTCCCCACCACCATGACCCCGGCACCGGCTTTTCGGGCGACGACTTCGGCATTGGAAGCGTCGAAAGCTTGGTCTGAAGATCCCAGAACGCTTTTCCGCGCATAGGCAACTTTCGGCTGGGACAGGACTTTTAGTCTCTCCATCCCTGAAAGATTGCTGGTAAGCAGATTGGAGAGGATGGAGCCCAAGTTCTCACCATCGGCAGGGTCGTTGATGTTGGAGAAACCGATGACGGCCACCGCATCACTCTCAATAATGGAAAGTTCTGCTGTCTCTGGAATCTTTTCACCCTGATTCAGGAGGAATGCGCAAATTCCCACCAGGCATATCAGCATCACCACGAGCACGGGAGTTAAGAACCTTTTGCCTCCCGACGACACCACGGTTGCTGGACTTTCTAGCTCACCCGTCGAGACGTCTCTGCGGAGCTGTTCCAACTCGTTGCGCAGATCGAGAGCCGTCTGGTAACGCCTGTCCGCCGATTTTTCCATACACCTGGAAATGATCCTGCCAAAATACCGGGGCAGGCCCGGCTTCAGTTCTGTCGTGGGCACAGGTTCATCTCGGAGAACCGAGGTCAATGTCGACAGCGGCGTATCGCCGCTGAATGGACGAACCCCTGTAGCCAGTTCATAGAGGATGATGCCAAAGCTGAAGACATCGGTACGACCGTCGACCTCGCGTCCCTCGGCCTGCTCAGGTGACATATAGCAGGGTGTTCCGATCACCTGACCTTTCTGGGTAATATTGGCATCGTACTCGATGGTCGACTCTACCTCTTGAGCTTCTGCCGTAGCCAACTTTGCCAATCCAAAATCCAGGACCTTCACCCTGCCATCGGTTCCTACCATGATGTTATCTGGCTTAAGGTCCCTGTGAGTGACACCTGCTCGGTGGGCAACAGCGATGGCATCTGCGATGGGTATCGCAAGGTCGAGAAGTTTCGACAGGGTTATCCCCCCAGGAGTGACCTGGCTGCTTAGAGAAGTTCCCGACACAAGTTCCATGACGATGAATCGGAATCCCTGGTATTCCTCCACCGAGTGAATGGTCACGATCCCCGGGTGATTCAACGCAGCAATGGCCTTAGCTTCTCTTTCGAAGCGACTCAGACTCTGGGCGTCTCCTGCATACTCGGACGCCAAGACCTTGATGGCGACCTCCCGGTCGAGACGGGTGTCGATGGCCCTATAGACCACGCCCATCCCACCCTTACCGATGTGGGATTGGATTCGATATGGGCCTAGGTTTTCTGGGAGTTTGACCTCACTGGCGGACAATCGACTACCTATTCAACAGGATCCAGAGAACCGCTCTGCCAGGGGGCTGGTCCACTGGCAGTATCCATTCGACGCTCGACGCACAGAGTCGCTGCTAGTGAGCTGGTAGGACAAAACTTTGATTTCCACTGAGCTGCCAGGGAGTCTAGCAGGGAGAGTCGCTAATTCAAGTGTTCGGGATTCCGAGGAGGCCATGGGACCTCTTGCAGCTGTCGAATGCCAGCGAAGTTCCAGGGAACGTTTCGCGTTTGTTTCTTGATGAACCGTTTGCTTTTGATGAACAAGACGTCTTCCGAATGTCCAGGCGCCACGAGCATCAACGGTCCGTTTGCTTTTGTGGAAATTTCAACCGCATAGCTGTAGGTCCTGCGACCGTTGTGCCTGTGGTTTCGTGGCTGACATCGGTGGGGCCATGGTAGGGGTCGATACGCCACGTGGAGTCCTGAATTCATGATGACAATGTATGCCTT
>PADE01000239.1 GCA_002702965.1 Planctomycetaceae bacterium
CGGTCGCTGACCTGGCGAATGATGTCCAAATAGGCGAGAGCCGGTTTGACCATCAACATGTCCGCGCCTTCTTCCAGATCCATCTGGGCTTCTCGCAGCGCTTGCGCCGCGGCTGCCATGGGGTCCATTTGATAGGTCCGGCGATCACCGAATTGCGGTGTACTCTCGGCGGCCTCACGGAACGGTCCATAGAACGCGCTGCTGTATTTCACCGCGTAACTCATGATCGGAATCTGGAACTGACTCGCTTCGTCCAACGTGTCACGAATTGCTCCGACCATTCCATCCATCATACCACTCGGTGCAACCAGATCGGCGCCCGCGTGAACGTGGCTGAGTGCTTGTTTCCCGAGCAAATGAAGTGTGGCGTCGTTGTCGACATCGACGCGCCCCGCATGGTCATGAAGGACACCGCAATGTCCGTGGTCGGTGTATTCGCAGAAACAGACATCGGTGATCACCAGCAGGTCTGGTGCGGCTTCCTTGGCGGCTCGAATCCCCTGTTGGATGATCCCATCCTCCTGCCAGGACCCGCTGCCGTTGCCGTCTTTCTCGTCGGGGATTCCGAACAGGATGATTCCGCCCAACCCAAGACTCGCGGCCTGGCGAGCTTCGCTGGCGAGTTGGTCCACCGACAGCTGGAACTGACCTGGCATCGCGCCGATCGGCTGACGAATCTGGTCTCCCGAACGGATGAACAGCGGAAGAACCAGATTGGATGGCGTCAATTGAATCGTACGCACAAGTCGACGCATCGCCGGATGGTATCGCAGGCGTCTCATCCGTATGGTGGGGAACGGTGATGATCTGGACATGCGGTTTGTCGGGCTGTAAGGGAAGAGACAAAGGACTGACAGTGGTTTGTAAAGAACCTCTAATCCAGCACTTCATGTACTGAATCTGACAGCGCCTCAACGACACGATCTAGTTGGCCTGTGGAAATCACAATCGGCGGCGCCAACAGGAAGACATCTCCTCGAAGTCGGCTGAAGAGGCCGCGTTGTTGCGCGGCCGCATGAATGCGCCCACCGACCTGTTCGGCCGCATCGAATTCTTCTTTGGTTGATTTGTCGCGCACAAATTCCACAGCACACATCAGCCCCTTGCCGCGCACGTCACCCACATGCGGGTGATCTGCGAGTGCAGTCGTGAGTTTTTGCAGGAGGTCATCACCCTTTTCAGAGGCCTGGCGAGGGAAGTCTTCCTGTTCGATGATGTCGAGATTGCGAAGTGCGACGGCACAACCTACCGGATGCGCGCTGTACGTGTACGCGTGCATCCAGACAGCCTGATCGCTGTCGAGTGTTTCGGCGATCTCGTCATTGACGCCGATACCACCGAATGGGAAATAGCCGGACGTGATCGCTTTGGCAAACTGAATCATATCGGGTTGGATTCCCCAGTGGTCGAGCGCAAACATCTTGCCCGTCCGGCCAAAACCAGTGATGACTTCATCGGCTACCAGCAATACCTTGTGGCGGTCGCAGATTTCGCGAATTCGCGGGAAGTAATCGTCGGGTGGAATCAGCACACCACCGGCACCCTGAATCGGTTCAGCGATGAACATCGCGATACTATCCGCCCCCTCTCGGAGGATCGCTTGTTCCAGTTCATCGGCCGCCGCCAGGCCGGGACTGATCCCTGCGGGGGCCCGATAGCGGTAGGAATCGGGTGCAGCGATATGGAAAAAACCCGGGACGCGGGGCTCAAACATGGGCCAATAACTGCTGATCCCTGTGGCACTCATGGCGGCCAGTGTGACTCCGTGGTATCCCCATTGGCGGGCGATGACCTTTGTTTTCTCCGGTTGGCCACGCAGTTTCCAGAAATACCTGGCGGTCTTAATGGTCGAATCGGTCGCTTCACCACCGCCCGAGGTAAAGAAAAATCGATTGATCGACGGATAAGTCATCCCGGCGAGGCGCTCAGCTAGTTCAATCGCCGGGAGGTTGGAGCTGCCGGCGTAACCCGAGCAATATGCGAGGTCGCTCATCTGCTGCGAAGCGACTTCGCTTAACTCGGTGCGGCCGTGACCGGCGACGACGTTCCACAGGCCGGCTAGCATATCGAGATATCGCTCGCCATCGGCATCGATCAGTTCCGCCCCTTCGCCCTTGACCCACACGTGTCCTTCCCGATGCAATTGGCGGTTGTGCAGGGGGTGAATGAGATGATCTTGATCGCGTCTCAAGAGCTCGGTTTTTTGCATCGCGCTATTCCGTGTTATTCGGGTGAGCGAGAATTCGTTGCGCCCCAGTTGTACCGCGGTAGTTCAACAGGTTGCAAGGATATATGAGGCGCCATCTGAGAGTCCACGAACCTGGTCAGCTTTTGGTTGCTTCTGACCGNGACCGCCTNGTCNTAATTCACCGCGGCTGAGACGACCGATGTAGAAAGGATTGGTCGCTGACGAAGCGTTCTGCAGTTTCGTGAGATATCTTTCCAGCACCGAGTAGTCGTTTCAGTGATTCGTCGAGCGTCACCATGCCGCTGGAACGCCCAGTGAGAATGTTGTTTTCGATGCTCTCGATCTTGCCGAACCGAATCGCAGCGCTGATGGGCGATGTGTTGTAGAGGATTTCCAGCGCCAGTTGGCGTGCATCTCCCTCGTTCGCACCCGGCAACAAATGCTGATTGACGACAGCGCGTAAACTCATTGCGAGTTGGGCGCGGACTTCTGTTTGCACGCTTTGCGGAAACAGATCACATAACCGCGAGATCGTACCCTTGGCGTCACGGCTATGGAGTGTCGTGAAAACGAGGTGCCCGGTTTCGGCCGCGCTCAACGCCATTTGCGCCGTCTCTCGATCTCTAATTTCTCCGACCAGAATGATATCCGGATCCTGACGCAATCCGTATTTCAAGCCATCGGAGAACGAGGCCACATCGACCCCGACCTGACGTTGCGTCACGAGCGATCCGGAACTTTGGGGAAAGACGTATTCGATCGGCTCCTCGATTGTGATAATGCGATAATCCCCGGCGTTGTTGAGCAAGTTGATGAGCATCGCCAGCGTCGTTGTTTTGCCNGCTCCGGTGACGCCGGCAACGACCACCAGGCCGTTTCGAAACCCAGTCAGTCGGTCGGCGACATTGCGAGGAAATCCCGACCACTGGAAACTGGGAATTTTGTCGGGAATCACTCGAATACAGGCGCCCATCAGCCGCCCACTGATAAAGAAATTCGCTCGAAACCGTTGCGTTTGNCCGTCGAACTCCNGTTGCAGTGCAAAGTCGANGTTCTTGNTGCGTTCGAATTCTGAGAACGAGTCAGCCGGGCAGAGCAGCGACAGTTCGTGGGCCAGCGTGTCCGGAGTNAAGNGCTCGGTGTCGAGGGCGAGCAAGCGGCCGTGCAGCCGCAACATGGGAGGATGGCCCGCGACAAANTGTACATCCGACGCACCTTGNTGGGCCGCAGACCGCAACCAGGGGACCAATTGAGACGAAGACTTCTCAATCTCGGTCATTCTTNTTGACCGTACCTGGGCGTGTGAAGAAGATGATGCCGACGATCGCGNCNACGACCCCCGCTGGCCAGAGCAACGCACCATCCGAACCGCTCACGGAGGCTCCGTGAAGGCAGATGGCGGCAGCCACTAACAGGATAGCACCAGGAACACGGTCGAGGGGAGGCGATTGTAGCATGGTCTGCTCAGTTGCTTACTCGTTCAACGTACTCACCCGTGCGGGTATCGACCTTAATCAAATTGCCCTCCTTGATAAATCCCGGAACGACAATTTCGGCACCCGTTTCCACCACCGCAGGCTTGGTGACGTTCGTCGCGGTGTCACCCTTGGCTCCTGGTTCGCACTGGGTAACTAGGAGCTGCACGTGGTTGGGAGGGGTCATTGTCAGGGGA
This sequence comes from Planctomycetaceae bacterium, assembly GCA_002702965.1. GTDB lineage: Bacteria > Planctomycetota > Planctomycetia > Pirellulales > Pirellulaceae > UBA9264. Next base: position 3,861 of record PADE01000239.1, read on the forward strand.
TTTTCGTTGTACAGGACCATCGAACAACCCATCCCCTCTTTGAGGTATTTCCACGTATCCGCAATCGTCTCGGAGGGTAATTCGTATTGCTCGTAGCTCGAATTGTCCATGAATACAAACGTATCTGCTTGCCGGTACAAGTACTGAACATCGATCTCTTCGACATCCGCGGATTCAAGCGAGTCGCCACCCTTGTAGGTACGATCAAGCACGGTTCCGCGAATTAGATTGCGCAGTTTACACTTGTAGAATGCATTCCCTTTGCCGGGTTTGACAAAGTTCATTTCAATCATTAAATACGGCTCGCCGTCCATTTGGACTTTCAGCCCTTTTCGAAAATCGCTGGTCTTGTAGGTAGCCAACGTGGGAGTTCCCGTATTCGTGTTCCCTGAGACAGGTACATCATCCCTTTGAGGCAGCATGGCAATTGTAACCGGAAAGTCTCATTCTGTCCCGACCACTGCGAAGAGGACCGCCCGCTGGCAGCGCGCGCTGAATTCGGCAGTGCGAGATCCTGGCGAGTTGTTGCGCCGCCTACATTTGCCGAGTGACTATCTCGCGCCCGCACGCCGCGCCGCGCGTTTGTTTCCGCTATTCGCCCCGCTGAGTTTTGTCCGCCGGATGGAGGTTGGAAACCCCCACGATCCGCTGCTGCGCCAGGTATTGCCCCTGGAACTGGAATTGCATCCCACCGAGGGTGATCAGGTGGATCCGCTCGACGAGGCTGCCGCAGCGCGGTCGCCCGGGCTGTTGCAGAAATACACGGGCCGAGCGTTGCTTATCACTACCGGCGCCTGCGCGATCCACTGTCGTTATTGTTTCCGGCGACACTTCCCCTACAACGATGGCCCCCGGTCGCTCGATCAATGGCAGCCGGCCCTGCAGATCTTAAGGAGTGATCCTTCAATCGAAGAAGTGTTGCTCAGCGGAGGAGATCCGTTGACGTTGGTCGACTCACAACTCGATGCCCTGATCGGTGCGATCGCCGAGATCGGACATGTGAGACGCTTGCGGATTCACACTCGGTTGCCGATTGTGGTGCCCGAACGAGTCACCGAGAGGCTGCTCGCCAGTCTCAACACGACACGTTTGACGTCGATCGTCGTGGTCCATGTAAACCACCCAGCAGAAATCGACAGTCAGGTGAGCGCGGCCTTACGGAGCTTATTGGAAGATGGTGTCACGGTTCTGAATCAGTCGGTGCTGCTGCGAGGAGTCAATGACTCGCTCGATGCACTGATAGGGCTTAGCCGCGGATTGATTAATCTGGGAGTCGTGCCGTACTACCTACACCAGTTAGATCGAGTGTCCGGCGCTGCGCATTTTGAGGTCTCAGTGACGCGGGGCCGACAGCTGGTGAGGGCGATGCGGGCGCAGTTGCCCGGTTACGCGGTACCCCGCTATGTCGCAGAGAAGCCGGACGGGGATTGCAAGGAACTGATCGCCTAGATCGGTGCGTCTGGTTGCGACGAATGGCTTTGGGATCGCGTGCAGGCCGTGGCGTGTCCTCCGAATTGCGGCCGACTAATTGCCCTCGAACAGATTGCGGCCGTGTACCAGAGAACGCATCTTGGCGTCAGCGACGCTGCGTGGCAACATCCAGAAACCGCAGTCGGGATGAACGTATCGAATCCGTTCTGCGCCCAGCACAGCGGCGGCCTGTTCGATACGGTGGGCGACGATTTCCGGTGACTCGACTTCGTTATCCTTGATGTCGACCACTCCGATGCCGAGCCCGATTTCGGATCGCACATTCTGCATCAGGTTGAGTTCCGTGTCAGGGCGTCGAGCCATCTCCAGTACGAGATGATCACATTGGAGGTGATTCAGGAAATCGAGCAATTGGTCGTACGCTCCAGCCTGGATCGTCTGTCCGCCGTAGTTGCCAAAACAAAGGTGAACTGCCTTTTCGTTGGCGACTCCCTCTAGGACGCGGTTAATCCCGGATGCGGCCAGCAGGCCATCCTCCGGGTGTCCAGTGACGTTCGCCTCGTCCACTTGAATGATGTCCGCGTCGATTTCGGCGACTTGTTGCCGCAAGACGTCCGCCAGTGCCAAGACGAGCATTTCGAGGTCCCCGTAGTGCTCATCGGCGAGCATCTTGGCGAGCATATAAGGGCTGGTGAGCGTGAACTTCTTTGGTCGGTCGGTGAGATTCCGAAACAGGCTGTAGTCCTCTTTTAGGTTCAGCATCCCCGGTTCCAGGTCATCGACTACGATTCCCGGCGGCATGGCGCGAAACTGGTTGCCGGCTTCGTTGCGCCAGGCGGCTAACTGCTGTGATGTCAAACGATGCTGCACNCCCTGCATCGGCTTGACGAAGAAGTCAATCATCCCATTGGTTTCAGCGTGGTTGATGTCCCACCGATAGAGTTCGCCGTCAGCGACAACATCGATGCCGGCCAATTCCTGGATCTTGATGATTGCCAAGATCGCGTCTCGTAGGCTTTCACGGGTACTGACGACGCGCAGCCAGGTAGGGACGGGGTAGCTGCCGACCACGGTCGTCTTGATCACGGGCGTTCTCCTGCGCGATGTCCGTCGATCGCCTGCGGGCGATGGGTGTCGATCGGGATTGTCGTCGTGCGGTCCAGGATGCGGGGACTACCGAGTCCCTAGACAATAAAGAAAACGGTCATTTCGCAACAGCAGCTGAGAGTCGCTGACCACGGGCGAAGCATTCGATCTCGCCGCGTCATGTTTAAATGCGTTATGGGCCAACAGCTGGTACGAAGGTCGGGCAGCGATAACGTAAGTGCCTCGCGTCTGTGAGACATAGAAGATCTTCTCGTCGGCGGCTACCGGAGAGGAATACACCAGATCGGGACGCGGCATCAGACGCTGTTCGTATTTGACTTTCCCGGTCACGGCGTCAAAACAGAAGGCGATGCCCCGCCGATCGTTGGCGCAGTAGAGGTATCCGTTGTGATAGACAAGCGACGATACGTTGGAGCCTTTTTCGACTCGCCACCTGAGATGTGTTGTGGTGACGTCGCCCCGTCCTCCGGCGCGCACCGCCAGCGTCGATTGCTGACCACGACCTCCGGTGACAAAGATCACGTCGCGATGCGCGATAGCGCTCGGGCAGGCGTAGGTTCGGATGCCATCGCAGCGCCAGAGTTGGTCACCCGAAGAGGGTGCAAAACCTAACAGACTTCCCTGAATGCTAACAACCAATTCGATCGTTCCGTTCGAGGCCTCGACAAGCAACGGGGTATTCCAAGAGGACGAAATGCCGCCGGTTTTCCAGACCTGTTTTCCCGTCGCCTTGTCGAGCGCAATCAGAGAATCTGATTCGACGCTCGCATTGACAATCAGCAGATGCTTAAAGAGCACGGGTGAATTGGCCGAACCCCAACGATGGATGCGGGTGCCGACATCGGCGTGCCAAAGTGGCTGCCCGTCCAGGTCCAGACAAAAGACACCCGACCTCCCAAAGAACACATACAGGTGTTCCCCATCGGTGATCGGCGTGCTGGAACTGTAACCATGCCGTGAACTGTTTCCTCCGGAGTAGGCAGATTCCGGCAGATCTGATGTGCACTTCTTCTTCCATAGAATATTGCCTGTTTTTCGGTCCAGACAAACAACGAAGCGCTGCAAATCGCTCATGTCGCCCTGGTTGGGTTCGATTCCATAGCCCGTGTAGCAGGTCAAGTAGACCCGGTTTCCCAGTGTGATCGGGCTGGAGCCACCGAGACCGGGAAGCGGCGTGCGCCAGACGACGTTTTCGGTTGCGGTCCAGTGCGTCGGCAAGCCACGGTCAGTGCTCGTGCCGTCGCCCCCTGGCCCCCGAAATTGTCTCCAATCGGCTGCACCGGCCAAGATCGCCCACTGCGAAACGAATAGGCAGGCAAGTATGCCAAGTGTTGCGGTTTTCATCGGGGCAGTTCCGAGGAGTCGACGAGCACGTCTGCAGAGGTTTGTGCTCTGTTTCCTGCGCCAGCTTACAGAATTACCGCTACGTCGCAACTTCGTCCCCGATTACAACTTCGTCCCCGATTAGAAGTACCTTGCGATCTCGGCGATGCCGCTAAGCTCGCCGGCAACGAACCGACAGAGTAAGCGCAGGCCTTCTAAATCGGTGTGACAAACTCCACTCCGAGCGATAAAATGAAGAAGTCAAGAGATCGTCGTTGTGACATCGCACAGACGGGTTGCCTGCCGCGGTAATTGAGAGCAACAGTCGCTCCGAATGTGTGGTCGTTTCCTTGTTGGGAGATCAACGAGATGTGGAATACTGCCAAAAACACGTTGCTGTGCGTGGCCCTAGTGGCGACCCCTGGCTTGGCTCAACGGGACTCCGATCCACCCGAAGCGGTAGGCGGAGACGCGAAGGCGAAGGTCCCGAGTGTGGACAAGGAAAAATCGGGGACTCCGGCGACGACCGAACAGGTCGACCGTCTCCGTAGGCAACTTGAGGATCTGAAGCGCAAGTTTGGTGAACGGCGAGGGGTGTACAGCGGTGGGGGAATCGTCCGTGATCCGGCCGCCTTTTATAAGAGCCAGTTCCGTCGTCAAATCGACGAACAACAAGAGCAGCTCCAACAGCTCATCGAGAACCATGGCGAAGACAGCAAACAGGTCAAACAGACGCGAGAGCGTCTGGATCGGCTCAAGCGTCAATGGAAGTTCTTCAATAGTGAAGGTGATTTTGAAGCCAAGAGAGAGGACTTTCGCGGTGGTGCGGGGCGGGAGTTCTCCGGTGGTGGCTTTGAGATCTCCCCCGACACAGAAGGTCGCGGCCGCGGTTTTTTTGGTGGCGGGCCACCCGGTCGGCCTGGAGCGCCTGATCGAGAATCGGGTATCGAGGGAGCCGTATCGCCAAACGAAATGCGCCGCCAATTCGAGAAAATCATGGAACAGATGATGCGCTTCAGCGGACCGCGTGGCGAGCGGATGGGTGGTGAGTGGATGGAGGGTGAACGGCCGGCGCCTGCGCTCGCACGCGGTCGATCGGAACGATCGGTTGTGTCGGGTCTGGAAGCGGAGATCGAAACGCTCGCGAACGACATCCGCACGGAAAAAGAACCTGCCGAACGCAAACAAATGGCCCTCGAGTTACGAGACTTGATCGAAACTGCGAATCAGATTCGCAGTCGCCACCGCCGCCGCCAGATTGCCAAGCTGGAGAGAGAACTGTCTGCGCTACGTGAGGCAGAAGACAAAAAGGAGACCGTTGAAGAGTCACTACAACGGCTAATCGGTCGCGATCGGGAGACACGTTAGATTTTCCCGCCGCAGCTTGCCAGCCCAGGGCGACGCGGTTTGTTTGGGAGTCTTCCAGCGGAGAGTTTTCTTACCTTTTGTCGACCATCAGCCACGGATCAGCGCAGCGACCGATCGTTCATCGATCCGAGNTTTGTCCGGGTTGCAGTGGCTTCGAGCCTCGGCGCTACACGGGTGCCCGTAGGCAACGGGCGATGAGCCGGGAAGCGGTACGTTTAATGGGCTGTCCGCTGCAACAGATGTCGCGCCATGAGGACCTCGGTACCGGCCAGNCCCACCGAGATAAAGGTTGTTATCGNATCGGGTTGNCGCGGATCCGGCGCGTTGGTCTTGAGCATCGTGGAAAGCGCGCGAATGCGTTCGTAGATGGAGGTTCCGCTAAGCAGGAAATCCGCGCCGAACGCGCTCAGCTGGTCTAGTGAGTCCGTTACCAGGATCTGACTTTGTTCGTAGACCTCGTGTGGTAATTCATGGTGAGCCTTGAATTTGGGCCCCACGTTGTTTACGTGTACGCCTGGTTTGAGCCATTCGGCTGCAAGCACCGGTTGCGAACTGGTCGTTGCGCAGACGACAACATCGGCGTCTTGGACCGCCTGTTCAGCGCCGGCGACCGCGGTAACATCGATTTGGATCTGGTGTCCCATTTCTGTGGCAAACGCCTCCCGGGATGCGGTGCTGCGACTGTAGACGCGGATGTCACGAAAATCGCGCACAGCGCACGCTGCCCGCAACTGAGTTCGCGCCTGCAGTCCGGTACCGATCAACGCCAGCACGCTCGCGTCTGCGGGTGCAAGCTGGGAGATCGCCAAGCCGCCTATGGCTCCGGTCCGTACGGCGCCAAGTTGCTTGCCCGAGACCAACCCTTCCAGAGAACCGTCTTGACCATTGAATACCGCCGTGATCTCTGATCGCGTCGGTGAGCTGAGTTGCTGCAGGTCATAGGCGCGGAAACCAATGCACGGGTCCGCCGAGCCAAGCGCACCGACGGTAAACACCAGTTCACCCGTTTTCATCTTCGAGGCGATCCGAGCCGGGGCTTGCAATGCACCGTCGGCGTGCCACTGGAATGCATTGCGCATCCATGAAACGACTTCCCGATAATCCACTTGGTTTACGTGGTCGTCGGTCAAGAAGGGAATGGACATCGGTGAAACCGGAGTGTCGGCTGAGAGCGTAGCAGAGGATCAAAACGTGAATGGAGTTTCGGATCTACGGATCGACAGTTTCAGACAGGCGTTTCCGAAGGTCCGGGATGATCGCCGCGGGGACGAACTTGGCGAGCATCTGGTCGTCCGACAAGGGCGCGATTTGCTTGATCAGTGAACTGGAGACGTGGGCGAGTTCTTCATCGGCCATCAGGAAGATGGTCTCGATGTCTGGCGCCAGATGGTGGTTGGCCATCATCATGGTGAACTCGGCCGCGATGTCGGTCAGGGGCCGAACGCCTCGGACCATTACCCGAGCCTGGCAGTGGTATACAAACTCAACGGCGAGGCCCGAGAATGTCTCGATGCGGATATTCGGCAGATCCACGGTAACCCGTTGTAGAAGCGCGACGCGTTCGCTCAGCGGAAACAGCGATTGTTTATCCGAGTTGNTGCCGATGCCGATGACGAGGGTGTCAAACAGTCGGCTGCTACGTTGGATGATGTTCACGTGTCCCAGGGTCACCGGATCGAATGACCCGGTATAGACGGCGACCGTTGGTGAAGATTGAGCCATTGCATTTCGGGGAAACGTAGGACGAGAAGCAGGTGTACCGGTATTCGGTCAACGAGGTTTCACCGCGATTGGATCAAGCCTTCGGAACGGCCGCTGGAGATATATCCAGGCCGCCGTAGCACACCCGAACGATGGGCGCGCCTCGGTGAAGATCCGAGTATGCGATCTGGAACCTCGGGCATCCTCAACGGCCCAGTATCCCAAACCGTTTGCAATTTGTATACAAGCCGGATCCGATCGGGCAGACCGAGAATGCCGGCCTCGTACAGATCGCGAACCGGCGCCGGGTCGCGTGCCAGGGTCGACTAGGTGGGGTCTTGCAACGCTCCGATCAAGCGGTCGATATCCTGGCTATTGACGTAAGCGTGGGGGCTGATACGCAACCGCCCTGCGCGACAGCTGATCGCGACCTGCTTCGCCAGGCAACGCCGTCGGACTTCCTGTGGGTCTTTGCCAGGTAGCTCGAACGCGACGATGCCTGAAGCGTGGTCCCGGTCGCGGACGCTGACAATNGTCGCTTTTATTTCATGCAACCGCTGGCAGGCTTCAGCCGTGATCTCCATCAGGTGATCCGCGATCGGTGAGCGGTCGTCCGTTAACCCAAAATCGGTGAGAAATTGCAGGCATGCTCCGAGGGCAGCGATACCTGCCATGTTCCAGGACCCACCTTCGTAACGAGCGGCGGATTTTCTTACATCCAATGCGATTCGAGAAAAATCATGCGCGTGCGTGACGCTGTTCCAGCCGACGTTGCGCGGCCGGAACACCTGCAAGAGCTCTTTTCGAATGTAGAATACTCCAGCGCCTTCCGGGCCGAGTAGCCACTTGTGGCCGTCGGCAGCCAACATGTCGATAGGAGATCTGCGTACGTTCAGGGGAAAAACCCCCAAGCCTTGGATTGCATCCACGAAAAGGAGCACGCCCCGATCGCGTGCCAAACGTGAGATCTCGTCGAGGTTGTTGCGCCAACCTGTCGCGTATCCCACCCAACTGACAGAGAGTATCCGAGTTCGCTCGTCACAGGTCTCTGCAATACGATTTAGATTGACTTCACCGTTTTCCTCGACAGGGACAGNTCTNGTTTCGACTCCCCGATCGGCGAGGTTCATCCAGGGATACAGATTCGATGGAAATTCGTTCGCCAGGGTGACGAGATTGTCACCCTTCTGCCAGGGATACCCTTCGGCCACATAATTGATGCCAGCTGTGGTATTGGGGACCAATGCGATTTCATCGGCATCGGCTCCGATTATCCGCGCGGCTTGGCGGCGAACGCGCTCGACGCGCTCAGCCCATTGCGGCCATACACTTCCCCCCTGCTCGGCCGCTTCGATCAGCCACTGTTCGATCGCGGATTGCGCTGGCTGGCAAATGGGCGCGACTGCGGCATGATCAAAATAAGCCCAGCGACGGCTGACCGGCACCAGTTCACGAAAGCGATTCCAACGGGCTTCATCCATGGAAGTTCGATACCCAAATGGAGTTAGTAACACCGGAGAACTGCGAGCGCATGACCGCAGTNAGTCGTTCCGCGTGTCANCGCGCAAAGGACGGTCTCCAACCGCAGCTGCTCTCGTGTNGCGATTCCTTCTCGTGTACGGTTAGCCGGTGCGATGTGCATGGGGCGAGTGAATGGGGGCGAACAGAGACCCCGTGTGCGGGTTGCCGCTTCGGCGACAATCGTACTGGAAAGTTCACAACACCCGAATCACCCAGTTTCCCCCCACAGTAGGGGTTCCAAGAGGTGTCATGTTGCTAAAACCTGGGTGACATGCGGGGGCGGGTAATTATACTAAGCGACATGGATACGGTGGGATTCCAGCGCTGGGCTGCCGGGGATTGCTCTGAATGTCGTTAAATCTTCCAAAAGTACTTTGCATCGCTGGGATTGCAGTTGCGGTCTTGGTTTTTCTTTTGTTTTTTGCGGATCTAGCGATTGGCTATATCAATCCTGGTTTGGCGCCATTCAAACACGCTTCGCAAACGCTTGACGCCACGTTTATCATCTGTGCCGCAGGATTGGGTGCCCTGAGTTGGTTCACCCTCAAGGAACAGGAGTGACGGTCGCTGTCGGACCGTTTTCTCTTTTCTCTGAATGGCTTCTCTGGCCTGGGTACGTCGCCGCGGCGCGCGCTGCCGATGCTCCGGAATGTCTGAGCGGCGGAGACTTGTTTGACCCAATTTCGATCCGTTATGATTTAGGCCTCATAGGCTGTTTGGAAAACAGCTCCGCGTTTGGACGGACGGCGACACGAGTTTCGTCAGTCTGCTATCGCCGCTTCCCAGAGAATCGATCCCAAACAAAGGCGTGAATACGATGGAACCAGTCTTGCTTGTTGTCGCGGTTCTACTTGGGCTGATGTTTTTGGTTGTCTTGGTCTTCGCCCTCAAGTACGGCAGCCTCTATGTTAACGCCGCCGCTTCGGGGGCCGGCGTCACGTTTACCAGTTTGATTCGAATGCACTTTCTTCAAATCAATCCAAACGTCGTCGTACAAGCCAAGATCATGGCCACGCAGGCGAGCCTCGATGTGAGTAGCGAGGATGGCATTTCTACGCAACGATTGGAAGCGCACTTCCTGGCGGGTGGCAATGTTCCCAATGTGATCAATGCTATTATCTCCGCACAGCGCGCGCAGATCGATTTAGATTTTGATCGGGCAGCAGCAATTGATTTGGCTGGGCGTGACGTTCTCGACGCAGTGAATACCAGCGTGAACCCGAAAGTAATCAACTGTCCCGATCCGGCGCGAAGTGGCAAGGCCACGTTGAGCGCGATCGCCAAAGACGGAATTGAACTTCGTGTGCGAGCGCGAGTGACGGTGCGAACGAATCTGGAGCAGTTGATTGGCGGCGCGACGGAAGATACGGTGATCGCCCGGGTTGGTGAGAGTATCATTTCGTCGATTGGTTCTGCTGAGACGCACAACGCGGTCCTGGAAAACCCCGATATGATCACCAGGAACGTATTGAATCGCGGTCTCGACGCACAAACCGCCTTTGCAATTGTCTCGATTGATATCGCTGATGTCGACGTGGGGGAGAACATCGGCGCTCGGCTGCAAGCAGATCAGGCCGAAGCGGATACTCGAGTGGCCCGCGCCGCCGCAGAAAAGAAACGCGCCGAGGCGATCGCCCAAGAACAGTTGATGAAGGCCCAAGTTGCAGAAAATCGAGCCCGCGTTGTGCTGGCGGAAGCCGAAGTGCCTCACGCACTAGCGGAGACGTTCCGTTCGGGCACGATCATCAATAATCCGCAAACCGATGTCTGAATGCGGCATCCCCAGTTTTTGCAGTACGAACGCAGTTTGTTCCAGTTCGGAGTCGCGTGTGAGATTTTGTCGTCGTTTGATTTGATTATCTGGATCAAAATATGAACACGGTCTTTATGTTGGCCCTCCTTTTAGGTGCAGATACGTCGCCACAGCAAAAGCAACTTCTGGAGACGTTTCGCAAGGAGTTTGTCCCGATTACACCAGGCGAGGGAAAATTCCCGGCCACCTTTCAGATGGGGGCAAAAGGCGAGGGTACCAGTTCGCAACCGGTTCATCAGGTGACCCTGGGTTACCATTTTCAGATTGCCCGGTACGAAGTTCCGCAGAATTTGTGGGAAGCGGTGATGGGGAGCAACCCGAGCCGTTGGAAAGGCCCTCGGAACTCGGTTGAGATGCTCTCATTTGACGAGGCGATGGCGTTTTGTGCCAAGGCCACCGCTTCGATGCGAAAGACGAAGTTGATCGACGCGAAACAGCTGATCCGCTTGCCGTCCGAGGCCGAGTGGGAGTATGTGGCACGAGCGGGAACGACAACCCGATACTCTTTCGGTGATGATACGAAACAGTTGGATGATTTTGGCTGGCACACGGGTAACGCGGCTGGAAACGACCCACCGGTTGGCGCCAAGAAACCGAATCCCTGGGGACTGTATGACATCCACGGGTATCTCTGGGAGTGGTGTCTGGACCACGCGCACAACGATTACCAGGGAGCGCCGCAGGACGGAAGTCCCTGGATTCGAGGGGGCGATGCCCAGCGGCGGGTCATGCGCGGCGGCAGTTGGAAGGATAAACCGGAAAGTCTGACGAGCTTTAACCGCGAAGGAGCCTTGCGGACTCAAAAGGGCGTGATTCGCTTTCGGGGTGGAATCCAAAAAGACCTGCGAGATGCTGCAGTAGGCTTGCGATGTGTCTTGACCGACCAGAAATAGGTCGGGTGGCATTGGTTGATTCGTGCTCTCGCTGCATGTCCTGAGGCCAGGATCCCCTGGGTCGTTCAGGGACGTTGGGCCGGTAAACGCTGCAGGGACAAGTTGCGAAGCGCGGTCTTGGTGTACCAGTTGGCAATGCCCAACGGTCGCACGGGCTCTTGTTCCCACCAGATAGATAGCTTGCGACCTCGGGTTTCCACGTCGACGATCTGATCTTTGTCGATCCAGGCTTGGACCTTGTCCGGCGTGACTCGTAGCCGAACGTGGTACCAACGACCGTTCTCGAATTCGACAAATGAAGTGGTTTCGTTTTCTACTGCCGAGTTCCCGTCAAGATTCGAGAGTCCCGTCACACCGCCCCCCCAGCCTCCCAGAATGAGCGTGCAGTAGTGTGGGCCGACGGGGAATGTGAGCCCGCAGAAGAAATCATCACCTGCGACTCGTTGGGCGTCCAATTCCAGCTCGTAGTTAGTCCGCGGTAACTCTCCGGTCCAGGAGATGCCGGTGGCCGGTTGGCCCGCGTCTAGCACGATCGTTCCTTGGTTGACCGAGACTTTTCCGTGGTTAAGAAAATCGAAGGGTGTGACGATCCGCCATCCCCGGAGCGATTGACGATCGAACAAGCTTGTTCGCCCGTCGTCTTTTTCTAGTTCCATCCAGTAACTCAACGCGTTCCCAGGTCGTCGTCCCGGTAGCGATCGGGTAATCAGTGAGCCACACAATTGGGCACCGCGTAGTTTGGCCCTCAAGTGAATCTGGTAAGGGCGGCGGTTGGCGTCTTTGGTGCCTACATCGCTGGCGAACACACCTCGCAATTCACCCGCGGCAAAGCGAGTACGATTCACCAGCATCTTCAACTGGTTATCGATCTGGACGTGGATGTCGCCCGATGGCTTTACCCATAGCCGCAGGGGCCTTGGACCGGCGTGGGTGTGTAGGCGACCTTTCCAATTCCCCAGCAATGCTGGCGGTAGCTTGAATTCGGGCTCGGGTTGTACTGGCGGGCTTGTCACGGTGTCTGCGCGGTGCTGCCGCAGCCGCTCGCGGTACTCGGGAATCAACTCGGCGAGTAGATCTTCGCTGACACGCAGAGGTAAGTTGGTGCCGGTATTGCATAGCGTCGCAACGGCGATCTTCTTCTCGGGGACGAGTACCAACCGCGTCCGAACGCCTCCCATTCCACCGGTATGGCTGACGGTCTGAACGCCGAATTCGTCTGCGTTGACAAACCAACCAACACCGTACCCGCGGTGCTCACNGATCTTCGCGGTCGGTTGGTGCATTTGATCGATTGTACGATCACGCAAGATGGACCGTTGTTGGTCCTGGCGTTGTTTGAGATGGAATAGAGCAAATCGTATCAGATCGTGGACGCTGCTATAGATCGCAGAGGCGCCTGGGTGATCAAAGTCGTAGAACGGCAACGGCTGTTGTTCAGCGTCGTATCGAACAGCTTGGAACCGTGTGAGTTCCGGAGGAAGATCGACTGAGGAGTGCGTCATTCCCAGAGGCACGAATACCGCTTTGCGCATAAAGTCGCTGTAAGTTTGTTTCGCTGTCCGTTGNATGATGTAGTCGATTACTCCATATCCGAAATTCGCGTATTGATATCGCTCACCCGGCGCGGCGTGTAGTTGTCCATAACGCCGAATGGATTCCGACATGATCGGCTTCGTGAAAGGCTCGTCTTCGTAGAAGAACTGGTAATGGAGCGGTAGCCCCGAGGTATGATTGGCGAGGGTGCGCAGTGTGGCGTTGCCCACGTCACCGACACGAGCGACCAGACGATTGTCGCCCAGGTAGTCATTTGCCGGTTGGTCCAGGTCGAGTAGCCCCTGCTCGACGAGCGTCATCAATCCAGTGGCGGTTATCGGCTTGGAAATCGATGCCAACGAGTACATCGTGTGAACCGTTGCAGGTACTCGGTTTTCACGGTCAGCCCATCCAAAGGCTTCTTCCCAGACGACTTTTCCGTCTTGTGCGACGGCGACGGCTAAGGACGGTGCTTGGGTTTGCAGAAGCGAGTTCTTGATGTGCGTACGCACGTCGTCGAAACGGTCTTCGGCGACGAGAGAAGACANATAAGCGAGCGTCAAGAGCGCAAGGNTCGATGNCCGTAGCGTTAGCATGGTCTAGTCCTCCAAACCGACGAAAGCGAGTGATTGTGTTGAGCGGGCGTTGGTGGACCGTCGCGACGATGCTCGCTAGTCGGGGCATGATTCTCGCACCCGCCGAGGATCGAAGCCGTTGTCTACTTCTCGACTATGAACGGTCTTGAGNGGGATTCGGGCGGGTTGCATTGAAACGATCAGGGCGCAACGGATTCCGCCGCTGCGGTGCGATCTCATTCTACTCATTGACACGATTGTGGGTGAAGCATTCGTCGAACTGGCCGAAATCCGCCGGGCAGTCGAATAGTCGACGGCAGCGTTGTCCAACGGGTAAGATAATTCCATGAGCCTGGATGTCTTTAGCCCGTTAATTGGAAATTGGTTTCGAGCGAGGTTCCGTGAGCCAACCGAACCCCAACAACGGGGGTGGGGTCCGATTGCGGCCGGCCGGAACACGCTGATTGCTGCGCCGACCGGATCGGGTAAGACCTTGGCCGCTTTTCTGGTCGCGATCGACGGCTTGATCCGGCGCTGGCGCGACGGTCATCTCCAGGAGCGCATTCACGTCGTCTATGTTTCCCCGCTAAAAGCGCTGAGCAATGACATTCAGCGAAACCTGGAGACACCTCTTACTGAATTAGGGGCGTTGTCGGAAGCCGAGGGTTGGGGACCTCTTCCGCTCCGCGTGGCGGTCCGTACGGGCGATACGACGGCGTCTCAACGCCAGGCGATGTTGAAGCGACCGCCCCATATCCTCGTGACCACGCCCGAATCGCTGTATTTGTTGATTACATCGGAAAAGGGGCGCGAACGTCTGGCGACGGTGGAAACCGTCATCGTGGACGAAATTCACGCGTTGGCGCGCGATAAGAGAGGCTCCCACTTGGCGTTGACGCTGGAGAGACTGGAGGAACTTTGTCCGCGTCCATTGCTTCGCATTGGGCTATCGGCGACACAAAGGCCGATCGAAGAAATCGCCCACTTCCTGGTTGGTGAGCGCGCCTCGCCACCGTGCGATGAGATCTCACCGAAGCGACAGTGTGGCAAGCTCGAATCGTCTTCCACCCCTACGCCGACGCGCCGCGACGAGAGACGACACGCACCGTGCGCAATTGTTGATGTGGGACACATGCGCGACATGGATTTGGGTGTAGAGGTTCCCGCGACGACGCTCGCTGCGGTCTGCTCACATGAGCAATGGGCGGAGATTTACGCGCAGTTACTGCAGCTGATCGAGTCCCATCGCAGCACACTGATTTTTGTGAATACACGGCGACTCGCCGAACGTGTGGCACACAGTTTGCGCGAGAGACTTGGTGAGGATGCGGTTGCGGGTCATCACGGAAGTATGTCGAGAGATCGTAGATTTACCGTCGAGCAACGGCTCAAGACCGGACAACTGAAGGCGATTGTGGCTACGGCGTCACTGGAAATGGGGATCGACATCGGATACCTCGACCTGGTGTGTCAGATTGGTTCACCTCGTTCGATTGCTACCTTCTTACAACGCGTAGGACGTTCGGGCCATTCGTTAGACGCGACTCCCAAAGGACGCCTGTTTCCCCTTTCACGCGATGAGTTGCTCGAATGCGTGGCCTTGATTGGCGCTGTTCGGAGAGCGGATCTGGATCGCATCGAAATCCCCAGGGGTCCCCTGGATATTCTGGCGCAACAGATTGTGGCCGAGGTCGCTTGTCGCGATTGGGATGAGACGTCGTTGTTTTGTCTCTGTCGACGCGCGGCGCCGTACCGCGAATTGACACGGAGCGATTTTGATGCGGTGCTCACGATTGTGAGCGAGGGAATTAGCGCGAACTCTCGACGCGGTGCCTTCCTTCACCGTGACCGGATTGGTCGCCGTTTGCGAGCCCGTCGGGGAGCTCGGTTGGCGGCGCTCACGTCGGGAGGAGCCATTCCCGAGGCCGCTGATTACCGCGTTGTGATCGAAGACGAAAAGACCGTCGTTGGCAGTGTCGACGAGGACTTTGCGATCGAGAGCTTGCCCGGTGATGTGTTCCTATTGGGAAACACGTCGTGGCGCATTCGTCGCGTGCGTCAGGGAGAAGTCATCGTCAGCGACGCGCACGGCGCGCCGCCGAGCATTCCCTTTTGGTTCGGAGAATCGCCAGGTCGGACTGCCGAACTCTCCCACGCGATTTCCACAGTACGCAGTGAAATCGCCGCGCGAGTGAGTCGTCCCGGCGCTCCTCATGACGCACCTAGTGTTGACGATGATGGGTCCCCGCCTCGGGAACGGAGCGACGTGGCGTTGCCAGCTGTTGAACGGATCAACGCGGCTGCCGAGTGGNTGCAGCACGAGTCTGGCATCGGGCGAGAAGCGGCGATCCAAGCGGTGGGCTATGTGGCGGCGCAGCAGGCCGCGATCGGGTTGGTGCCCTCTCATAAAGACATCGTGTTTGAACGGTTTTTTGATGAATCGGGGGGGATGCAACTGGTCATCCATTCGGTGCTGGGGGCTCGCATCAATCGTGCCTGGGGCTTGGCGTTGCGCAAGCGATTTTGCCGTAGCTTCGACTTTGAATTACAGGCTGCCGCCACCGATAACGGGATCTTGTTGTCACTGGGCCCTCAACACAGTTTTGCCATCGACAGCCTGTTCAAGATGTTGGGACCTCATAACGCCAGACACTTGCTGGAACAGGCGGTTCTCGCCGCACCTTTTTTTCAGATTCGTTGGCGTTGGAATGTGACCCGTGCGCTGGCTGTCTTGCGGCGCCAGGGAGGTAAGAAAGTGCCTCCACATCTACAACGTTTCCGCTCTGATGATCTGCTCGCGGAGGTGTTTCCCCAGACGGTGGGGTGCCTCGAAAATCACCACGGCGATGTCGAAATCCCCGATCATCCGCTGGTCGAACAAACGATGCGAGATTGCATGTCCGAAGCGATGGATTTGCAGCGTTGGATGGAGGTGTTGGGCGACGTGGAAGCGGGTGATGTGAAGTTGATTCCGCATGATACCCGTGAGCCTTCTCCTTTTTGCCACGAAATTCTGAATGCCAACCCGTATGCGTTTCTGGATGATGCGCCCCTCGAAGAGCGTCGGACAAGAGCCGTTACTGCCCGGCGGACTCTCGCTCCTGAGGACTTTCATGATCTTGGACGTTTGGATCCCGATGCAATTCGACAGGTTTGTACCGAAGCCTGGCCGGTTGTCCGCGACGGGGAGGAACTGCACGATGCGCTGGTGAGGTTAGTGCTGGTCACCGATAGAGAAATCGAGTCCTGGGAATCGTGGTTGCCAGAACTGGTACGGGAAGGCCGTGCGGTGCGAGTCGAGTGGCAACTCGACTCGGAGAGTGCGAATGAGACTTTCACGGAATCCGAGACAAGTGGACTTTTTGGGGCGGGTCAAGGTTGGATCGCCTGTGAACGCTGGCCTGTCGTGCGCGCGGCGTTGCCATCGGCGACGTGCGCAGGCGGTGTCGAATTGCCAAGCGAGTTGAACGTGTCGTGGGGCCGTACAGAAGCGGTTCTCGAATTGCTGAAGGGGCGGGTTTCGATTTCGGGTCCGAGCACCGCCGGGGCGCTGGCTGCACAGATAGGGATTGAGGAAACCACGTGTTATGTTGCATTGGAGGCGCTGGAAGGACACGGTGTGGTTTTACGTGGTGCGTTTTCTGCTGGTAGCAAGTCGCGCGAATTCACATTGAGCAAACAACATCCGTCGATTCCCGGCATCCAGAAAGAACAAACAGAATGGTGTGACCGTCGCCTGCTGGCGCGTATTCACCGCCTTACACTGAGTGGTCTACGGCGTCAGATACGCCCGGTTGCGCCTGCGGATTTTTCCCGTTTTCTCTTTCGCCACCAGGGAGTATCTCGTGATCGGGTTTGGAGTGGTCCGACAGCTATCCGTGAGTTGATTGGCTTGTTGCAAGGCTACGAGATGCCGGCGGCCGCTTGGGAGTGGGTGCTGGCGACGCGGATCAGCGACTACGACCCCGCGTGGCTCGACCAGCTGTTTCTCGCCGGCGAGGTCGTGTGGGGCAGACTGCGGAGTCCCAAACGAGACGCCAATGCCGGTCGATCGATGGCAATCATGACGCGGGTCATGCCGATTTCACTGATGTTGCGTGAAGACCTGGATTGGCTGGTTCCGCCTGAACCCGACCCGGAAGATGCGGGGACTAAAACCAGTGGGTTGCGTAAGCCGGGTCACCCAGACAACGGGGGAAACACGAGACCGCCGCGACGACTGCGAGCGAACGCAGAAGATGTGCGTCTTGCGCTAACGCGTCACGGTGCTCTGTTCTTCCAGGAACTCCTGGCGGTTACCGAGTTGCTTCCGGGGCATCTGGAAGAGGCCTTGAGAGAGCTGGCAGCGCAGGGAATGGTCAACTGTGACACGTACTCAGTGGTGCGTTCGATGGTGGGCAACGGACGACGCGCGCGGGGTAGACGGCGTCGAAAGAACCGGACGAATTCACCGGCCACTCCCTCGGCCGGCCGTTGGACTTTGTTCCCTCGACGCTTACAGGTGATCGCTCGGCGGACGCGATGTCAGCATTGGGCGCAGCTGTTATTGAGGCGTTATGGAGTGGTTTTCCGAGATCTTCTTGTCCGGGAAGCGGTGGCACCTCCCTGGCATGAGTTGGTGCGTTTTTATCGGCAGTTGGAGCTCAGGGGCCAGGTTCGCGGAGGTCGGTTTGTCGACGGTGTGTCGGGGGAACAATTTGCACTGGAAAACGCGGTTGCCGAATTGCGCCAAGCTCGCGATGAAGCAAGTGATGAAAAGTGCTACATCATCTCTGCTGCAGACCCACTGAATCTCACCGGATCGGTGTTGAAACAGGACCGCGTACCCGCCACACATTCCCGCACCCTGGTATTCCGCAACGGCTGTTGTGTGGCTCGCCGGATCGATGGACGGACTACCTGGAATGACGAAGCGGACACTGAATTACGGCAGCAGGTGTCCCACGCGCTACACTGGCAAGATCATCGCTCGTCACGGTTGGAAAGACGTTGAACGGGGCGCCGCGAAAGAGACGCTTAATGTGTTCGCTACGCGTTGCGTACAGCCTCCTCCGCCGAGCAGCTGCGACCATTTTTGGAAACGTATGTGGTCCGCAATGACCTAGGAGATGGGGTTCACGTCGGTCTGCGAGTACCTTCCTGGGCATCCATCTCAGCTGCCCGCGTTGCGCGGACGGAGTTGCGAGCGGCGGCCCCTGCGGCTTCGGAGAACCGTAAAGAACGGCTCCAACAGTCGTTGTTCGGAGAACGAGTCCGCCGTACTGGTCGGTGAAAACGTGCTGACCGTGAGCATCCGTCGGGCGGAGGGCACTTCGAGGTGGGTGACCGGCTGGAATTCCTCAGCCGAGAGACCGAGGTGGTGCATTTCCCCGGCCACGCCATGGTTCTCGTTGCCGACCGAGTTAGGCTTGTGGCGAGTAGACCGACTTGTACAAAAACAGAGCTACGGTAGTCTTGATAGTCTCGACGATGGTGGCAACACGCTGGTCCCTTCCTGAAACGGCATGAACACTCTCTCACTACTTCGCGATCGTTTTGGTCCTGTGCTGTCCAGTCTCGCCGACGAGGTGTCGCCTCTGCTGGAGATGATCCGTCCTTCACAGGATGTCAAGTTTGGTGATTATCAGGTCAACTGCGCGATGCCGCTTGGCAAGCAGCTAGGGCTGCCACCGCGCGAAGTTGCCGAGCGGCTGATCGCTGCAGTGGATCTGGCAGACGTTTGCGAAAAGCCACAAATTGCGGGTCCGGGGTTCATCAACTTGCGGCTCAAAGACGATTGGTTGTCTTCACGGCTGGCGCCCGGTTTGAGTGACGCGCGGCTTGGAATTGAAACCTCTCCCACTCGGAAAGTGGTAGTCATCGACTACTCCTCCCCAAACGTTGCCAAACCGATGCATGTGGGCCATATTCGCTCGACGGTGATCGGGGATTGCTTGGCTCGCGTGTTGCGGTTCTTAGGGCACCAGGTGATCGGTGACAATCACCTGGGCGATTGGGGCACGCAATTCGGCATGATCATCTATGGGTACAAACACTTCGTTGACGCTGACGCTTACCAGCAAAATCCCGTAATGGAATTGAGTCGACTGTACCAACGCGTCAATCGACTTTGTGAATTCCACGCGGGAAACGCGCGTTTCCCAGAGCAGAACAGAAAGCTGGATCGACTACAGCAGCAAGTCGACGATCAATCGCAAATCTGTCTTGAAGCGGATGCAAAACAAAAGAAAAAAGTAGAGAAATCGCTACGGAAACTGCAATCTCAGCTGACGCAGGTGAAAAAAGACCGCGATGCTCTGCGCTCGCAGTTGGCACAAGTCTCTACAGACCCAAAGCTCTCGAAACTCGCCGAGGAGCACCCAAAAATAGGCGAGGCCGTGTTGGAAGAAACCGTGCGCCTGCACGCGGGAGATGAGCACAGCCTCGCGTTGTGGAACGAGTTCCTGCCCAAGTGTCGACAGGAAATTCAACGTATCTACGAGCGCCTGGATATTCATTTTGACGTCGAATACGGTGAGAGTTTTTATCACCAACAACTTGCCAATGTGGTGAAACAATTCCTCACCAGCGGCCTGGCACGTGAGAGCGAAGGCGCCATCTGTGTTTTCCTGGAAGACTGGGACGCGCCGATGATCATTCGTAAGAAAGACGGTGCGTTTCTTTATGCGACGACCGACCTGGCGACGATTCGTTACCGCATGGAGACCTGGAATCCGGACGCAATGCTGTACGTGGTCGATCATCGCCAGAGCGAACACTTCGGTAAGTTGTTCACTGCGGCCCGTAAGTGGATTCACGAGGACGTGCAATTTTGTCATGTTGGGTTCGGGACGGTGCTCGGTCGCGACGGGAGACCCTATCGAACGCGGTCAGGTGATACAGTTGGTCTGGAGAACTTGCTCGACGAAGCGGTGGCCAAGGCGCACACGGTTGTCGCAGACAACGATCAACGCAAGCCGGAGCCGGAGATGGATGAGGAGGAGCGGATGCAAGTTGCCCGGGTAGTCGGACATGGTGCCATCAAGTACGCCGACTTATCGCACAATCGTACTAGCGACTACGAATTCGACACCGACAAGATGTTGGCATTGGAGGGCAACACCGCGACCTATCTGCAGTATTCCTACGCCCGTGTGCAGAGTATTTTTCGGCGCGCCGGAATGGACGCTCGCCGGGAGGCGCAAACGTCCCGGGTGTTCGAACTCTCGCATCCGGCAGAGCGTGCATTGGCGCTGCAATTACTGCGTTTTGGAGAGACGTTGGAGGAGGTCTTAGTCGACTACCGGCCCAATCAGCTGACCGACTATCTGTTCAAGCTGGCACAGCTGTTCTCGGTGTTTTTTGAGCACTGTCCGGTCCTCAAAGCTGAACGAGACGCACTGCGGGAAAGCCGTTTGGCGCTTTCGGATCTGACCTCGCGGACCATGAAGCAAGGGTTGTCACTGCTCGGCATTGGAGTCGTCGAACGGATGTGATCACCTCTCATCGCCGGCGCGGTGACTCGGCGTCGCCACACTCTATTGAGGTGGTGTCAAAGTCCGCGATCTGACGAGGGTCGAAGGGGATTGCTTGGGTGTCAAGTCGCGTCGTTCCGTTCAAAACGGGCAATCACAGCGCAACCGCACGAGTCGCTCCAGACATTAACACAGGTGCGACACATGTCGAGGATCCGATCTACCGCGATGATCAGCCCTTGAGATTCGGTTGGTAGACCGACGGCTTGTAGGATGATGACCATCATGACTAGACCGGCGTGCGGGATCCCGGCAGCGCCGATACTGGCGAGCAGCGCTGTGAAGACGACGCTCACCTGTTGGATCACACTCAAGTCTACGCCAGGCGTTAGATTGGCGATGAACAATACGGCGACAACTTCATACAAAGCCGTTCCATCCATGTTGACGGTTGCTCCCAACGGCAGTACGAACGCACTGACACGGTTGCTGACACCGGCGCGTTTCTCAACACTGGTCAGCGTCAAGGGGAGTGTCGCATTGCTCGAGGCGGAACTGAAAGCCGTAAACAGCGCGGGGCTCATCGCCTTGGCAAACTCAAGCGGGTTGCGCTTGGCCACGAACGTGAGGATCAGGGGGAGGACGATCAATGCGTGCACCGCCAACGCGCAGGCGACGGTGAACATGTACCAACCCAACCTACCGAATACTTCGATTCCCTGAGTCGCCGCGGCGAACAGCATCAGGCAAAACACGCCCAGGGGGGCGAGTCTGACGATGGCCATCGTCATCCGCATCATCACCGCAAAGCCCGAAGTTGCCAAACTACGGACGGTGTCGGCCGTCTTGCCTCCGACCAGAATAGCGAAAATCGAGAAGGCCAGGCTGAACGCGATGATCCCCAGAAATTGTCCCTCGGCGATCGCCTGTACGGGGTTCATCGGAATCAGATTTTCCAGTTGTTCGAACAACACCGTGGACAGCTGTTTTCCCTGCTCTTGGACTTGGTCAAGGGGTTCGACTACCTGCCTTTGCGGGTCTGCGCCCGGTCGGATCAGATTGACCATGAAGAGCCCGGTGAGAATTGCCAGCAGGCTGGTGGAAACGTAATACAGAAGAGTGCGGCCAAACATTTTTCCCAAACGATCTGCTTGACCTAGTCCCAGTACTCCCGAGGCCAACGAGAACAGAATCAGCGGCACCGACACCATCTTGAGAAGACGCAGGAACAGGTCCCCGAATCGTTTACTCAGATCACCGAAAGTACGCGCCGGTGAGCGTCCGTGACGTTGGAACAGCACGTACGCTTCGGGGTCGATCTTCTTGAGCTCAGCTAAGCTCGGTGCGATCCGCTCGAGAATTGGTTGGTCGGGCGGCAGTTGAGGAACGTTTTCATAACGCGAGAACATCGCGTTGAGTTGTTCTCCCTGTGGTTGTTGACTAGCGCTCTCTTCCAATGCGCCGACGAAGACGCGGCGCGTGGAGGGGGTGGCTGCCGACGACCGAGTGACCTGCATCAGAATCTCGTGCGGGCTGTCGAATGTCCAGATCGTACTTGCGTGGACTCGGACCGAGTTCGACATGCCATACGGTTGCAAATCCGCCGCTTCCACGCGGATAGGCTGATCGGACTGGCGTTCACCGCCAAAGAGATTCAGAACCAGACCGATCGAAGCACCGAGCGACATCGCGATCAGGATCTGCCAATGCAGCGGAATTCGAGTCATGAATTGCTCTTTAGGACGGGTGGTACCTGTGTTATCGGGGCTAAAAGAGCGCGCTGTCCGCGTCGCCGTTGTTCACCCCGGTGGTGCGATGGACACACGTCCGTTGATTATATCGCGAGTCAGGGAAAGTAAGCAGGTCCGGTTTCCAGCAGAGTTGCGGCGGGACGCGGTCGCCGGTCACTCTGACAGCGTGTCCACACTGGATTCGTACGGCAAACCAAAGTACTCATGCAGAAAAGCCTTGCGATCCCCTTCGTGCTGCGCGAACCGAACCAGCGCGTATAGCTTTTCTTGGTCGCGACGGAGTTTTTCTGCTAGACGCTTGGCATCCTGTAAGGGGGCTGGAATAGGACCCATTACACGCACGTCGAGGGGTGACAAGCTGCCTTCGATCGCACCGTAGCGTTCTAACATCGCCAGCGCTGTTTCAAGCCGATGGTCGTGTCGGTTTCGATGGTGGATTTTCTCTTGCAACCAGTCCATCCCAAAGGCTCTTATCTGTTCAACATCGCGGACCAGCAAATCAAAAACCCGATAGTAAAAGTCGGCGTCTGGATTACTCCATTGGATGAACTCCATTTGTGTCGCGAGGTCGCGTTGATCGTATAACAAGACGCATTCAGAAGGTTGTCCGTCGCGACCCGCTCGGCCAATTTCCTGGTAGTAAGATTCGAGAGATCCAGGGAGATCGGCGTGTAACACAAAGCGAATATCTTCCTTGTCGATTCCCATGCCGAAGGCGTTGGTCGCTAGCACGAGTGAATCGGATTCGGTCATAAATCGTTCCTGTAAGGTCTTCCGGACACCGCGTGGTAACTCTCCGTGGTACACGAGGTGCGAAACGCCGCGTTCCAGCAGCATATCGCTGAATCGCAACAACGTCTTGATCAGCGTAAAGTAGACAATCCCCCGCTGAGGCTGTTGTTCCCGCAAGCGAAGTAAGTGATCCAGCTTCTCGTCGTCGCTCCAGACAGATTGTACGGCGAGCTGCAAGTTGGGGCGGTCAATGCCCTCATGGAAGACTTTGGGTTGCTCTCGATCAAGTCCCAGCTGCTGGACGATGTCACGCTGTACGCCGGGGGTTGCGGTGGCCGTGAGCGCGACCGTGGTCGGATGATCGAGTCGTTGTCGTATCTCATCGACTCGTGTGTAGTCCGGGCGGAAGTCGTGTCCCCACTCGCTGATACAGTGGGCCTCGTCGACAGCCAGCAGGGGAATTTGACGCCGTTCTAGGACTGCGAGAAACTCGGGTTTTCGAAAGCGTTCCGGGGTGACGTAAAGCAGGTCGAACTTCCCGTTTGCGAGCGATTGGTAGCGGAGTTCACGTTCCTGGCGCCGCAATGAAGAGTTGATGTATGTGGCCGCCACATTCCGAGCCCTCAATCCGTCGACTTGATCTTTCATCAGCGCGATCAGGGGCGACAGCACAATCGTCAGCGGAGTTGGTGTTGCGATTGCGCGAGGAACGGGGTCGTTGGACGCACGCTTGAAGCGAGCGGCCAGGCAGAGCGCCGGAATTTGATAACAGAGGGACTTCCCCATTCCGGTGGGCATGATGACCAGCGCATGCCGTCCTTCCAGTAAACATTCGACAATTTGTTTTTGGGGACCACGAAAATCGCTGTGTCCAAATACATCTCGTAAGATCTGCTCAGGTCGCATCGGGATATTCATGGGAAAGTGTCAGCGGTGACCCCGCTTGCAACGGTAACCGCTTCGCGGCATCCCGAGACGCCGCTTGTGAGATGGACGCTGCACCGATGTCGGAACCACGCACACGGGTGACCAACCCTCAACCGATTCGGACAGTCCGTCCGGTCCGTGCCGACTCGTAGATTCCGAAAACCGTTTGTAGGGCACGTAAGCTGTCGGAATTACTGATAGGTGGGGCAGTGTCCTGCGCACAGGCTTCGATCGCCGCCTTGACAAAGGGCGTGTAACCGCTTTGCCGCTGCGATGCCTTCCAGTTTTGGATCTGCCCCGCCTGATCTCCTGTCGTGGAAACCCATTGGAGTCTCGGTTCGGTGACGGTTTGAATCCGCAACCAACCGGCGGATCCCCAGATCTTAATATGAGTGTGGTATCCCTTGTCGAGATAGTATCCCGACGTCATAGTGCCCAGCGTTCCGTTCGCGAATTGCAGGGCCGCGGCGGCGGAGTCTTCGATATCGATCGGTTGTCCCCCCACGTTGGCGGTAAAGCCGCAGGCAGAGGTGACTGCGGTCTCGGTCAGGAACATTGCCAGGTCGAGCCAGTGGATCCCGAGCCAGATTAAGTGCCCACCCCCGGCACGGTCTTTGTGTGCGAACCAGCGACGATGGTAAGCCGGACGTGTCAGTCGCGTCTGGTCGGCGACGAGGTGCATTTCGAGGCCGTAGATCGTGCCGATTTCCCCTGATCGAATGAGCCGTTGCGCCGCAATGATTTCGGAATTAGAGCGGTTCGCCAGGGCTAACATCAGATGTCGATGTTTGGAATCGGCTTGTCGCGTAAGACGCGCAAAATCTTGCGTTCTGACACAGGCAGGTTTTTCAGCGAAAACGTGACAGTTTGCATCCAGGGCGAGTTGGATGACCGGCGGTGCCAGGCCGGCTTCTAGCGTGACGAGGGCCATGCCGAGTGATTCCTCGTTCAGCAATTGATGATGCTCACGATAGACACGCGTGAGCTTACCACCGAGCACACGGCGGGCATCATCTTCCCAGCGGCCATCCGGATCGCCCAACACCACATTCTGACAGGCTTCGGTAGCCGCGAGCGCTTGTAGATAGGCGCCGACGTGTGCCCCCTCGGCATTGGTGAGCAGCGCGACCGCGATTGTCTTTGCCATCGTACGTTTCCGCTGGTTCAGGCCTGTGACACGACTGTTCGCGCTGTGATTTGCCGAGTCGCTGTGACGCTTTGCCAGTCCGCGGCTTGGAGAGGTTTCCCCGCCGCGCACTCAGGGTGCAATTTCATTGGATGAGGCCTGCAAACCGAGTGATTGATGTTGTTGATTGACATTTTGCAGGTAGCGCTGAAAGGCCTCTTCGTCGCGTTGGCAACTTGTCGCCTGAAAGACGATTGCAAAGGCGCGGCGCGACTTCGTTGCGGTCTGGTTGGCATCGGCCCGGTGGATCGTGTTTCCATGGTGCGCCACCGCATCGCCAGGCGCTAGTTCAACGCATTCCTCTTGGGCGACATCGCCAGGTCCATAATCGGTGATGCCTTGCGAAAATCCGAGAACTTCGGTAGCCCGGTGGGGGCGAATTCCGAGCAGGTGGGAACCTCGAACGTATCGCAGGGCGCCGTTTGATTTGTCCGCCGCGTCCAGCGCGACCCAGATCGTAGTCACCGACGGGGGCCGGAGACAAAAATAGTAATTGTCTTGATGAGGGGGCGTAGCGTGATCGATTCCGGGGGGTTTGTTGAACCACTCCGGTTGTTGCGCCTTAACCGATTCGCCGGTCAAGATTTCGGCGAGATCAACCCAGCGCCGGTTGCGCGTATAGGCGACGAGTGCGGGATCGAGAATATGCTGGAGTTGCTTGAGCGTCTCGGGGCGCTCTGGGTCGTGGAAAAAGGCACTGCTGTCCGGCACCGAAGGCACGTCTTGTTCGATGTAACGATCCAGCGCCTGACACAACGGTTCCAACTCATCGACAGCGAGGAAATTGCGTACCACAACGAAACCATCTCGCGCGTAGTCGGATTGAATCCGGGTGCGGTTCGACATGACAGGCATGCGAGTGTTTTCCCAGAGAGCGATGACTTACCGAGTTTCACAATCCGCTTACTGAGCGGCGACGTTGTAGGTCAGAAGGCTATCTTGTTCTCGCAGGAACAACACCCCTCCCGTCACTACGGGATGCGGCCAACTGTCGTTGCCGGCGCCCGGTATCTTGAACGCCCCTTTGAGGCGAAACCGCCGACTGTTCGCTTCAATGAGCGCCATCGTTCCATCTTGATAGCGAAAGAACAGATTGCCGTCCGCGTAGGCGATCGCAGCCGATCCAGTCCCGGGTCCGCGCCGCTTCCAACGGATTTTCCCCGTCACCAATTCGAGGCATGTGGGTAAACCGTTGTTGCTGCCGTGACCGCCGTAAATATGATTGTCGATCAGTACAAACCCGCCGTGGTGGTTCTGGAATCGGTTGCCACCCAAGAAAAAGACCTCTTCGACTTGGATTTCCTCGCGGTCACTGGCGGTTAGGCGAAGCAGTACGCTTCCCGCGTTGTACCCATTAGCGGAAAACACGAACTCCCCGTGCGTTACAGGTGTGGGAATGTTCGCTGTCTGATTGGCGATCCGGTTGTATCCCCAGAGAAATTTGCCATCGGTGTCACGCACCCCGACCAGCCCCCGACCGATCATTTGTACGTACTGTCGGATGGTACCCACAGTGGTTGTGACGATCGACGAAAATCCGGCCCCGTCGCGGCCGTTTTGTCCCAGGTCCGGGACGGTACAACTCCACAGGAGTTGGCCGGTATGTTTGTTGAGTTTGACCAACGTATGTTCACTGCCACCGGGTGTACAAACCAACGCATCGCCGTCGACGAGCGGTGATTCTCCGTAACCGCGGCCGGACTGCAGTCGGCCCTGAAAGTCATCCATGAGCTGGCGTCGCCAGACGATTTTACCCGAGCTGGTTTTCAGACAGCACAGGTCTCCGTCCGGGGAGAGGGCGTACAGGAGATCACCATCCAGAGTGGGGGTCGAACACGGTATGCGGCTGGTTTCGTCGATCTTGACTTGCCATTTTTGTTGGCCTGTTCGGACGTCGAGAGCAAGAACCATCACGTCGGAGTCATGGCGACCGATGGTGTATAACTGGCCTTCGGCCAGCACGACCGAAGAATACCCAATACCAAGTCCCGTTGCCTTCCACAGCAATTCAGGCGGGTTCGTCCAACGCTGCATCAGGTTCGTATCGGTTGAGTGGCCATCACGGTTGGGACCCCGCCACTGCGGCCAGTGGCCCTGACGTGGATCACCGGCATTTGCGGCGGTTGCCGCCAGGGCGCAGGCCATTAAGAGGATCGGATACTTGTCTGAGTTCAGCATGATCAAGGCGGGCATTGGGGTGGCGTGCAGCAGACGTTTACCAGATCGGTCGTCAAACGGTTACAATGTATAGCAAGAGAGACAGAGTTTCGAGGTGAAATAATATGTTTGTTGTTCGTTGCCGGTTTGCCCGCTGGTCATTGGTCTACTTGGGATTGATTTGCGCATTGACAGTCCAGTTGGGTCCCGTCGCCCTGTCTGCCGCCGACGAGAATGGAGTCGACTTGTTGCGTGGGCTCGGTGTGCAGGTAGAACGGTACACCGTAGTCCGTCAGCGGCGTCGCCTGGAGCGCTGGCGCAAACTCCATCGGTTTCCGGCGATGTCCGACGCCTCCCCGACGCCGCAGGGATGGTACTTAACGTTGGATGATCGCCATCTTGACGATCAGGGACGGGTCAAGTCCGGGGTGTTGAAATTGTTTTCCCCGGACGAATTGATTCAAGGGATCAGTGTTCGTAACACGGAACTGAGCAATCAAGGCCTGACTGCACTGGGCAGATTTTCTGCCTTGTTGGCGTTGGATTTGAATGGCACTTTTATCGACGATGTGGGATTGGAGCAGTTCGTTTCCTGGCCGATGTTACGGGAGGTCGATCTGGGAGACACTGAGATTACGGACAGTGGCTTGCGCCACTTGCAGCGTGTATCACATCTCGAGGTGCTGGTACTGGCCGGTGGTGATATTTCCGATGCGGGTTTGAAACACGTTGCCGAGTGCGATCGCCTTCAGCAGTTGATTTTGACAGGGTGTACGGTCACTCGATCAGGAATTGGTGCGTTGGCCGGGTTGTCCCGCTTGGATAGCCTCGGACTCGGAGAGACGAACATTGGGGATGATGATTTGCAGGGGCTGTCGGCATTCTCAAGGCTGCGCGTGCTCGATCTATTTGGCACCGCCGCGGGCGATCGCGCCATGGGTTATGTCCGCGCGCACGGCCATCTAGTGGCTCTCAATCTCGGGGCCTGTGAGGGGATTAGCGACAAGGGGGTTCAGCAGCTGTCCCAGTTGTCGGACCTCCGCGGTCTGTTACTTCGCAAGACGGGTTTTGAGGTCGAAAAAATCACCGGAGAGGGGATTCGTCACCTGGCCCGGCTGGCAAATCTGGAAGTTCTCGATCTCCACGCCACGCAACTCGATGATGCTGCAGCGATGCACTTGCGGGGGCTTTCGCATTTGCGTGACGTTGATTTGAGTCTGACGCAATTGACCGACGCGGGAATGGTCGCGTTGGCGGGTTTACGGCGACTCGAACGACTCTCGCTGGTGTATTCTACGGGGTTTGCCGGTCCGCAGATCACCGACCGAGGGCTCGTTCATTTGTCGCAGTTGTCGCAACTCCGGTCTTTGAATCTGATTGGTGCCAAAATCACCGACGAGTGTTTGGAGCTACTCGTTTCCCTGAAGCGTTTGGAGACGCTGTCGTTGACAGGAACCAAGATTTCCGATGACGGTGTGGCGCAATTGCGTCGCGCATTACCTGACTGCAGTATTCAACGCTAGTGATCACGGCGAGAACACGTTTTCCCGTCAGGGTGGGTTGCGATGGTTCCATGTCGCACCCACCGACGTGCCAGGTTGGGAATTCGATCGCCCCCCATTAGCAGTGCTTGGAACGGTGCATTTCCTGGGTTTTCACCTATGTTGAACTTGTTTCCTTCGATGCGCATCGCAGAATCTGTGTTCAGTCGCCGGATGCTGTTTCGGGCCGGCGCGGTCAGCGCTTCAGCCTGGCTTTGCGGTGAAAAGGGGTACCCGCAAACGAGCGTGGCGGGTGAGGCTGCGCAGGGGCCCGCGAAAGCCAAGTCCTGCATTTTGATTTTTCTGTTTGGAGGTCCCTCACAACAGGACCTGTGGGATTTGAAGCCGCACGCGTCAGCGGAAGTCCGCGGTGAGTTTAAGCCGATCGAGACCAACGTNCCGGGGACACAAATTGGTGAACAGTTGCCGTGTTTGGCGCAGCAGGCGCACCGCTTTACGATCATTCGGTCGATGCGACACGCTGATTTTGAACACGGCAGCGCATCGTACACTGCGTTGACGGGACAGCCTCATCCACTGCCCGGCACAAACACACCAGCCCGCCCCGAGGACTTTCCTACGTTCGGATCGGTCGTTGGGTTAAAGCAGTCCATTGTTAAACCGGTTCCCGACGCCGTGGTATTGGGACCCGTGATGCATCAGGGGAACCGTCCGCCGATGGCGGGACAGAACGCTGGATTTCTTGGCCGAGGGTACGATCCATTTCGGATCGCTGGCGATCCGAATCAGGTGGGTTTTCGGGTTTCCGGACTCGAGACAAAACNAGATTTGACCGCCCGACGGCTGGAGCAGAGGCGATCGCTGCTGGGTTCACTGAACGAACATGCCCAGCGGATGGCGCGGTCGACGCAGGTGGCGTCGATTGCCCGGTTACATACCCGCGCGTACGGGTTGTTGAAGTCTTCCCACAGCCAACAGGCGCTCGATCTCGAAAGGGAGTCGGTGGCCACGCGCGACCGGTACGGTCGTCACAAATTTGGGCAGACGCTATTGCTCTCGCGCCGTCTCGTGGAGGCCGGGGTACCGTTGATTCAGGTGAATTGGTCGCGCAGCAACGCCGATCAGTGGGACACGCATCAGAAGAACTACCCCCGACTGCGCAAGTTGTTGCCCCCTTTTGACCAGGGGTTCGCGGCGCTACTGGAAGACCTTGCGAACCGCGGTTTATTGGAGTCGACAATGGTTTATTGTCTGGGTGAATTTGGCCGTACTCCGCGTATGAACAAAGATGCAGGACGTGATCATTGGCCCGATTGTTACTCGGCGGTCGTCGCTGGGGGGGGCTTGAGAGCAGGGCAGGTTGTGGGCGCCTCGGATCGGATGGCTGCATATCCTACGTCCGATCCCATCGCCCCTTGGGACTTGGGCGCCACGATGTTTCACAACCTCGGCATTCTCCCAGACGACGATATCCACGACCGCCTGGGACGACCGTTTAGAATTTCGCGTGGGCGGGTTTTGCGAGAGCTTCTCTAGGAGCGCTTCGCAGTCGAGTCGTTGACCGCGGCGGCGTTGGCAGCATTCGTGTGGGGGTATTGAGTGGCCGGAACGCGACGGTGCGCTGATCCGCCTTCCGCGGATGTCATTGACATCGATCAGCAGATTCGACGCGGCCTGGACACGGAGACCGCTGAACCGTCGGCCAGGAATGCGGAGCTGACGTGACGCAGCGGTTCGACAAAGGGTTCGCCGTAAAGGCTGGCCACGCTGCAGTTCAGGGTTGCCTCGGTTGTCGGCCAGATCTTCCAGGGTGGGTGTTGAACCTGGTATTCCACCGTTCCCCCGTCTCGCTGGGTGGTATATCCCCAGTAGTGCTCGGAAATAAAGGTCTCGAGTGATTCGGGGTGAGGGGTTTGCAGCGCATCAGCAGCGACCAGGGTCAAACCCTGCCAGCGATTGTCCAATTTCCATTGATAGGAGAGGGTCGGTGGCTTCTCGGCAGAAGAAGTCAAATGGTGTTTCATCGGCAGGGCCTGGTAGTTCTCGTTGTAGATCCATCGCGCGAGCTTAGCGATTGCCAGGCGAGGTACCAGTTCTTTGATAAAGCAAACGCCGCGCCGCATGGCACCGTCGACATTTCGGCGCACGTAAAACCGCAGGTTGACTTCCTCAAAATTACAATGCCAGGGAAACGCGATGCCGAGTACACGTGTTTGCAAGAAACGGAACCCCACAACACTGACGTAGGTTTTCCCCTGAAAGAAATCGAGTTCTGTGCCACGCGGTACGAATGGTGTCAGCCGTTCTGGAACGATTTCGTAGTTCAGCATCGCCAAGTGTTGCCACTGGGCGGTGAGCAAGCGACGCTGTGGCACCATGACTCGGGCATCCTGATTGGGTTGCGGCGACACAAATCCGGGAGGTGTGGCTTTTGTCGGTCATCTCAGCCGCGTCGCGGTTCACCGGCGCCCGAGCGGGTCCGCGTGGAACAACGGTGTATCGCTGGTCTCTTCGGGTCTGTCGAAGGATCAGNTTTGCAGGCGTTTAGATGTTCGAGCGACGACGGGGAATCTGTCGCGGATACGGCGCAGGTTCCGATGGAGGTAGCGGACCTGCATGGACGTGTTCCCAGCGCTTGCGTTCCCGGGTTGTCGCATAATAACGGAGCCATGGTTCTGGCTGGCTGTTCCGATCGAGGCAGTGCCAGTGCAGGTAGGTCTTGGGCAGATCAAGTTTCTTTTCTTCCGCGGGGAGAATGTCGCGGTAGATCAGGCAATAGAGTTCCCGGTCCGAAAGATGATCGGTGTACTCGAGCACGATGCGGTTTTCACAGAGCTTGTCCAGCGTGTCCCAGAGGAGCTCGTGTAATTCACCGTCAGAGAGTTCGTCCGGGTCAGGTAGGTTCAGCTCTGGTTGAAACCAGCAGCGAAGGGCCAACAGTGGAGCACGTTCCCAGGCCAGCATCGATGCCAGATACTCGTTTTCCTGCGGCGTGGTCATGGTATGGCTGTTGACCATGTCCACGGATTCGTCGAGAAACGGTTCCAAGGCATCCCGTAGTGCGGCGTTGAGAAGCAGCTGATCAACGTCGTCGTGATTTTGCTCGTGCAACCCGGTCATATTACTTCAAAGTCGCGCCTCGAGGCCGAAAGGCCATGGGCATGGAACTGGACAGCCACACTCTCGACTTTAACAACGAATTGTCCTCCTGCAATAGTCGCTTGACGAGAATCCGGGCCCAGGCAGTAGACGATTTTTCTCGAGCCGCCGTGATCGTTACGACTGGGAATGTCGAGTCCCGGCGAATCTCACAATCCTCAGGATTGGCAACATTGCTGATGGCACTGATACGCGGTAGGGGCGTATTCTCATCGACTCGAAAGGCCGCATCCGGGTACGCAGACTGTCGACTTGCACACCCCTTAACGGGTTCGCGTGCGACGATCGGGGATCCGGGATCGACGCGGCTTTCGCTGCGGTAAGGGNGCTGGGAGTCGTATGACCGTTCTCGAGCTTGGCGTAGCGTCTCGATCGGTTGAGATCGGTCTATTGCCACGGACTCTGAGCGGATGGGCGGAAGCCTTGTGTCTCCGGACAACTGGACGGGATCGAGGACATCTTGGAGAATGGCGCCTCTTACCGAGAATGCGCATCCACTTGTCCGTAGGGCTCGACCGGCTGTCCGTATGAATCCAAAGCCTTCAGAAAAGCCAGTGTCTTGGGAGGCGTTGCGCTCGTTTTTTTACGCGCAGTTGCGAGCGAATGCCAAAGTCTTCGGGATCGCGGCGTTATTGTGNTCGCTGTGGTTGTTTATGTCGTTCACGGTCCCTGGCTCATTCTTACTCAGCAACAACATCGAGAATTTGCTGCGCCGCACTGCCCTGTTTGGCATTCTCGGCATCGGCGTGGCGTTTGTAATTATCACGGCCGGAATTGACCTTTCCATTGGTTCGGTTGTCTGTCTCGCGGGTTGCCTGCTGGCCCTGTTTCTAGCCGTTGACTACGAGCCCTTCGATGTCCAGTCAGTGATCGAGGTGCGTTCGACAGAGAAAGCGGTGGTGATCGCTGGTCGCGTCCAGGGCTTCGAGGTGGGTGATCAGGTGCGCTACTTTGGGGGTCGGCGTGCGCGCAACTTCATGGCTCGGGTAACCAGTGTCGCATCGATCCGCGTCGGGCAGCCGGGAGAATCTCAAGTTGATGCGACAGAGATTCGCTTCGACGTGGCGCCCAGCAACGACGACACCTACGGAAAACTGGCCAAGTTCTACGAGATTACGGAATTTCGACACGAGACGCAGGTGGGTCCGTCTACGGCGCCCGCAACGATCACGATTGCGGGTGATCATTCTCGATTGGAATTCCGTGACCAGGTGACATTGGTTCACCCGAAGTCGGGTCTCAAGCAGTTACCGGTCGTGAAGGTCGAGGTCAGAAAGACGGCTACGGTTGTGACTTTGAAAAGTGGTCTGGGATCTAAGTTCAGCGGGGAATGGGTTGCTATTCCAATCGAGCGTCGACAGCGAATGCCGGTTGCGGTCGGTGTGGGATTGGTTCTCTTGATTGGACTCGGATTAGGCTGTCTACACGGATTGCTGGTGACCAAACTGGGGTTGCAGCCGTTCGTTGTTACGTTGTGTGGTCTGCTGGTCTATCGCGGCGTCTCTCGTCGTTTGGTGAACGATCAGGTTCAGGGATTCGGCAATGAGTACAACGAGTCACTCAGCGTGTTGGCCCAAGGCAAATGGGAGTGGTCTGCGGATGGATTTGGAGTCCCCTATCCGTTCTTTATTCTGATGCTGCTTGCTTTGTGCGCTGCGGTGTTCCTTAACCGTACTGTGTGGGGAAGGTATATGCAGGCGCTGGGGCGCAATGTCGAGGCGACTCGCTATTCGGGAATCAATACCGACCGGATGACGGTGTTGGCCTATATGGTTTGCACCGGGTTGGCGGCGATCGGCGGGATGCTGTTTGCACTCGACAGTAATTCGGTTTCGCCCTCCAGCTTCGGGAGTTTCTTCGAACTCCACGCCATTGCTGCGGCCGTTCTGGGGGGATGTTCGCTGCGCGGTGGAGCGGGCGGGATTCTGGGAGTCGTGATCGGCACTGCAGTGATGCAGACGCTTAACAACATGATCGTCTTGGAAGGTATCTCCGACACACTGGAAGATGCGGTGATCGGGCTCGTGTTATTGCTCGGCGTGGTCGCCGATGTTCTTCTTAAGCGTATGATCGCCAAACGCCGAGCTCGGGCTGAGTTGCGACGGGCCTGGGGGGAGTGACGCCCACGTCTTCCCGGGGAATCTTTGACGGTACTAGCTCCGCACAATGAGGCACCCCCAACGGAGTCTAACCTCCGTCTTGAGAATGACGTGACGGCGGTTCGGCGGTGATGATCTCGGTGACCCAGATCACTGGACGGCGCGATTGGGTATCCCGATCAGTCGGCGGACGCCCAGCGCCGGCGGGATCGCTGTACACGTCAGAGCGTGCGTGCTGCGCTTGCCAGCGCACGGACATCATTTCCGCGCCCGCCGCGAGAAAGACAAATCCTCCAATCGGGATCAGCATCCACTGCGGCGGCAGCCAGGGTGGAATGCCGAACGCGCCGACGAGGGCCAGCAGCACAGCGCCGTATTGGCTGATTCTGACAGCCCGATAGGTGGCCTGTGCGTGGTTACATCGCATGGCGAGTAGTGCGCGTAGCACACGTCCTCCGTCCATGGGAAATAAGGGAAGGAGGTTAAACGCGGCCATGCCAATGTTGACGACCAACAAACTGGGTAACAAGGAGGCTCCCCAGAACGGCTCCTTGGAGTCTATTCGAGAGCCGTTGATGAGAACCCATAGAGCGAAGAGCAAAGCGGCTAGCACCAGGTTGACGGCAGGTCCGGCGAATGTGATGGCCAGTTCGTGGCTCGGTCGCCGCGGCATTCGTTCCAGGAATGCCACACCTCCAATCGGATAGAGCGTGATGTGATGAGTCGAGATTCCCAGCGCTCGGGCGGTCAGGGCGTGACCTAATTCATGCAGTACGACGGATCCAAACACGCCGCAAAAGAGGAGCAGGATCACCAAGACCGCTGGCCATGCCAACTGGCTCCAATCGGTGGCCAACACAATCCAAGTGGGAATGAGCCAGAATGTCCAGTGGACAAATATCTTGATGCCAGCGACCTGGGCGAGTTGCCACTTCATCATTGAGAATCCCAACGGTTGGATTACCGACCTGTGCCGCTTCGCGTCACGCATTGTAGGGGTTGTGGTTTACTGCGCTGCACTGGGCGGCGACAACTTCCCGGGACTCACCTTCGGTTCTTACTCGTCGTGTAGGTACTATGTCCTGTGGCTCGCGCGGCGCACGAAACAGGGTTGATCTCAGCGTCGATTTCCACAGCGTCGATTTCCACAGTGTCGATTTCCACAGTGTCGATTTCCACAGTGTCGATTTCCACAGTGTCGATTTCCACAGTGTCGATTTCCACAGT
>PADE01000240.1 GCA_002702965.1 Planctomycetaceae bacterium
TGCACGACTGGTTCGTGACCGACACCACCACACGCAAGCAGGTCACCGATGGGTGGCAGGCGTGGACCGGGCAGCTTGCACTCTTTCCACCCCCAGAAGTCGCCGCCGCATTCGACGACACGCTTCGGGACGTGGCCGCCATCCAGGAGCGGGGGGGAGAGGTGATCTTCGTCCGCTTTCCGTCGACGAACTGGTTTCGAGAGACGGAACGACAGCAGTTTCCGCGCCAGAAATACTGGGACCGGTTACTGGAAGTGACCGGCTGCCGGGGAATCCACTTCGAGGACTACCCGGAACTCTCGCGGTTTGACTGCCCCGAGTGGTCCCACCTCAGTCAGGCCGACGCCAAGGCGTTTACGGGCTCGCTGTACCGCATCCTGCACCCGCCAACTGCTGAACCGCCTGGTACCGGGTCCCGACACAACCCGGCTCAGGGCAATCCGGCGGATCCGTAAATCGAATACGAAAAAATCTCCGCGCGTACGAGATGGAAACGCAGCCGGATCTGGCGCCCCAGCAAAGCACCCAAGTCGGTTCCCTCCCGCCACCGGACCGGAAATTCGACCGCGTCGGCGCGCATCGGCGCGCAATCGGCGGCCGTGTACCCCTCGATCGCCCGTCCCTCGACGTCGAGCACTTCCACGCGCAGCTCACCGTTTCGAAAATGGCTGTCCGCGTCGGCATTGACGATCAGCTCAGGGCCCGACACCGTCAGCGGCTCGGTGGTCAGCACCCCGGGTGTTTCGCCCGCCCGCAGACTCTGGTACCCGTCCAATCGCATCGTCGCCAGGGCGATGCTCCCCCGGCGGACGTAGTTGTCCTCAGCAATCAATTTTCCGGACGCGTCGTGCCCCATGTGATCGCCATCAAAGCCGGTGTAGTAGAACCACAACTGGTCCCCGACGCGAACTCCCTCCCCGCCCCAGCCCATCATCACCAGCCGGTCGAATCCCCGCTCATCGGAGGAGTGGGGAAGCCACGCCCGTCCGCCGCCGACGCGACTCCAGTGGTGCCCGTCGCGCGACACACGAAGCTCGATGTCGGTGGTCCCCTTGCGCCACACGTAAGGCAGCGGGTGGGTATACCGTCGGTCACTGCGATCGGAGTGAAACCGCGTGATGAAGCCGATTGTCAGATTGCCCTCGCGCCGCGCGCTGAAGAACATCGGTTCATCACAGTCGGCCAACTCCGAGTGATCCCCTTCGTCCCGTTGCAGCACCACCGTACGATCCCANGCCACCATATCGGTTGACGTGAACCGGGCAATCTGGCGAGATTGATGGGGTTCAGGGCCGACCCGCACGGACGGCTTGTCGGTCCCGATCACCTGTCCATAGCACACCCACAGNCGATTTTCCGCCTCGTAACAGAGCGTGCCGACGTGGATCTGGGGCGCCGGCTGCGCCCCCGGTAACGGCTCGCTGAACTTCGCTTCCCAGTCAGCGTCNCGGAGAAAATCGGGAAAGTTTGCCGAAAACCGACTGCTCACCTTGCTCATCAGGAAACGCCGCTGTGGATCATCCATCCCCAGCCGAAACAGGTCGATCGGAAACAGGGGCGAAAACCCGTTATTGTCACGCGTCATTCCGGTCGGTACGACCGGGAAACGCGTTCCCAATTCAGGGGTTCCCCGCGTCAGGCCTGCCGGTAACTCACCCCTGCGCAGGTTCGGACGAATCCACTGCAAGCCATTCTCGGAATAGGCATAACAGTCCAGCGCGCCGCGCCCCATCGCCGCGCCGTCGGGCGGATCGCCTAGATCGGTCGTGGAAGAGTCCCACCAGCCGGCCGTGTAAAACATGTGCCAGCGTCCGGCGGCCCGGATCACTGTTGGATACCCCCCCATCACCGACTCCCAGGGGCGATCGCAACGGAGGACCACACCCCGCTTCATCGGCTGGTGAAACGCGGCGACGAGNTGGCGTTTGTCTTGGACCATCTGCCCATCGAGGAAGAGTTCTTTGAGGACCGGGCGGCGGGCGGCGAAATCGGGACGAACTTGTTCGCCCCCAGTCGAACGGCTGGCAGGCAGACTCCACGTCGCGAGAAAAACCGCCAAACCGCATCTCTGCCAGAGTGGTATGCGAACCATCGGTGGCGCTCCTATAGAGTGAGATTCGGATGCTTGTACCGAACCGCGATATCGGGCCATCCGCCGGTCGCAGGTCCCGGCGGTGCCTGTTTCGTAGTATCCCACCGCGCGGCCCTGCGNCTAGTCGTAGGCGCGCACGTAGTGTCGATGACGTGTGCGCGGTGTCAGTGAAAATACACGCGCGCTGCGCAGGTGCAGCCGCAAGCGGATCGGACGACCCTGGAGCTGGTGCAGGTCCTTGTGTCCCTTCCAGGCCAGCGTGTGGCGGATCTTGTCCTCGGTNATCACCACCGCCTCGTCGCGCCCAAACCCGTCGATCGGCCGACCTTCACGATCGAGTACCTCGACCGCGATCGCACCTCCTACGGCATCGGCGTTGAGCAATAACGTATCGCCCAGGAAGACGAATGCCCGGGTGGTCATCGTCCCGCCCTCCTTGGGACCGTTCACCGAGACAAAGCCGTCGCGGCGCAGCGTGGCTAAACCGACGCCCTTGGTCGGTGGCTTGGCGTCNGGATCCTTCTTCGGCGGATCGCCGGTCCAGGTCCACCAGTGTTTGGCGTTCGATCCCGCGTAGAAAAAGTAGATCCGATCGTCGATGATGATCGGTTCGGGCGTGAAATAGGGTGTGACATAGCCCCAATCCCAATCGCGATCCCGTTTGCCGTACGGCAGGAACACCGCCCGCCGAGTGGCGTCGCTCCAGTCCCGATCTGCATTCAGGGTGGCGTGGGTCATCGCGCCGCCGCCTCCGACCCGTTTCCAGACGACCCCATTGCGGCTGAACGCCAACTGCAAATCCTGTCGATCGGTCCACGGTTTGTCGTCCGGAATCGGCTTCAGCGATTCTCTGTGGTAGGCACCGATCACGCCCAGGTAAACGTCGCCGTACGGCATCGGCGCCATCTGATAAAACTGGGTCTGCTGAACGGAGTCCATACGTGTCCGCCGCAGCACGGTCACCTTGGGAGACCAATTCAAAAAATCCTCGCTCTCGGTCCGACTGATCAACCGCGTGTTGGGGGGTCCAAAACGCAGGATCGCCACGTAACGCCGTCGTCGAGGATCCCAAAATGGACAGATCTGGGTATCGCTAAAGGGGATCAGGGGCGTCTCTTTGGCAGGGGTCCACACGATCCCATCGGGCGAAAAGGCAGCGCTCGTCATCCAGGTGCGCGCGGTGCCGTCGGGATTGCAGCTGTAGAGCATCTTGTAGCGCCGCTGCGGGTCGCGTTCGGTGCGGTCCAGAATGATCCCGGGGCACTGGAACCCCTGCACCGGCGGATGCTTGACCAGGTTGTCGCCCGTCTCCTGGTTGAGGACGGGCTTCGTCCAGGTAATCCCATCGGCAGAGGTGGCGTAATGTAGCTGGCCCGTCGAAGTGCCCTCGGTCTTTTTCCAGCCCTGGTACCACATCGTAAAACGCTTCGCTTGCGGGTCGTAGTGGACCGTTCCGTAACCCGGAGCTCCCTCTTCCCAAGGAGACGTTTTGACGAGGACCGGGTTCGTCTTGTGTTTCACCGGTTGGTTGAGCTGCCGCCAGGTACCCTGGAGTGATTCGATCAGATAGTCATCGATAAACAACGCGGTGCCCTGCAGGAGAATCGCATCGCCAATCGTGGCATCGTTGACGTTCTTGAAGAGCCCGGGCGGCGCCTTCAGTCCGTATCCCACGAACTCTTCTTCGTTGTACTTTTTGTCACCCGACTCCTTCTCTTCGGCGGCGCCGGTGGGCGCGGGGAGGAGGAGCAAACCGATCAGTATCAGCAGCAGGCTGCGGAGCATGGCAAGATTCCCTACAAGACAGGTGGTGACCTTCCTCAATCGCCGGCGGCGGTCCCAGCGCGGCGCGGCCAATTGTACACCATTGCTGGGCCCAACTCCGCTACAATACGACCCAGCGTCGACCGGACGGTCGGTCGACGACTCAGCCTCCCTGGAACTGAGGAGCGAACGATGTGGCGTCACGCGATCCTGCCGCTGAGCCGGCTCTGTGTCTTGGTGGCGTTGGTGTCCCCGGGTCTCGCCCCCCCGGCCTGTCGCGCGCAGCAGTCCGACCTACACCCCGACGCGGTCGCCCTTTGGGACTTTGACGCCAACGGGGATGGGCGGCTCCGCGACGCCAGTGGCAACGGGCACCACGGCAGGATCGTCGGGGCAACCTGGGTCTCGGGAAGCTGGGGCCGGGCGCTGCGGTTTGAGCGATCGCAGCGACAGTACGTCACGATTCCCGACTCGCCCGCGTTGCACATCCAGCCACCCTACACACTGGGGGTCTGGTTTCGCACCACCAGCTCCCGTAANAACGCCGTTTACCTGATCAAGAATGGGGGCACCTTTACCGGATGCGGCCTCTATTACTACGGCGATTCGCAGTCGATGTACGTCGACGCAAAAGGGACGGACCAGAAGCTCTACCACAACGGGAACAGCGCCCGACATCTGCCG
This sequence comes from Planctomycetaceae bacterium, assembly GCA_002702965.1. Taxonomy (GTDB): domain Bacteria; phylum Planctomycetota; class Planctomycetia; order Pirellulales; family Pirellulaceae; genus UBA9264. Next base: position 4,541 of record PADE01000240.1, read on the forward strand.
GACGGCAGGTGGCATCACGCGCTGGCGATCTGCGGGGAGGGCAAGCAGATTCTGTATCTGGATGGCCAGGTGTTTACCGAGCGTACGGTTCCGGCCGACCTGACACTCGATTACTCGGGCACGCAAGGCGTCCAGTTGGGCGTATGGCCGGGCAACGGCCATTTCGATGGACTGATGGGCCGCGCCTACATACTCAAAACCGCGCTCAACGCCACCCAAGTCCGGACCCTGTACGACACCGAGCGCAGGGCCTTTTCCCCCGCGCTGACCGTNCGCCCGGCAGCCACGGCTCCTCAAATCGACGGGCGATTTGAGGATGCCTGCTGGACAGACCAGGTCGTTCTCGAGCATTTCCACGGCAACGATTACGACACCCGGCCCGCCGCCCATGCCAGCCGCGTGCAGCTCAGCTACGACGCCCAACATCTCTTCCTGGCGGCCCGCTGCCAGCGCCCCAGTGGTGCGCCGNCTGCGACGCCGCTGCGGGCCCGTGACGACTCGGCTTCGCTGGCCGACAACCGATTAGAAGTATTCCTGTCACCTCAGCCGGGGACGTATTACCACCTGGTGGTGACCGCGGCCAACGGACAGCTGGACCAAAAGTGCACGTACGTGATCGAGCGCAGCGGATACGCGCCCGGTGGTTTCGCGGAGTTTTCCTCNGACCGATCGTGGGACTGCCCAGNCCTGCGCACCGCGGTGCGGCGTGATGACGAGGCCGATTGGTTCGAAATGGCCATCCCACTGTCCGCGCTCGGNGCCCATTCACCCGACGCGCGTTGGCGGTTGAACGTGGTGCGCGGGCTGTCGGACGCGCGCCTCGCCAGCAGCTTCAGCCCGATCTTCGGGGGGTTCCACCGCCCCGACCAGTTTTCCGAGCTGACATTCGCGACCGACCATGCCGTCGTGACGCGCTCGGCCAAGCCTTTCACCTCGGTGGACGTGACCCCAGGGGCTGTGGACCGTCCGGACGACGACGCGGACGACCGCGGCCTGGTCTTCACCAGCAACTACTTGGAGCGGGGATCGTATACCACGCTTCCGGGCAAGAGGCAGCGGGACACGATCGAGATGTTCGCAGCGCAGGGCGAGTACGAACCGTTCACGGTGTCCGTCCGCGCCCAACAGACGGCGCTCCCGCAGGTCCGTGTGGCGATCGCGGGCGACCTCGCCAACGCGCGCGGCGACTCGATTCGCGCGGACCGCGTCAGCATTCGATCGGTGGAACTCTGGCGCCGCCAGATCAATTCGCGGCAACACATGTACATGGAGCGTTTTCTAGAACGTCCTGCCGTTGTCGACATTCCGCGGCACACGACACGCCGTTTCTGGGTTACGGTCTACGTTCCGCCACGGACGCCACCCGGGGTCTACCGTTCGCAGGTTCGCGTGACCGCGGGCGGCCGCCAGCTCGCATCGCTCCCGTTGCAGGTCGAGGTGTTGCCGATCGAACTCCGTCAGGCNCCTGGAATGGGCTACTTCATGTATCTGCCNACCTGGGGCATCGCGCCACAACTGCGNACCGCCTCCTATCTGAAACGGATCTTCGTCGACATGCGGGAGCACGGGATGACGACGGCCACCTTGTATCCGTACGGACTCCCCTTCGCGGCGGTGATGGACGCGCTCCGTGACAGTGGGTTGATGCGCGCGGACGTACCTGCGATCTGGCTCGGCGCTGATGCGGTCGGCCCCGACACCTGGGACCGCGTACTCGACGAAGCCCGTGTCAGGAAATGGCCGGAGCTGGCGCTCTACCTGCAGGACGAGCCGGGAAATCAGCAGCGCATCGACAACGCCAAACGCCTGTTCGGAATCCTCGATCAGTTCCGCAAAGACTACCCCGAACACCGTACCGTACGGTCCACCACCGCGATCGGCGAAACCGGTATCAAGGCGCTGGGTTCGCAGTACGACATCTGGATCGCCGGCGCCGGATTCGGCCGGGAACTCGTCGAGCAGGCTCGCGACGGTGAGAAACTGTTGTGGTCGTACGACTGCAACCTGGCTCCCGTCGATGCGGAGAGTTGTCGCTACTATTTCGGATGGTACTGCTGGAAGGCCGGTATCAAAGGGAGCGCGCTGTGGGCTTACTCCGATCCCGGCAGTACCGCCTCGGACGCCTGGGACCCCGTTTTTCGGGATGTCAGCGGGACCGAATTGCACTACTGTTTCGTGCGACCCACGGCAGACGACCTGGTACCGACGATTGGATGGGAAGCGGTACGCGAAGGGGTCGATGACCACCGCTACGTGGCCACGCTGCAGGAGGCCATTCGGCGGGCCCGCAAAGCCGGCAAAACGACTGCGGCCGACCGCGCGCAGAAAGTGCTCGATGGGCTCGCCGATCAGATCGATGTGCGCGGTTACCGCAACGGGATCGCGGGTGGCGATGCGGCCGGTCACCGGCTCGGCAACCACTACGATCGCACGGCCCCTCAGAAGAACATCGGCAAACCCGATTACAACCGCCTGCGGCGGCGCCTCGCCGACGCCCTGCTCGATCTCCAACGGCGCCTGTGAGCGGATGCGGGGCCACGGCGTCGCTGAACCCACCGGCCGCGTGGCACCCAGGCCGATGCACCTCGGCGGTCACGGATCCTCACCGGCGTCGCGACCATCGGTGAGCCACGCCAGGGTACAGGTGGCGAAATAGATGGTCTCCCGAAAGATCGCGTGCGTTCCCCCTTCGTAGAGCACCCCGATTCTTCCATCNGGCAATCCGATGGCGTTTAGATTACCCGCCGGCCCGGGATCGAGCACCTTCGAGATGGGCCAGGTGCGGCCCTCGTCGTAACTCATTCTCACCGTCAGCCGCTCGCGAACGAAGCGGTGCCCCGTCGCGCGCCGACCATCCGGATTGACAAACACGATGCGGTTTCTCCGGTCACCCTCCCCGGTGGCAGTCAACCGCGCGATGCTTCCCGAACAGATCGGCTCGAACAGCTGCTGATCGAGGGTTACCGGCGACCAACTCAGCCCGCCGTCTGCGCTGTAACTGATGGCGCGCCGATACGAGCAATGGTAGCTGCGCATNTTCATCAACAGCCGCCCATCGGATAACTCGACCAGCTGCGCCTCGTCGGTTCGGCCGGGGATGAACCAACCCCGCCCCGATTTNATCCGTTCCGCGACCGGTACCGCCGGATCGACTTCGGTCTGCGGCGCATACCGATCGACCACGCCTCCGAGCTGCCAACTCNCGCCACCGTCGTCGCTGTAAAACACGCTGCTCTGGTGGACCCGGCCGGGATCCGCAGCGGCCGCTTTGAAATGGTAGGCGGGAAACAGGAGTCGGCCGCTGCGCAGCTGAATCCCGTAACCTGCGCCCGGCGCGTGCCAGGTAGTGCCCGGCGGCTTGACCTGTTTGGTAATCTCGGTCGGTGCCGCCCAGCTGGCGCCATCGTCGGTGCTGTGGGAGATCCACGTATGGCACGTGTCGGGCGGATCACCTCGGGCGATGGTCCCTTGATTGGCGGGCGCCCGGTACCGACACATCGCGAGCCAAATCGTCCCGCTGCGGCGATCGACCAGGGGCGTCGGGTAGCAGACCGTGTGAGGACCATTGTCGATCGCGATCTGGATCGCCTGCCAACTCTGCCCACCATCAAAACTGCGCCGCAGCAACAGATCGACATCACCGTGTACGCCACTGCCCCCTTTGCGACCCTCGGTGAATGCCAGCAAGGTGCCCTCGGTGCTGACCGCCAACGCTTCCATCCGAAAGGTTGGATACCCTCCCTGGCCCGGCGCGAAGAGCGGCTGACGGGTCACTCCGTCGGGTAGTTCGGCACCTTCGACCGCGCGGGGGCAGAGCGCCACGCACGCGATCGCCACCAGCTGGTACCCGATCAGGGCCCGCCTCAACCCGACCGCAAGGGCCCGACCTGTGCGATCACCCATGCCGATCGTCTCCCCCTGTTCACCGTCACCCGGCGGATCCCGGGCGCCACCCGCANCCACGGGATCGACTTACGCCAGCAGTTCGGGGACCACCCGGCCCGCGACATCNGTGAGGCGAAAATCTCGCCCTTTGAAACGGAATGTCAGCCGCTCGTGATCCAATCCCAACAGGTGCAAAATGGTGGCGTGCAGGTCGTGCACCTCGACGGGATCTTCGGTGACGTTGTACCCAAAGTCATCGGNGGCGCCATAGGTCATGCCCCCCTGAATGCCCCCACCTGCCAACCAGACGCTAAAACAATTGGGGTGGTGGTCACGACCAAACGTCTTACCGCGGTCCTGGCCGTAGCTGGTACGACCGAATTCGCCCCCCCACACGATCAAGGTGTCCTCTAACAGNCCGCGCTGTTTGAGGTCCTTCACCAGCGCTGCACAGGGGCGATCGACCTGTGCGATCTTGGACTTGATATTGCCGGTGACCTCGGAATGATGATCCCAGCCTCGATCGTACAGCTGGATCAGCCGGACTCCCTGTTCCACGAGACGACGCGCGAGCAGGCAATTACTGGCGAACGACGCCTGCCCCGGCTGGACACCGTACAGGTCCAACATGGCCTGCGGTTCACGCGACAGGTCCATCAAGTCGGGCACAGAGGATTGCATCCGGTAGGCCAATTCGTACGCGTTGATCCTAGCCTCGATCTCCGGATCACCTACTTGCTGCTGTTTGATGCGGTTGAGCCGGTTGATCCCCGACACCAGATTGGAGCGATTGTTGTCGGTGATGCCCTGCGGATTGGAGAGGAACAGAACCGGATCCCCTGTGGACTGGAACTGAACGCCTTGATGACGACTGGGGAGAAATCCGTTGTGCCAGTAGCGGGAGGGGACCGGTTGCCCACCATTGGACAACAACACGACGAACTCGGGCAGGTCCCTGTTTTCACTCCCCAACCCATAACTCAACCAGGACCCCAAACAGGGCCGACCGGAGAGCGGGCTTCCGGTCTGTAGGAAGGTGACNGCCGGGTCGTGATTGATCGGAGTCGAGTGGACGCTGCGGATGATGCACATGTCGTCGGCGAGCGTAGAGATCTCCTTGAACACGACGTTCATTTCCTGCCCGCTGTCNCCAAATCGCCCCCATTTCTCTTGATTCGCCGCCACCAATAATTTCGCCTGGCCACGGGTCATCGTGGTCAGCCGCTGCTTGCCGATCACGCTCTTGGGAAGATCTTGCCCGTGGAGAGGTCGCATTTGGGGCTTGTTGTCAAACGTCTCCAAATGCGAGGGGCCTCCCGACATGTGCAAGTAGATCACGTGTTTGGCCCGCGATCGAAAATGGGGGCCGACGCGATGCCGCGGCGATGCGGCCTGGAGTTGGCCCTCCGCGGCCAGACAGGACGCGGCGACTGCGCCCAAGCCCAGCGAGGTCCGCGTGAGAAAATTCCGGCGTGTCTGAACATCCATCGCGTGACGTCTCGGTGGNGTGGAGTTGGACTGTGCTACTCGCGTGTAATGGTCTCATCGAGATTGAGAATCACGCTCGCCAAGGCCGTCCAGGCTGCATGTTCGACCGCATCCAGGCCCGCGGGGACGCTCGAGGCACCCTGCCGCACGAGTTTTCTCGCCGNCTCGCGATCGCGCCCGTAGATCNGCAGCTGCTGTTGGTAAATTTCTNCCAAGACGCCAAGTTCACTCGCGGTGGGTGTCCGCGACACGGCCCGCCGAAAGGCATACGTCAACTTGTCGTCGAGCGTCTTGCCACCCGCCGTGATGATGCNCTGGCCAAACACACGAGCCGCTTCCACAAAGGTCGGGTCGTTGAGGAGCACCAGCGCCTGCAGTGGCGTGTTCGTGCGGGGACGATTCACCGTACAAAACTCGCGGCTGGGCGCGTCGAAAATCTGAAACGTCGGATAGACCGTGGTCCGCCGCCAGTAGGTGTACAGGCCGCGGCGATAGAGGTCCTCTCCCTCGCTCTGATCCCAACCTCGGCCGATTTTGTCCGCGTAATAGTCGGCCGGTTGATAGGGTTTCACGCTGGGACCACCGACGGTCTGCGACAACAGACCGCTGATGGCCAACGCGTTGTCGCGAATCTCCTCGGCAGACAGGCGAAAACGCGCTGCCCGCGCCAGCAGGCGGTTGTCCGGGTCCTGCGCCTCAAACCGCCCTCGCTGGCGGGACGTCTGCTGGTAGGTGGCCGACATCAGCATCAGTTTCTGAATATGTTTCACGTCCCAACCGGATTCGACAAACTCGACCGCCAGCCAGTCGAGCAACTGCGGGTGGCTGGGGCGATCCCCCTGGGTCCCCAAATCGCCGAGCGTCTTGACAAGCCCCTCGCCGAACAGCTGTTTCCAGTACCGATTGACGAACACGCGGGCCACCAGCGGGTGCGCTGGATCGACGAGCCAATAGGCGAGACCGAGCCGATTGCGCGGTCGATCGCTCGGCATCCTGGCAAACAACGACGGCACGTCAGGAGTGACCTGTTCACCCGGATTCTGAAAATCCCCGCGCATCAACACGTACGCCGGATTCGCCTGTTCCTGTTGCACCATGACCATCGTGGTCGGCACCGCCTTGGCGGTGGTCGCAAGCTTCGCGGCGAGATCGGCCACCCGTTGGGTCAAGCTGCGGATGGTCGCGTTTTCAGGCAGGTAAACGGAATCCGTGAAAAACGTCTGGATCTTCTCCGCCTGATCTGGATTCCATGNGCCGCGCGGAATCGCGGCGAGGGCGCGGATTTCGGCGGGAAACGGTTCGAACTTGGCTGGCAACGCATATTTCTCGGCCAGGTAGGTGGTCAGCCTGCCGAGTTCCTCGTCCGTGATCCGCCGATCGAACACCAACACTTCTGCGAATTGTGCTGCCGTGAGTTCACCGCCGGCGTTGTTTGCGCCCACGGTAATCGGACTCTTTTCCAGCAGCTCAAACGGGACTAACGCGGCCTTGCCTTCACCGGCCGGCTCTCCGTCCAGATAGAGTCTGATCGCGTGTTGGTTCCCTTCCTTCGTAATCACCGCGATTTGAGCGCGGTCGGTGACCAGCGTTTGACTGCCGATTACATCGGCGCTGTGTCCGTTGAACCCAAGCGCGTTGCTGGTCCCCACTTTCCACATGCCGCGCCGTTTNCCGGTGTGCTCCACCCCCCACATCAGCATCATCTGATGATCGTCGAGTCGGTCGTGTTTGAGCACCACCACCATCGTAAAATCGTCTCGCAGGCGCTCCCCGCCGGTCGCGGTGCGGAGGAAGTCCTGCTGCCCATCGAGCTGGACCGTCGGCTTCCCGTTCAACGCGGCCGGTCGATACCGCGGGGCACCCGTCGCGGTGGCGTGCAGTTGATTCGCCGANTTATCGCGCCACGTGTCGACNGCCAGGGGAGCGGAAAAACCCTCTTCGTCCGCATCGGCGGTCCCATTGCCGTTAAGATCGTCCGCCGCGAACCAAACCACCAGACCGTCCCGGATGGAGCCCCCGGGCCGACCCTCGCGCACGCCTGCTACCCATGCGGTAAAGGCGTTCTGGAAACTCTCTGTAGCGGACAGGATCTTCTCCCGCTCGGCGGCCAGTTGCTGGCCCGCCACAGCCCGTTCGCGCTCGGCGGCCTCGACGTTCAACAAATATTGAGGTGTCTTGACCTCCAAGAGTGGTGGCAGCGGTTTGTTGTGGTAACCCGATGGCCCGCCCGCCCCGACTTCGCCCTGAACGCTGTTGAAGAACGCNTAGAACTGGTAGTACTCGCGCTGGCTCAGCGGGTCGTATTTATGGTCGTGACACTGTGCGCAGCCGAACGTTAACCCGAGAAACACCTGTCCTGTGGTGTTCGCTCGGTCGATCGCATAGGCGACATAAAATTCATCCGGGTCGGCGCCCCCCTCCTCGTTAAAGGTGACGTTCCGATTAAAACCCGAGGCGATCCTCGTCTCCACGGTCGCGTCGGGTAACAAGTCACCCGCCAGGTTCTCGATGATGAAACGGTCGAACGGCTGATTGCGATTGAACGCGTTGATGACATAGTCACGGTACAACCACATGTCCCGGTCGCTGTCCGCGTGGTAGCCGTTGGTGTCACCATAACGGGCCAAATCCAACCAATCCTGCGCCATCCGCTCGCCGTAATGTTTCGAAGCCAGCATCTGACCAATCATGATCTCGTACGCGTCCTGCGATGGATCGGCGAGAAACCGCTCGACCTCGGCGCTGCTCGGTGGCAGACCGCGCAGATCGAGCGACACTCTGCGAATCAGCGTCGCTCTGTCCGCGGCCGCAGCGGGGCGCATGCGATGGCGCTCCAGCGCCGCCTGAATAAACGAGTCGATCTCGTTTCGAGCCCAACCCGGTTGTCCTAGCGCGGGCAACGCGGCCTTTCGCGGCCGCTCCCACGCCCAGTGCCCTTGGAACACGCCCCCCTGCTCAACCCAGCGGGTCAACAGCCCGCGTTGTTGGGCGGTCAGTGGCAGCTTGGCCTTGGGAGGGGGCATCTGGATTTCGGGGTCGGTCGACGAAATCCGAGCCAATAGTTGACTCTGCTGCGGTTTGTCGCGGGACAAGATCGCCGTCAAGTGATCGTTGGCCCGATCGAGGCGCAGTTCGGCCTGCCGCTGCTGCGAGTCGGGGCCGTGGCAGGCAAAACAGTGCGTGCTCAGGATGGGGCGGATGTCGCGGTCAAAGTCAACCAGCTCGTCCGCCGCCGTGAGCAACGAGTGGGGCAGCAGCAACGCGATCGTCAGACAGAGGGTAGAACGACGGGGCATAGTACATCGATCAGCGGGGGACCAACGGGCACACAGGGACAGCCCCCCATTCTACCGCTCGGGGGCCTGCAGCGGAACGGAGTCCGATCCCGGTCGAGACCACGCCCGGCGATGCCACTCGGTTCACGGCGTGCGCAGCGGTTGGCCGAGGATGTTCAACTCCGGAAGTGCGCGGCGCAGATCGTCTAGACCGGCCGGGGTCACGCGGGTGCCGTGAACGAACAGCCGCCGCAAGTGGGTCAGGCCTTTCAGTTCGGCGAGTCCGCTGTCTTGGATCTGGGTAAAACTCACTGACAGCGTGTGCAATCGGGGAAGCCGCGCGAGGTGTTCTAGACCGCGGTCGGTGATCGCCGTGCCGGCCAGCATCAGCGTCCGTAATTCGCGCATCCCCGTCAGATGACGCAGGCCCCCATCGCCGATTTTTGAGCCGGAGAGATAGAGGGTCCGCATCCGGCTCAGCGACCGCAGTCGGGCAGCCCCAACGTCCGTCACCTGCGGCCCGAGGTACAGCGTCCGCAGCCCCCGCATCGTCACCAGCGCGGCCAGACCGCGGTCGCTGATCTTTGCCCCCAGTGAAAGCACCTCGAGGTGCTGCAAGGTCGGTAGGTGTTCGAGCACCCCTTTGTCATCGACCTGGCTGCCGTCCAAACGGAGCCGTCGCAGCGTCGACAGGAGTTTGACCTGTTCGAGGATCCGATTCCCGTCGCGGGCGCCGTTCAAATCGGCCGCGATCACCGGGCGGTGTGGCTCGGTCGCGTCGAATCGCAGTTTCCCCCCCTTGGACACGATGGCCGTCTGGGCCGCCACCAGCTGCTCCAGATCGACGGCGCCTTCCGCCCCTTGGACGGGCCCGACGGGGACGGTCTGCGCCACCGCGCTGAGCGCCAACAACACCACGATCCCGCGGCTGGCAATCGGCAAATAGGGCATCTGATGGCCTCCGTTTAGGCGATAATCTCTCGGATCGGGGTACCGTAGTCGAGCTCGAGGCGTTTTCTACCGGGAATCACGAGCCGTCTCGGATCGAGGCCCAATTGGTGCAGCACGGTAGCGTGTAGATCGGTCACGTAGTGGCGGTTTTCGACCGCATGAAATCCCAATTCGTCGGTGGCCCCGTGAGCCATTCCGCCCCGAATGCCCCCACCCGCCATCCAGACGGTAAACCCGAACGGGTGATGCTCCCGGCCTTCGCGAACTTGCCTTTCGGTCTCCAGGCCGGGCGAGCGGCCGAACTCGGTCCCCCACACCACCAGCGTCTCATCGAGTAACCCGCGCCGTTTGAGATCCCGCAACAGTCCGGCGATGGGCCGATCGGTCTCGCGAATCTTGCGGGCGTGATTTCGTCGTAAATAGTCGTGCGCGTCCCACTCCCCGGCCCCTTGGCAGCCATTGAACAGCTGCACAAAACGGACCCCCTGTTCGACCAGACGACGCGCCGCCAGACATTGCGACCCGAACGCTCGCGACTCCTTCCGGTCGATCCCGTAGAGTTGTCGCGTGGCCGCCGTCTCCTGCCGAAAGTCGAGTGCCTCGGGTAAAGCCCGTTGCATCCCGAAGGCCAACTCGTACGATTTGATCCGCGCCCGCAGCGCGGGATCGCGCGGATACTCGACGCCACTCA
>PADE01000241.1 GCA_002702965.1 Planctomycetaceae bacterium
GGCGCGGGTCTGGCCCTCGGCGCTCGTGGAGCCCCGCTCCTGGCTGACCACTTTCGGGCTTTCGGCTCTCTGCTTCGCCGCGATGAGCGAGCTCGGCGGCGAGTGTATCTAGTACCTGTGAGCGCGACTGACTTGAGAGAGCAGAGCGCTGGCGGAGCATCGCCGCTGGCTGACGGAAGACGCTGGAAGACGGCAGCGGCGCGCCAACCCGCGGCGCCGCGGGGGGACGCGGCGACAGACCCCGCCGCTCCCGTTCTACCTGAAGCAACACGTCGATCGGATTCGCATCGAACGGAGCTGCGCTGGCTGGCAGGTCGGGCCGTTGAGGGATCGTGTAGGACCAGAACTTCCGCGGATCCTGTTCGGGCTGCTCGTCTTCCACCCCGCTGGCCCCTTCCAGAATCCACTGCCGCAGCAGCCCCGCCTCGGTGCTCGTCAAGGGCACCCCTTCACCCTGTGGCGGCATCTCGAATCCGGCGCCGCCGGTGACTGCCTGATACGCCAGGCTCTCGGCTAAATCGCCCCCGACGATCGCTGGACCACTCTCCCCTCCGCGCCTGGCCGAGGGGACCGTGTCCAGACGCAACCCTCCACGCTGCCGCAAGGCACCGTGACAGGCGTAACAGTGCTGCCGCAGCAACGGTTTCACCTGTCTCAGGTAGTCGATCTGGCCACCCTGGCCGACCCCACCGAGTAGCGCCGCCAGCGTCAGCTGACAGACCAGCACACGGACCACCACTCGACGCTGCTGTGGCGCGGGAACCAGCCCGAGTTGGCAAAGATTTCGGGAGCAGTGCATAGCACTGTTGTCGCAAGCCGGGCGCCCGCTGTCCAGACAGATCAACGGGCTCACGGGCACCCGAGCGCCAACGCCGCCGTCTCAGCGGCCAAGATCGCCGGGAATCTTGCCGTCGCCGGTCGCCTCTCCCCCCAGCAGCCAGGACAGATTGAATCGGGCCACCGCCGAACCGCCCTGTGGCCCCCCCTCGAAATGCAGATAGATCGATCCCTGGCTGGGGGTCCCGGGGCGACCGGCCGTCAGCGACGAATAGGCACTGCGCCCTGCGTGCACCAGGCGTTTGACGGGCCAGGTCCGGCCCCCGTCGAAGCTGCCCCAGACGGTGCCGTGATCGCGTCCCTGCGCGCTGTCACAATTGCTGTAAACCAGGATGTCCCGACCCGCGATCGGCAACCGGACCAGTCCCCCCATGCACCCGTAATTCGAGTTCTGTGGTCCGTCCGGCAGCGCCGGGCAGAAGGCCAACCCCTGCCAGCTCGCCCCGCCATCATCGCTCCAGGCGGTCCAACGGCGCAACGGGCTCTCTCCCTCGGGTGCCCAATGCCGCCGCGAGTTGTAATAGATCCGGCCATCGGACAGCTCGGCCACGGTCGCCTCCCCCGTTCCGTTGGCCGGAAACGGGTCGCTGGTGTGCCAGCTCTTTCCACCGTCATCGCTGTAGATGGCGTTGGTGTAATGCTGGGGCCATTTGCTGCGTTCGTTGCGCCCCGCGTAATAACGTGAAGGCCTCAACAGGCGTCCCTTGTGTCGGCCGTGACGGAGCGTAATTCCGTGTTCATTCATGTGCATCGAGGGCCGGTTTCCCTTGCTGTCCGGATCGACCGTGGCCGACTCCGCCTGCCAGCTGCGACCGTCATCCCGGCTGCGGTAGACCGCCAGCGGCGCCGGCGGGTGGCGCTCTTCGACAAACGCCAGGATCTCCCCGCTACCCTCGTCCACCGTGGTTCCCCCACCCTGAAATCCAGGTTTGGCGATCGTGATTACACGACCCCAGGTTTGTCCTCCATCTTCACTGCGACGCGCGCGGACACTACTCGTGCCCCACGTCGCCAGCACGGTCCCCTCCATCGTGACCACGATGTTGGGGAACCGTTCGGACTTGAAGAGCTGCTGTATTTCGAGTTGCGGCTCACCCAGATGGGGCCCCAGGGCTCCCTCGACCGGGCGATCGGCGGTCCGCCCGGTCGCCGCCAGTAGCAGAGTAATCAACAGACTCACACGCCGCGCGATGTGCCATTTCATGATGAATCCCAGTTGCCAGGGGAGACAAACCCAAACCGCTCACGCCGTCCCGCTTCCCGGCNGGGGNTTGTCTCTCGTCCACGGCCCGCTAACGCGGGGGGTTCCTGTGTAGCCTGAATGGCGCTGGAACTCAAGCCACCGCGAACTGGGCGACGATGGACAGCGGCTCCAGGCTGCCTAGAATATCGCTCGGCCGTCCCCCTTTTGCGTTGTATGTCTTTTGCGTTGCATGTGCAGTGCAGGCGTACCCGCCTCCAGGCGAGTGCATCGCAGGACCCGCCCGTGAATCACTCACTCACGCCACTGATTTCCGACCGTCAATTCACCGGCAGACAGGCCGACTTTCACCGGGCCGTGTACGCCAGCCAACCGTTCCAGTTCGACCAGGTGATGACGCGATTCTGGGTCCCTCCACCTGGCTGTGTGGCGCATGACCACTGCCTCCTACGGGTCGACCATACGTGGCACCTGTTTGTGCTCAGCAATCCGTTGCGGCACCACCACCCGCTGGTCGCCGCTGTGCGGGCCGGCGCGTGGCAGACCGCAGAGCAGCACCCCTATACGATCGCCGACCGGCATCTGGCGGGACCCCGGCTGACCGAGTTAACTGAAGTCGGATACGTGCTCAGCGAACCCTATGGTGAATGGGGAACCCTGGCTCATACCAACAGCTGTGTCTTCCCCGTGAAGGACCGTTGGGCCAACCTGCACTGCGCCATGGGTCGGGCTGGCCAACGCCTTTGCATCGAATGGTCCGAGGACCTGTTCACCTGGTGGCCCGATCCCTCCAACCCGATTTGGGGACCGCCGGACTGGGCCGGAGGCACGAGTGTCTGCAAGGCGCCCTGCGTCGTCGCACAGAACGGTCGCTGGTACATCTACTACAATCTGAACCTCGCTGACGGGACCTCGACCGTGGCGCTGATCAGCACCCGCAACTTCAGGTCGTTCGACGACCACGGCGTCCAACTCGCCTTTCCCAACCAGTACCGCGGAACCCAGGGCTGTGAATCACCCACGGTCTTTGTCCGCGAAGGAATCTGGCACTTGATGGTCGCATCCGGGGATGCCTGGTGGCACGCCATCAGCAACGGCCCCGAGGGATTCATGCGCCCCCAAGGAATCCAATCGACGACCATCGGCGGGGTCTATGATATGGGTCCGTTTCACGTCGCAAAAGTGTTCGCCCACGACGGTGGCTGGTGGATGACATCCAGTTACAAGGCGGAACACCGACGCCGCTTCCGCGCCGCGAACCAGCCCAGTTTTCGTGGGGAAGATCGCGACGAGGCCGGACTCTGTGAAGGCCTGTTCGTTTCTCGCATCGAATGGGATCACGATCGACCGCTGCTGCGCAAGCCAGCCATCGATGCCATCCCATAACATTGATCCTCGCTCCGCCAACCTGTGACACCCTCTACCAACCACCTATGAGCCAAAACGATGACGCACCGTGATCCAACGAATGTCTATCAACGGCCGCTCGTCTGCGTTTGTTTCTTCGTCGCCTTGACCGCCCGCCCAGCGCCCGCCGACACCCCGCCGCAAACGAACCCGTCTGCCGTCAATGTATCGCTCGATCGGGCGTACGGCATACCGCCGCACGACGTGAGGCTGCAGGCCACGGTCTCAGGCGCTGCGCTTGATTTTCGCCAGCGCGACTTGCGGTCGTGGTACGGGGACGAGACCAACGTGACGACCGTCGAAGATGATGGCAAAACAATCCACATGATAGGCAACGCGGCAAAGATGCTCGTTCTCGATTACCGGGTTACGCCGCAGACCATCCTGTCGTTTGACTTCCAGTGCACACACCAGGGCGAGGTTCATGCCATCGGGTTCGATCAGGACGAGCAACTGGACGAGGCCACCGCCCGACGCATGTTCGTGCTGTACGGGACCGAAGGCTGGGGGGTCGCCAATAACGTCTACCGGAACTATCAACCCGGTACGAACCGTGACGGGTGGGTGCATTATCGAATTCCGGTGGGACACTATTACCAGGGACCCTTTCAATACCTGGTGTTGATGAACGACCACGACGTCGATCGCCCTACCGCCGACAGTCGCTTTCGAAACGTGACCGTTCTTGAAGCGGGCGGCAAGCGAACGGGATACCGCATTCATTGGGCATTTGGCGACGGCCAATCAGAAACCGGCGAGTGGACCGTTTCGCACAAATACGACAAGGCAGGGCACTACGTCGCCCGCGCTACCGTTACGGACCCGGAGGGCCGCACGTTCCACGACCAGGTTTCCGTCCGAGTGAAGCAGCCCCCGGCCGTCCGCCGGACGTTGTTCATCGATGATCGCGCCGTCGAGAAGATGCAGGGTGTACAACGCGTGGTTCATCGCGCCCTGAAACACCCGGCCAATCCCATCGTTGTCGGGGACAAACCGTGGGATGCCTACCGTCCCCAGGTCTACGGAACGGTCCAGTACGATGCACCGCGTGACCTATTCCGGATGTGGTACCTTGCGATCCCCAGCCATGTGCTCAGCCCTGATCCGGAACCGATCGTGGGTGGTTTCAAACGGATCGGGCACACCACCCTGGTCGGCTACGCGGAGTCACAGGACGGCTACCGCTGGACGAAACCGAACCTTGGAATCGTGCCGTTCAACGGTTCCAGAAACAACGGTCTGGTCAACATCGGACGCGACAACAGCGAAGGGGTCTCGATCGTCCACCAGCCGAACGATCCCGACCCCAGCCGAAGATACAAAGCGGTATTCTGGGAACATCGTGTCGAACCGACGACCGCACCGACCGGTCGACAAATTCTCGATCGCGATCCGCGCCCCGACGGAATGTGGGTCTCCTTCTCGGCAGATGGCCTGCACTGGACCAATTACCGTGAAAATCCCGTGATTCCCCACGGGAGTGACACCGGACAATGTGTTCTGTACGACGCTGCGTTGAAGAAGTACGTCCTCTACAGTCGACTCGGCGTCGGACGACGCATCTCACGCAGCACGAGCGACGACTTCCTCACGTGGTCCCAGCCACAACTTGTGTTTGCGGCGGACACCTCGGACCCACCGGGAACTCAAGTCTACGGCGCTGGATTTTGCCTTTACGAAGGGTACTACATCGGAACTCCCTGGATGTTCTACCAGGGGACCAACCAGCGCATCGACGTACAGCTCATTCACAGCCGGGATGGCATCCACTGGAGCCGAACCGCCGGACGCGAGCGCATCTTACCCAACGGGCCCGCAGGCGCCTGGGACAGCGGAATCATTTTCACCGCCAGCCATCCCGTCGTACTTGATGACCGCATCCTGATTTACTACTCGGCATTCCAGGGCGACCACCATGGGCATCCCCAGCGAGACTGGGAAGAATCAAAAAAGTATTACCGCGGTGGAATCGGTGTCGCCACGCTGCGCCGTGACGGCTGGGTGTCACTCGACCTGATGTTTGGTGGAGGTGAGGTCGTTACCCGGCCGCTCCGCATTCCCCCCGCTACCGGGGGTGATGAGACGCCCCGCCTGATTCTCAACACCAATGCTTTTACGGGTGATGTCCGAGTGACACTCCAGAACGTCGATGGGAAACCGATCCCGGGATTCGAGTCCTCACACAACCTGCACGGCGACTTTCTCCGCGCCGAGGTAAGCTGGCCCGGCCATGCGCTCGCTGAACTCGTCGGACAGACTGTTCGAATCCGATTCCGGGGACGCCTGGCCAAACTGTACTCTTTCTGGATCGAGTAAGGCCGAGCGCATTCCCATGATCCCGGTGTTGCAACCGCCGACCGTATGGCGATGTTGTCCGGCTAGTTGGCTTCTGCGTCGCGCTACGGCAAAATGGTGTGACCAGATATCCGTCATCGCGCGATATTCGCCTACCGCAGGTTGCGCCCGTGCCACCCTGTGGCAACTACCGAAACACCCGAGGGGAGAACTCCTCATGCCGAAATCACACGCGTTGCTGATCGTCGTGCTCACCACTGCCTGCCTCGCCCGTACCGGGCGCAGCGATGAGCAGCCCTTCGCCGTTTTGGCCTCCGACGGAACCGCCCGATGCATCGTCGTGACTGCTGACCAGCCCTCCCTGATGGAGCGACGAGCGGCCGCCGAAATCGCTCGTACGATCAGCCGTGACGGAGGGGCAGACGTGCCCACGTTGAGTCTCTCGAAACTGTCGCCAGCGGTAACGGGAGACCAAACGATCGTGCTCCTGGGTACGCCCCAGTCGGTCCCGCTGATCGGCCAATTCTCCACCGGACCCTCGGGCGGACTGGGCGATCTGCCACTGCTCGGACCCGATGGACACGTGGTCCAAACGCTCGTACACGAACAAACCAAGTACCTGATCGTGGGGGGCGTCACCGCGCGGGCCGTCTACTACGGCGCGGTCTTCGCCAGTGAGCAGTTGGTTCTGCCCGACGCCGCCGGTTCCGGATCGGTTGTCGTCCGATCGACGAGCGTCAGCCGGGCGCCGGCGATGAGAGAACGGGCACCCTATCTCCTCAACCTCTCTGGACGCGGACCTGAGTTTGGCGTCGATGACTGGAAAGTCGTGCTAGACGGGTTGGCGCGCGAGAGCCACAACCGCATCTATTTCTGGTGGCAGAGTCTCTACAAGCCCCGTGATTTCCCCGACCGCCGCAACATCGATGGCGGTGTCGAGCGGATCGCGATGACCAATGACGATGTCAACGAACTGGCCCGCTACGCGCACCAACTCGGAATGGAATTCTTGATTGGTGGGGGCGCTTTCAGCTGGGGCGGCGCCGCCGCGCTGATCAAGGAACACCCCGAGACCAAGGCGGTCAAAGCGACGGGCATGTGTCCCTCGCACGCCACGGCCCAACAGATTCAACTCAAGTTCTCGCTGGAAATGTTGGATGTGATCCACGAGGCCGACGGTATCTGGTTCGAGCCGCGCGATGAACATGGCGAATGCCGCTGCGAAGTCTGCCAGCGTCCGGTCGATAAACATGGGTCCAAGCAATACGGTCAGTCGGAGATGACCTTCCTGAAGGACTTTTGCAAGGCGCTGTGGGCCAAGCGTCCCAAAGCCCAGGTGGCGTGGCTCGTCGAGCTCTACAAGCCGGGCAAGATGCACAGTGAAGATCCCGCCTATTTCGCGCGGATGGCGGAGATCGAAGATCCGCGTTTGCACTGGATCGTGGTGTGGGGCGCGTGGGAACTCCCCGGACCGCGTGGCGACTATTTGCCAGCCGCCTTTTTTTCGCGTCATAACATCTGGTGGAACAAACCGTACGCTGCCTCGCTGGACACCATTCGCAGCGACGCCTTCAAAGCGGCGCAGCGCGGGTTCCTCGGCTCATGCCCTGCATTTGAGCCCTGTTTCGGCGTCGACTACCACGGTCTGACGATCCCCTACCCGACCGACAAGTTGCCCTACGAGCTCACCAGTTATGCGTACCGCGAATTTGCCTGGGAACCGGCGCAAACACTCGACGACTTTAAGATCCGAATGCGCAATCGGTACTGCGGTCCCGCCGGTTCGGAGCAACTCGTCGAGGACGTGATTTTTCTACGCGCATTCGCGGTGCGCGGGACCTGGTCCCAAAACACCTCCAACATGTTGACCCGACTGGCAGGCGAAATGGTCGGCTACGATGGGAAACCGCTTGCGAACACCTCGGTCGCAGGCGCGATCGCCGCCGCCAAGGACTACAACGCCTCTGACCGCCGGATTACCTACGAGCGTCTCGAGCGTCAGCTCAAGGCGCTACGGGTGGTACTCGTCCGCGATCTCCCCCAGTTGGTGCAAATCGAGAACCGCTGCCGTGAGTTGAGCGCCAATGGGTCAGCTCGCGAACTGAAAACCGCGCGGATGTGCCTCGACTTCATCGCAACCACGCACCGCCTCTTACAGAAATCGGGATTCACGAGCGTTGAGAAGGTCGACCAGGCGCTGGCCACGGTCGGTCAGAACACAGAGGCGAACGAGGCGCCCTAGTCCCCAACCGAACGCCGCCCCGCCGGCCAACCGACGGGGCACACGGTCGCTACGGTCTCGCCGAGCGCGAGATATAATGGACCACCCGGCCGCTGTTTTGCGACCGCGCGGATTCGGACGAAAAGGTGGATCCATGATCGACGGCGTCAAACTCGCCCCCTTGATCACCCATCGTGACCAGCGGGGTTTCTTCCGAGAGATTTTCCGCTTTTCGGAGAGTGATAGCGAGCTCTCGGTCGGTCAGCTGAGTCACTCCCTCGTCGAACAGGGAGTGGTCAAAGGATGGCATGGACATGTCTACCAATCCCAATGGAACTACGTCGTGACAGGGCGGATCCGGGTCGGCCTGTACGATCACCGCGAGGTCTCGCCGACGCACAACACTCCCATGGAATTTTTAGTCGGAGATGGGGAGCAGCCCCTCGCGTACTTCTTTCCGCCCGGCGTGATGCATGGTTACGAATGTGTCGCCGGGCCGCTGCACATCATCTACGTCACCTCGGGGGTGTACGACCCGGAAGATGAACTGCGGATCCCTCTGGACGACCTGCCGCACCCCGGTTTTTCCCAGGCGCGCGGGGCCTCCGAGGGACCCGGCAACCCGCCCGTCGCTTCGTAGTGGACGGGACGCCTACAGATACCACCCCCGGCAAGAGACTCGTTCCTTCGCTCGGCACTGTCCCGCTCGGCACTGTCCCGCTCGGCACTGTCCCGCAGGTCGCAGTCCGGCCCATCGCGCACCGCCCCACCGCCGATCGGGCGGTCGCAGCCAGCCCCCGACGGCCTTCGTTACGCTGCGCCCGGAAACTGCGCTTGACTCCGCGCCGACCGAGCGGTCACAGTAAGGC
>PADE01000242.1 GCA_002702965.1 Planctomycetaceae bacterium
TCTCTCTGGCTTCGCCGTTGGTCTCTCTGGCTTCGCCGTTGGTCTCTCTGGCTTCGCCGCTGCGTCTGCGACGACCGTTGCTCTTTCGCTTGTGGCCGTTCGTCTCTCCGTTGGTTCCATTGGTGTCGTCGGCTGAATCGGACCGTGATCGGCGCCGGCGACGATGTTGGACATTGATAGGTCGCTGCGCGACCCGGTCAGGCTGTTCTCGCTTGCGGGCCTCTTCCTGGGAAATCCAGGCCACGAATTCGAATCCGAATTCAGCGGACATCGCCATCAGTTTCAACGTGCCGTCCGAAAGGCCGGAGCGCAGAATGTCCTGCATTTCCGGATCCGAAGTCAGCAAGTTACGAAATGCAACGGAGGTAGATTCCGACATTCCCGGTGGCCCAAACACGGTATTAATATATGTAAATTCTCTAAGGCACCTATTGTAACTAAACTAGCGACTTCGAAATATGGAAAAAATGAGCAATATTGGTAAAAGTAATCAACTTGGGAAAATGAGTAAGTAGCGGGGATCTGCTCCACGGGGTTAAACCGTTGCTGCTTCCGCACCGATTGCTGGCGTGGAGCTTGGAGTCCCGTCTTGCGGGCCATCGTTGACTGTGCCGGATGCCCCTAATTAGTGGGGTTATCGCACGGCCGGAGGTGTGTCGGGTCGAACTCTTGCGTCGGGCGGTAGCCGCCAGGCCCCGAAATGGGTTTCGGAAACCGTTTCGGAAACAAGGGCCCGATCCAGCGTGGCCGAGAGTCCATCTCGGTGGTGCGCGAGGGAGCCAGGTCGCTGCCTACGGGTTTCGAATCCGAGATGCCGGCCACCGGTGGAACTCTCCGAGGTTGCTCGTGTACGTGGCCCGTTGGCAGCCCGTTGACCGATCGGGGGGCGAGGGATCGCCGGTGACGTCGGCCATCGCCCGGTCGAGATGGCAAAGGTCTCCGCTTTGCCCGCACGGCGTGAAAGGGGAAGGTGGTATCAGGGTTGGGGTGCGTGTCGTGCTGCTTGTCGTTCAGATCCTGCTGACACCGCGGCGGCCGTTGCCGGTAGATGGATGAGAGCAGGTTGACGCCGCAAGAATGGTCTTTTGCGGTGGCGTTTGGGACGACCGTCTGCGCGGGCTCGGCGAGGCGCCTCCAGGAGACTGCAACGGCGCGGGTCATGGGCCATCTGCTGCGCGGTCAGCGGGTGGCGTTTGCCGACATATTTGGATCCGACATATTTGGATCCGACATATTTGGATCCGACATATTTGGATCCGACATATTTGGATGATGTCCCTGATTCTTCTCGATGATGGACAAGGCGATACTGTTTGGGATCGCATTGTTGCTGCGTTCGTTGTCGTTGCTGGTAACGGCGGCGGTGATCTGACTCGGCGACCGGATCCGAGTGTAGATCGTTGCTGACGGACGAGGGGCGCTGGCGTCTTTGGGTGTGGCCCGGCAGATGACGAAAGGCGATATTGTGGACAGGTTTCCATTGTCACCTCTGGCGGGTGGGTGTTTCGCGATCGGCTTGGTGGCGCGGTGTTTGTGGCACCACTGGCATCCGCGATGCGTCTCGCTGCAACTTGTATGAGCCGCGACCGTGNACGGACGCGTCTCCAACGGCGACAAGGAAACCGACGACNCACCATTNTTACAGGAAATCGCANATGAAAATTGAACACGTCGCGTTGAACGTTCCCGATCCGTTGGCGATGGGACGTTGGTACGTCGAGCACCTCGGNTTCACGATCAAGCGGCGCGTGATGGAATCTCCCTGGGTACACTTTCTCACCGATGACAGCGGTAGCGTGATGATCGAGATTTATGGGAATCCNGAAGTGGCGGTNCCCGATTATGCGGCGACCGACCCACTGGTACTCCACCTGGCCCTGGTTTCCGCAGACATCGAAGCCGATGCACAGCGACTCACGGATGCCGGCGCCACCCAAGTCGGTGGGATCCAACAGACTCCGGCGGGGGATCGCTTGGCGATGTTGCGGGACCCATGGGGTGTTGCATTGCAACTCGTCCAGCGCGCAGCGCCGCTTATCGACTAGCCGACAGAGCTGGTGGGTTGGCCGTTGTGCTGCGCTCACCGATCGGGTTGGACTTTGTATCGTGCCGGAGCGAGAATTGACCGGGTTGGGCACCGCCTCGTGACGCTTGAAAGGACCTCGAACGCCTTATGAAATGCCACAATCAACGCGCATCTCGCTCACCGANTTGTGTNGCNCNGATGCTCACGCTATGCCTGGTTGCGTCGGCCGTCGATTTCCCTGCGTCGGCCAAATCGCCCGAGTGGGATGTCGACCGTCCCCCAGGACCGCAGTGGAGCCAGACCATCGACGTCACCGAGGGAACCTGGATCCATCTGGATGTGAGTCCCGACGGCCAACAGATCGTGTTTGATCTGTTGGGAGATCTCTACCTAATGCCTATCTCAGGTGCCGACGGAGGCGGTGGCAGCTTCCCCCGAGTGTTGACATCCGGTGTCTCCTGGGACATGCAGCCGCGTTTCAGTCCCGACGGTAGGACCGTTGCGTTTACCAGCGATCGGAAAGGAAAAAGCGGTCGCGGTGGAGACAACATTTGGTGTCTTGGGGTGGACGGGACCGGCCTGCAGCAGGTCACCAATGAGACGTTTCGGCTCCTCAACGGACCGACCTGGTCGCCCGATGGCAACTATCTGGCGGCGCGCAAGCACTTCACCAGTCGGCGATCACTCGGCGCCGGCGAGATTTGGCTTTACCACCGTGACGCACTCCGGGCGAATGCGACGGGCGGTGTGCGTTTGACGACGCGCCCCGATGACCAAAAGGACGTCAACGAGCCGGCGTTCTCGCCCGACGGAAAGTACCTCTACTACTCCCAGGACGTGAGTCCCGGAGCCACCTTCCAATACAACAAGGATTCCAACCAGCAGATCTACGCGATCCAGCGACTCGATCTGGTGCGCGGGACAACCGAGTTGTTNGTCACCGGTGCCGGAGGCGCCTGTCGCCCGACACCCTCTCCCGACGGNCGGCAGCTCGCCTTTGTGCGGCGCATTGGCGCCAAGACGGGACTCCATTTGTTCGATCTCGCGTCGGGCGCGGTGCGGCTGGTTTACGACGGTTTGGAGCGAGACATGCAAGAGACCTGGGCGATTCACGGTGTCTACCCTGGATTCGCCTGGATGCCCGACGGTCGTTCGATCGTGATCTGGTCCAAGGGGAAAATCCGCCGCGTGGACACCGCCGAGGGGGTGGCTCAGGTGATTCCCTTTCACATCCGAGACCGACGTCAGATCACCCGCAGCTTGCGCGTGCCGGTGGAGGTTGCACCGCAGCAGTTTGACGTGCGCATGCTGCGCTGGGTACAGGTCTCTCCAGTGGGCGACCAGGTCGTCTATCAGGCGCTAGGCCATATCTACCTTCGTTCGCTGCCGGAGGGTCAGCCGCGGCGGCTGACAACGCAAACCGAGCATTTCGAGCTGTTTCCACGTTTCTCGCGAGACGGAAAGCAGATCGTTTACACCTCCTGGAACGACGATCAATTGGGAGCTGTGCGGGTGGCGGTGGCGCAGCCAGGGCAGGTTGCAGGACGCGTGGTCACCCAACGTCCCGGGCACTACCGAAATCCCGTTTTCTCTCCCGACGGGAAGACGATTGTCTTTGAGCGTCGTGGAGGCGGGCACCTGACCTCCCCACTCTGGTCTCGCGATCCGGGCATCTGCCGTGTCGCTACGGTGGGTGGAACCGCCGAACGAATCTCACGGTCGGGTTTTCGGCCGCAGTTTGCGAGCGATGCAAACCGCGTGTTTTTTCTGAGGCGACAGTCGAACAAGGATGCTGACCATCTGCAGTGCTGCTCGATGGACCTCTCGGGAAACGAGGTTCGGGTCCACTATACGAGCCTATGGGCAACCGATTTTCGGATTTCGCCAGACCGGGAGAGGATCGCGTTTATCGAGCGATTTCGTGTCTATGTGGCCCCGTTTGTCGATGGCGGGAGCCCGCTTACGGTGGGGCCGGGCGGACGCGGGATCCCGATTGTCCGAGCCAGTGAACAGGCCGGGGATTGGGTCCACTTTTCGGGTGACAGCCAGCGGTTGCACTGGGCCCTCGGACCACGACTGTACACTCGAGGGCTCGAACTAGGTTCCGGAGAGCTTCCACCCGAGCCGCACGCTCCGCGAGAGATAGGGTTTCGGGCACCCCACACGCGACCACAGGGTACGCTTGCTCTGGTCGGTGGTCGGATCTTGACGATGGGACCCAGGGGGGAAATCGAGGACGGATCTCTGGTGATTGAAGGGAACCGGATTGTCGCGGTCGGTCCGCGTGGTGAGGTGGCGGTTCCCCAGGGGGCCCGGAGGGTTGAACTGAACGGACGGACGGTGTTGCCAGGGCTGATCGACACCCACGCGCACGGTGCGCAGGCGACGGGGGGCATCACCCCACAGAAAAACTGGATCGACTACGCTCGCCTGGCCTTTGGGGTCACCACGATTCACGATCCCTCCAACGATACCCATAGCATTTTCGCCGCCAGCGAAATGGCCAAGGCGGGCGTGATTGTGGCGCCGCGGACGTTTTCGACGGGTACGATTCTGTACGGTGCTGCGGGGGCCAGCCGAGCGGAGATCGACAGTCTCGAGGACGCGTTGTTTCATCTAAGTCGGATGCAGGCGATCGGTGCGTTTTCGGTGAAGAGTTACAACCAGCCACGCCGGGATCAGCGCCAACAAGTGATTGCCGCTGCGCGCCGGCTGGGGATGATGGTGGTCCCCGAGGGCGGTTCCACGCTGATGCACAACTTGACGATGATCGTGGACGGCCACACGGGAATCGAGCACACGCTCCCGGTCCAGACCGCTTACGACGATGTGTTTGATTTGTGGCGTAATACGGGAGTGGGTTACACGCCGACGTTGAGTGTCGCTTACGGTGGATTGTCGGGTGAGCAGTACTGGTACGAGGTCGACGATCTCTGGCTGCATCCGCGGTTGCAATCTTTCATTCCTCCCCACGTGCTGGTTCCGCGGTCACGGCGGCGCGGCAAGGCTCCGCGCGAGGACTACAACCACATTCGCGTGGCAGAGATTGCGCAGCGGGTGGTCGCGGAAGGAGGACTGGTCCAGGCGGGTGGCCATGGACAACTCAACGGGATCTGCACGCATTGGGAAATGTGGAGTTTTGTGCAGGGTGGCATGACGCCCCGACAAGAGCTCCGTTGTGGAACGCTCAACGGTGCGCGCTACCTGGGTCTCGATCGCGATCTGGGGTCGCTCGAGGAAGGTAAGTTGGCGGATCTGTTGGTCATTGAAGCGGAGTGCGATCCGACCCGAGACATCCGGCACTCAGAGCGGATCGACTTGGTGATTGCCAATGGGCGGGTGTTCGACGCCCGACGGATGAACGCCTGGGGTGAACCCGCACCCCGCGGTGCCTTTTACTGGCAGCGTGAAGGGCAGGGTCTCAGTCAGCGTCCCCCTCACAGCCCCGGTTGTGCGTGCCAGCGGGTCGGGCGCGGCGGCTCTTGGAGGTCTGCCGAACGGGAATAACGCAGCACTCGATGCAAGCCTCGTCGTGTCTCACGGCGCCACTTGGGGAATCAGCGGATCGTGATTTCTGCCGGGTGCAGCGCCCAGATCGTGGGGGGGCCGGCGCCTTTCTGCTGGGCGTCTTTGAGCAGTAGCCGCAACCGGTTCAGATGCAGACCGCGCACGGCCAGCGCCCGCAGCTGACCCACGCCCAGCCGGCTGGAGATTTCGTCTTCGCCGCTGCCGCCGAGCAGTTCCATCAGGTTGATTCCGGTGCTGGCGAGCGGGCGATGGATGATCGTGTACTTGTCGAGCTTGGCTTTTTCAGCGAGGAATTCAAGGCAGGTGTCGACGCCTCCCAAGTGGTCGATCAGACCCAGCTCGCGTGCCTGGCTGCCGGACCAAACACGGCCCCCCGCCAACTCGCGGACTTTCTCTTCGGGGAGATTTCGAGCCTTCGAAACCAGCGTCAAGAATCGTCCGTAGACGTCGTCGATCATCTTCCCAAGGGCCCCTTTGTCGGCGTCGGACCAGACGCGGTCTAGCGCAAACAGTCCAGCTGATTCGTCGAGGGTAAGTGACTCGATCCGTACTCCGACGCGGCGCAGCAGCGCGCCGGCGCTGAGTTTCATCGAGAATACACCGATCGAACCGGTGATCGTACCGGTCTCGGCGTAAACCGGGACGCCGATGCAACTGATCCAGTACCCTCCCGACGCGGCCGTATCGCCCATCGAAATTACCGTCGGTTTTGCTTGGGCTAACTTCTCCAGTGCGCTGCGGATGACTTCGCTGGCAGTGGCGCTGCCACCCGGTGAGTTGATTCGCACGACCACCGCCTTCACCGCGTCATCGTCGATGAGCGATTGAATGGTCTGCGCCGTGGGCCCGGAGACGATNGCGCCGGCGCTGGCGCTTCTTCCGGACACGATATTCCCGCTCAAATGTAACACTGCGATCACCGCCCCGCGCGCGTTGGCGGCCGTCTTGGGACCTGACATCAGGCTGCTCAAGAGATCGAAGATGGAAACCGATCGTTGGGGTTTCTGCGCCGGAGTTGACCAGACCACGTCGCCCGGAATGTTTTCAGAGAGGGTCTTCTTGAGACTCCCGTAGGGGGCCAGGCGGTCGACCAGGCCGGCGGCTAGAGCCTCTGTCGGTAACAGCGTTCGTTGTGTTTGGAGTTTGCGGACGGTCTGCTTTTCCAAGCCACGCCCGGCCGCGATCTTGGCAACCAACCCATCATTGATCCGCGCCAGCATCTGCAGGTAGTGCGTGCGCAAATGGCCGCTCATCACCGGTTGTGTATACGGTTCGACGGCGCCTTTGAAATCCCCTGCGCGGACCACCGACGCCTGGACTCCAAGAAGATCCATGGCATCTTTGTAGTAGATCGTCTGCATTGCCAGTGACGGCATATCGAGCCCACCGAAATCCGCCATCACCACCTCGTCGCAGCAGACGGCGATCGCCAAGGTGACGGTTGACGCCTCTTCCAGCCAGGCGATCGTCTTCTTTCCCGTTGCCTTGAAGCGCTGAATCCGGCGGGTGAATTCGTCGAGTTGGGCCATGTTCATCCCGAGCGACTGATCGGAGAGATCCAGAACGAGATAGTGTTGACGTTTGTCCGTGGCCAGCTGGTCGAGGTGCTCACAAAGCCGGTAGAAGGGCTTTTGGTTGACCGGCCCCTGCAGCAGCGAGGCCAGGTCCAGGCCCATCGATTGCGGCAGGTCGGCGTATGAACCGCGTAGTGAAAGCAGATGCGTATTTCGCTTGGGAGGTGCGGGTGCCGCCTCGGGCTTGTCAGCTGCCTGCGGCGCCTCGTCAGCCACCAGTGCGAGAGCAGTACAGGTAAACCACAGGGCACACATCGCGATCGCCGCGGAACGTCGCACGAATCGGGGAGTTGACATGGTACGGACACTTTCGCGGGCAAGAGTCGGGGAGGCTGGTTGCGACGGTTCGACGCGGCACATGGATTACCGGTCGCACGGCGGCGAACGCTCGGGGGCCGGATCGGGTTCCGGAGGGGCGGAAGTCGGATCGGGATCCGGAGGGGCAGGGACCGGATCGGGTTCAGGGGTGACGGGGGCCAGCGGAGCGCCCAACGCCTTGAGACGCGCTTCCGCTTCTTCCACCAGTTGTTGGTGGATTTGCACTGCGGCCTGGTCGGGGAACCCCTGGGATTCGATGTGCTTGGCGTATTTCAACCGCCGCCGCGCCAGCCCGAGATCTTCCTCCGCTTCGAGTACCTCGATTTCGTGACTGAGACGCTCCAACTCGTCCGGTCGGTCCGCTGCGCGGGCCATGGCAACCCGTTTCTGTGCCCGTTGGAACTCGAATTGGCTGGACTCGAATTCGGCCTCACTGATAAATCCTTTGCGGAATGATCGCTCGCTAAACGCAAGCCGATTTTTCGCGGCCGTCAATCGCCGCAGGGCGTCCGGGAGATCTGGCGTTAGCGGAGGGGCGGGGATCACCTCGCGGTCGAGCAGACGTTCCAGGTCGGCAACCCGCCGTTCCAGGCGAGCGATACGCGACATGAGGGCCTGATTTCCCAATCCGCTTGAACGCACGTAGAGACCGCTGGGTCGACGAAACGAGCGTCGTTGGGCGGTGAGGTGCGAATGGGATGCAAAAAGAGCAGCCGCCAGCGCTACGAGGCCTGCGATCGATAACTTGAGATGCATGGGGAATCTCCCGTTGCGGTGCGCAAGATAGTTGCGCGGACGAAGGTACTACACCAGCGGCATTCTACTCCCTGCGCCTGGCCGAACGCCACCGCAACCGGTCGTCTTCCCGACCACCGCGGTTGGCGGAAGTAGTGTCGGATCGGTCACCCCTGGTGTCCCGCGGCTGCGGTTGCCGGGATCGATCGCCGCGGGCGAATGTTTTGGTGCGTTTGTCGTTCGAATCATCGACAGCAGCGGACGCCGGCTGGGTTTGCCCGGCGTCCCGCCGCGCGAGTACAATTTAAACTGGCATCCCGGCCATTCGCCGTCACCGTTGTTGGCGGTTCCCGATCCTGGTACTCGTGTTGGATCCATGTCCCAACGCACTTCTGGTTCCTGTCGCGGCCCGATCGATCGGCGCCACTGGCTGCAGCTCGGTGGCTTGAATTTGGGCGCCCTGTGTAGTGGTATGCACCCCCGTGATTGGCAGTTGCATGGCGCCTTGGATCGACGAGACGAAGACTTTTCGGTGATCTTGTTCTGGGCGAACGGTGGCCCGAGCCACCTCGATTTGTTCGACCTGAAGCCGCAGGCGCCGAGAGAGTACCGAGGTCCCTTTCGGCCGATTTCCACGAACGTCATCGGGCTCCAGATTAGCGAGCTGCTCCCCCGTCTGGCATCCCGGGCCGACAAGTTCACGCTGATTCGCAGCCTGCACCACGAACGTGTCGAACATTCGGGTGGGACCAACCGGTTTCTCACCGGCTATCCGTCAGTGGCGGCAAATCTCGCCGACTCGGAGTTCCCCGAGATCGGTTCGGTCGTATCCAAACAATTGGCTTCGCGTGCGCGGGACATCCCGCTGTTTATCGCCAATACAAAGTTTTACGGTGGTGGATCGGCGTACCTGGGGACCTCGCACAAACCCTATATGCCGTCACCGAACCCTCTGACTTCGAGTGGCAATAACCGCTATGACCCGGTGCCGCTGTTCCGGGGACCGAGGCAGGTCGACCGCTTGGCGATTTCAGGCGACGGCGTCGTGACCCTGCGGCGACGGCAGAAGCTACTGGAATCACTCGATCGGATTCCGCGATCTCTCGATGCGCGCCAGCGACTCGGATCGATTGACGTGCTGCAGCGGCGCGCCGTGGAAATGCTCGCCAGCCCGCGGATGCGAACCGCCTTCGACCTGGCGCGGGAGACAATCGCTACGCGGGCCCGCTACGGCCACACCCACTGGGGTAAGAGTCTGTTGACATGTCGGCGACTCGTCGAGGCGGGTGTTCGGTTTGTCCAGTGTCAGGCGACGTTTCGACTGAATCCGACTACCGGTCGGACGAGCAATTGGGATGACCATTCGGTCAATTCGGACATCTTTCAGGCGTACCGCGAGAAACTCCCCAGTTTTGATCAATCGGTTAGTGCTCTGATCGATGACCTTTACCGAAGGGGGCTCGATCGACGCGTGCTGTTTATTTTTTGTGGCGAATTCGGTCGTACCCCGCAGATTCGCCACCAGGATAGTTCGGGGCGTCCGGGGCGGGACCATTGGTCTCGGGCGATGAGCGTGCTACTGGCTGGTGGGGGCCTCAAAATGGGGCAGGTGATTGGCCAGACCAACGCCAGGGCCGAAGAGCCGATCGAGCGGATCATGAACAGCAACTGCCTATTGGCGACCATTTATCGGCGGTTCGGTATCGATCCCGCAGAGGCCTATCTGGATCACGCGGGTCGGCCAATCCCGATTCTTAGCGAGGGTCGGCCGATCGCCGAGTTGTTCTAGTTGCTCAGCGGTTCGGCGCGCTGGTCTTGCAGGGTACGAAATGGCGCGATCGAACCATGTCGGGTATCTGTTGGCAATCGTCGTGGGTCTGGCGATTGGCGGCTGGTGGGGAACGCCGCTCGTGCGGAGCAAAAATGGACTCGGCTTCGCCTGGATTGCCATCGGGCCGTTGCTGACGGTGTTCTTGTACGGGGCGTGGCGCGGGTATCAGCGCGCGTCGCGGGGAGGGAAGCCGGGTTTGCAACGGCGCTGCGCTGCGCTGCTGGCCCTCATCGCGGGGCCCCTGCTGGGGACCCTGGCGTGGGTCTTGGTGTGGCTGGCAAGTCCGGTCACAACGCCCGCCGAGAGGGTGCAGATGTTAACCGCACTCATTGCATTGGGCGCGCTTGCCGGAGCGATCGTGGCTACGGCGTTGGGGGTCGCATCCTGGTTCAAGTGAGATCAGGATGCGATCGTCAAGGCGCTGCGGTATCGTCTTCGGATATGACTTCGACACCGCACAGCAAGGGAGGCTGGGTTCCTCGTGGAACCAGTTCGACTTGCAGTCGGCCATTGACTTCAATGCCGCGAAAGGTACGCACCAGCGCCGCGCCGCGGCCTACCTCGGCGGTGATATCGAGGCCACGCTCGACCACGGCGCCCTGAAGTTGGATGTCGAACACCCGCTCTCCCGCGGGATGCGGATCGAGTTCGGCAAAATGGAGTTTGATCGTGTACCGCGACGGCGGGTCGTCTTTGCCCAGCAGCGGCAATTCGAAACGCGTTAGTCCCCGGGCGCCCGAGCTCAAGACCCACGGGGTGACCGCTTCTTTGATCTCGACCGATTCGTGATGCTCGGCATAGTAGCCACCTCCTTTGGCGAGGGTCGGTTTCAGATCGAAGACATATTCCATCCGCCCGCGCGTCCGCGGGCGAGGGTAACTCAGCCACAGGGTGCCGAGTGAATCGCGGCGGTCTCCCGGTGCTCCGAGGTTCACGGCCAGACGCTTGACAGGCGTCGACGGGCCCGCAGCGCTGTAGATACCCCAGGCAGGGTCACGGTCCTCGCGGGGCTCCAAGACGACCGTCGAGGTGATCGAAAACAGGCAGACACACCCAGCGCTCGCCTCAGGAATCACCACCAACCCGTTTCCGGGAATCGCATTCACCCAGCAACCGAGGCGCTGCCCGGCAAAATGACGTGTTCCACTGTCCGAGTAGAGATCGTAGTAACCGATGAAGCCGGATCGAAACAGCATCATGTTAGGCGTGGCGGTGATGATCCCACAGTGGTGGCCGGGACGGCTGAACTGCCAGGGGGACTCCTCGCCGGTGATCGGGTGCACGCGCGTTCGCTCTTTGCCGGTGGCAATCTGGAACGACCACGGTTCGGCGATGATCTGGTCTTCCACGATGACCGGTCGATTCATGTAATTGGCGTCCTTGGACCAGCGTTTTTTCCCGTCGGCCGCGTTGAGCACCAGAATCCGCCGCTGGCTGAACTTTCCGGAAAGAAACTGATTCCAGTAGTGTCCGTTGGCGTTGGCGCCGCAGATCACCACGAGATTGTCGTGGTACATCAAACAGATGTTCCCGCCACCGGCGCTAATTCCACTGACATTCGTCACGTCGATCGGCTGGGACCAGACCTGCTCGCCGGACTTGCGGTCCAGACAGACGGCGCGGCGGACGTCGAGCTGCTTGAGTTCTTCGGCCTTGCGTTTTGCCGCCTCGCCTTTCAACTTACGCAGTTCGGATTTGTCCTGTCGCAGCAGGGCTTCTCGTTCCTCCTGGCTGATCGTACTCTCGACAAAGAACATGCGTTGGTCGCTCATCGCGATCGTGACGTGCATGATGTTCTTGGCGCGGTACGTCCAGGCGCGTTTCTGGGTCGACAGGTCGACGGCGAAAATCGCGTCGGTGCTAGCCCCCACGGTCCGCCCACGCCGCCGCAGCGCCTGCGCCAGTTCACTGCGAATCGTGCTGGTCCCGTACAACACCCCATCGTGGACCGCCACGAACCCCCAGCTGCGCGGCACACCGTCGTCCGCCTGAGGGCTGCGGTAACGCGCTTTCACCGCACCCGTGGCGGCGTCCAGTTCGGTGCAGGTGTCTCCCGCCACGACGTACAGCGCGTCGTCGCTGGCGGCCAGGTTGCTGGTTTCGTTGTTATTGAAGACCCCCGTTCGGATGGCACCGGGGTTCTGATAGGTCCAGAGAAAAGTACCGTTGTAGGCATCGTAGGCCCGGACGTTGTCCTCTCCCTGGACAAAGAACCGTCCGTTGGTCGTAAGCGGCGCCGAGGCTGCCTCGTGGCGATTGATCATCTGGCTGGGACCAGGATCTCCATACCACAGCACCCCCAGCGAACCTTTGACTCGATAGTCACGACTGAACGAAGTATTGCCGACATTGCCGTACTGGTGCGACCAGTCCCCCACACCGGATAGCTTGCCGCGCCGTAGCACAGCCCAGTCGCCGGTTGTGGAGATCTCCGCGTCGTCGCGTAGATAGGTCTCGCGCAGCGTGGTGGCCAGCTGTTCGGCGGTCTTCGTCTGCGGGGCGGCCAGGCAGACGACTCCGCCGCACGGCTTGACATAACGCCCCAACTCGGCAGCGCTGCGAGGCAGTGAACCGCTCTGGAACATCTGTTGTGAGACGACTAGATTGGCAAAGTAGTTGGCCAGCGCTGTGCCCGACAGATCGCTGTGAAAGAGAACGATGCGTCGGCCGTACAGACCAGCCCGTCGCAGCCGCTCGCGGGCCATGGCAACCTGCTGCAGATTCTCTTCGACGGCGTAGATGCGCAGCCGGCTGTTACGTGCTAACTCGTAGGCCAGTCGGCCGTCGCCGGCTCCGAGCACGAGGCAGAATCCACGGTCGGCGCTACTCTGCTGGAGGATTTGATGAGCCGCGTCGGCGAATCGACGGCCATCGGCATCGTCGCGGTACGGGGCGTCGGACGAAGAGGCGGCGACTCGCGTTGCTGTCGCGCGTCGACCGGCACGGAAACAGTGGATAGCTCCGGTCGTCGTGCTGACGTAGAGACCGCCGTTGGCAACCGCCAATCCCCGCGCCTCGCCCGCCAGTTCGGTGGTCCAGACTTGCTGACCGGTCTCTAGATTCCATGCCGTGACACCCCCGTTTCCGCCGGCGATCACCAGGTTGGCGGTTCGAATCAGCGCCGCGTCACCGGCGAAAGCAGCCCGCCAGAGGACACCAGTTTCTGCGTGGGCAGCCATCTGACGATTGATCTCGTCGAGTTTCTTAGGATCGTTGCGGACCGCGCGACGCGCGACGAACAACGCCTGCCGTTGACGGCTGGCCTCCGCGTGTCGTTGACGATCGACGGCGATGACTTCCTTGCCGTTGGCAATAAAGGCCTTCTCTTTGCGCAACACCAGTTGCCGTCCGTTGAGGTACGCGTATCCCGCGTCACCCGTGGCTTGATCGAGCGCCAGCATATGGTGGGCGCCGAACGAGAATAGCTGTCCGTCAGCCAGTACCGCCTGAGCGCCACCCACGACACCGCCCGCTGTGTTGCGCCAACCGAATGTCCGTTTGTACTCGTATTTCCCGGTCGCCTTGTCGAACGCCGCGGGTAACGTACGTCCCGACGGCACAAACAGCATGTCCTGGTTTGCCAGTAGATAACCCTGTGGCGAAAGATCGTCCCGGCCGGCGTCGCGTTGACTAATGCGGTCGTTTTTCCAGATCGGCTCACCGCTGGTCGCGTCGACCGCTATCAAGTAGACAGTTTCGTGCGGGAAGATCCCGGCTCCGAAATAGGCTACGTTCTCCTCGACCAATACGCCGGTGCGGATCGGCCAGCGGGAGATCATCTCGCCGCGCGCCAGCAACCGTTCATCGCGTGGTCCGGCGCGATGGCGCCAGACCAGTTTTCCCGTCGTTGCCTCCAGGCAGTACACACAGCCGTCGTCACTTCCGAAGTAGACCCGGTCTCCTGCCAGCGTGGGTGCCAGCCGAATCGGACCTTCGGTCGCGAAGGTCCACAACGTACGGCCGCCGACGGCGTCGACGCAGTACAGGTGGTGGTCGACGATCGACCCGTAATAAAGACGTTTGCCGGAGACCGCAACCTGGTGCGCGTCATCAAATGTGACCCGGTGTTTCATCACCTTCCCCTCGATCGGGGTCTCGCGCGGTCCTTCCCAGGCGGGCTGTGGAGTCGCCGCCGCATCGCGCGTCCAATGATGAAACAGTGGCACCGCCAGTACCTCGTCGGTGCCACCGGC
>PADE01000243.1 GCA_002702965.1 Planctomycetaceae bacterium
ATCCACGTAATACGGATCGCACGGCTCGTCGAGGGACGTTAAACGATTCGCATCGTCAGCCGATGCCGAGACACACCAAGCGCTCGCCGTGAGCAGGAAGGCAACCGTCGTTCGGATTCGCATCGAAACCTACCCATTGCATGGAGAGCAGATCGCACCCGTCCAGACGCGGTGTCTCAACTCGGTACGGTGGAACGTTCCAAGGGCTATCGTTGCCCACCTTGAGTCGGGGGTCAACAGCTCGCCAGGGGTGGGGTCGAATGCCCCACGTTGCGCGCGCGACGGGAGACCGTGGCCAATCCTCAGTTGGGCCTGGGCCCGTCGCGATGGACCCGGAAACGCAGTCCGGTTATGATCCGAGAGGGCGGTTCTCGATGGCTGGCACGGTTTCGTCGATTGATTGTCCGCCGGGGCTGCTCGCGTTTACGGTCCGCACGCTAAGCTGGTGATGCAAGTCAAACCGATGATCGGTCGAAGAACCGCGCTGCAAGCGATTGGGTGGGGAGGAGGCGCGGCCTTATGTGGTCGCGTGCGCGGGACCGAAACACGGCCTCCGCAGTCGACGAAACCAGCCCGCTCGGTGCTGTTCGTGTTTCTGGCGGGTGGCCCCAGCCACATCGACACGTTTGACATGAAGCCTGAGGCGCCCGCCGAGATCCGCGGCGAGTTCCAATCGATCGCCACGAAGACCCCTGGTTTTCGAATTTGTGAGCATCTGCCTCTGCTCGCCCAACGGACTCACAAATACACGGTGGTGCGCACGCTGAGTTTGAAGTCGCAGGCGGACGCGGTGCACGAACTGGCAACACCGCTGGTCCTCTCGGGAACCGATGCCCGTCCGCCGGGGACGGGGACGGTCTGGTCACGCAATGATTGGCCGTGCTACGCAGCGGCATTGGACTTCGTTCGGCCCCGTACAGACGGTCTGCCCAGTGGTATCAGTTTGCCCTATCGTTTGGAGCCGTTTCCGGGTCAAGACGCGGGCTTTCTAGGACCGCTTTTTGACCCCTGGCAATTGAACGTCGATCTGAACAACCCTCGGTACGATCCCCAAGCGATGCGTTTGCCCGACGGATTTTCCACCCAGCGTCTGGCCCAGCGTCGTCAGCTCTTACAGCGGTATCGCGAACATCGATCCGCTGGTAAGACCGCCGTGCAACAGCAGTTCTCGAAACACCAACAGCGGGCGTTCGCGCTTCTCTCTCGTGGGACGATGGCCCAAGCGTTTGACCTCGAGCGAGAACCGGCGGCGGTCCGTGCGCGGTACGGGGATCATATTTGGGGTCAGACGTTGTTGCTCTCGCGGCGATTGATCGAAACCGGGGTACCGATTGTCCAGGCCAATTTGGGCCATCCCAACTACTGGGATACGCACACCGAGAACTTTAAGGGCCACAAAGAGACGTTGCTGCCGCGATTTGACCGCGCATTCGCGGCCTTGCTGGACGATATGGATTCGTCCGGTCTGCTCGAGGAGACACTGGTCATTGCGATGGGCGAGTTTGGTCGTACGCCGAAAATCGGCGGCAATGTCGGGACCCCCACGTACTCGCCGACGGGCCGTGATCACTGGGTGTTCTGTTTTAGTGGTTTGTTCGCCGGTGCGGGTGTGCAGCCGGGGCAAGTTATCGGCCGCTCGGATCGTACGGCTTCGTACCCCGTCACCGAGTCGTATCATCCGTCCGACGTGGGCGCCACGATCTTTTCGACCCTTGGGGTCGATTTACAGAGAGAGATTCACGATCGACTGGGACGTCCCTATCTCTTGAACGACGGCCAGGTGATCCAAACACTTTATGGCAGTGCAAACACGTGACCCCAGGTCGATCTGCGCCGCCGATGAGTGATGACGGAAACCGGTGGCAAAGGTCGCACGAACCACGGTGTGACGGTCAACCCCGATTCGCTTCGATGTTCCGTGGTCCGCAATCTCCCGACGATGCGAAGTTCCCGGGGTACTTGATCCACTCGCTGGTGTGCCGATGGCGGTGGTGAATCACTACTCGCTTGCGCACTTGGTGATCTGGTTGTTGATGGGGCGGTATACGGCGATCGGCTGGGTGCCGTTCCTGGTTTGTTCCCTCGGTTGGGAGTGTTTGGAATGGGTGTTGCCATTCGAGTTTGCGGTGGAGAGCATCGACAACAAGCTCGCTGACATCGTCGTGAATATTCTCGGGTTCAGCTGGGGACGGAGAACCAGGAGATCGCCCCGCTGAGCGCAACCACTCGCAACGCACCGCCGGGGTTCGCGGACCCCTGGCCCTCTCATGTGGAGCCTGGCTAGGCCAACGCCGGCCGCTGCTGTTTCGGGATGAGCTGAGAGGCCGTGCGCTGAGCGGCGAGCTGTCGAGCGCGAACTGGCGGTTCGCGGGCGGTTCGTCTAACCTTTGGGGTTGTGGGGCGCATGCGTCGCCCGACTCAATCGACGACCGACGAATCGCATACCTGGTTCTGTCATATCCAGATTGAAGACATCCATGCTGCAACGACCATGGTCACGCGCCGTCGTCCTCTGTTCGGTTGGTTGCTTTGCTGGTGGGATCTTGGCGGCCGACGACATTCCCCGCCAACTGGCTGCCATTGAAGTGCCCGCTGGGTTGGTCGTCGAGGTCGCGGCTCAGCCGCCGCTGGTAAAGTACCCGATGCTCGGTGCCTTCGATGACGCAGGCCGCCTGTTCGTTTGCGAAAGCGCTGGTCTCAATCTGGACGCTGAGCAACTGCGAGAGAAACTCCCCAACTTCGTACGCATGCTGGAAGATACCGTTGGCGACGGGAAGTTTGATAAGAGCACGATCTTTGCCGACAAGATGACCCTTCCATCGGGCGCCGTCTGGCACGATGGAGCGCTGTATGTTGCCAGCCCACCGAGTATCTGGCGGCTCGAAGACACCGACGATGACGGGATTGCCGACCGTCGAGAGGAGATCATCACGGGCTTCAAGTACCGCGGACATGCGGGTGATATTCACGGTCCGTACCTGGGCCCGGACGGGCGACTCTACTTTGTCGATGGGACCATGGGGCACGAGATTCGCGATCACAGCGGACACATCTTGAGCAAAGGCAACGCGGCGCGCGTCTTTTCCTCGCGCCTCGACGGCAGCGATCTGGAGACCTACTGTGGCGGTGGAATGGCAAATCCTGTCGCCGTGACTTTCACCGAAGAGGGTGAGATGATCGGTGCGGCGACCTTCTTTGACTACGATTCACAGGACCGCATCCGACACGACGCTTCCTTCCATGCCGTCTATGGTGGCGTCTATCCCAGAAAACTTGCGTTGCTGCGAGATGAGTTTCAATTCACCGGCCCGCTGTTGCGCCCGTTGACGCGCTTTGGAATGAGCGCTCCGTCGAATCTCACCACCTATCGCAGCGATGTGTTGGGAGCCGAGTACCGTGGCAACGTCTTCATTTCACATTTCAATACCCGTGGCGTGACACGGTCGCGGTTGACGCGCGACGGTTCGACCTTTCGCGCCGTCGACGAGCCGTTTCTGGTCTCCACGAATCCGGACTTTCACCCCTGTGATGTGATCGAGGATGCCGACGGCAGTCTGCTCGTGATCGACACGGGTGGCTGGTTCAAGATCGGCTGTCCAACCAGCAGCTTGCAGCCGGAGGTGCTGGGTGCGATTTATCGCGTGCGTCGGCGAGACCAGCAAGCGGTGCCCGACCCGAGAGGGTTGCGCATTACATGGAGTGCGGCGAGTTCCAAACTGCTCAAGTTTCTGGCAGACGATCGGGTCGCGGTCCGCGATCGGGCGGTCGACACACTCGCCAAACGGGGCGACGTGGCGGTCGCGGCGCTGCGCACCCTGCTCGACACCCAGTCTGTGCTGGCGCGGCGAAATGCGGTTTGGACGCTGACACGAATCGGCACGGCGGCGGCGCTGGCCGCCGCCCGCAGCGCGCTCGATGACGCCGACCCGTCTGTCCGTCTGGTCGCCGGCAGGTGTGCGGCAACCCATCGCGACACGGCCGCGGTGGAGCAACTGGTTCGCTTGTTTCGTGACCCCGAGCCGGCGGTGCGGCGCGAAGCGGCTACGGCGCTGGGCCGCATTGGCAGTGTCGCCGCCGCCCCGGCGCTGTTGCAGGCGTTTGAATATGCCGATGACCGGATTCTCGAACACGCCATCATCTACGCTCTGATTGAGCTCAACGATCCCCAGCCGATCCGCGCGCAGTTGTCGAACCCCTCCACCCGGGTGCGTCGAGCGGCTTTGGTTGCGCTGGATCAAATGGAGAAGTCCGAGCTGACACGCGAATGGATCACACCCCTACTGCAAACCGACGACGTGCGGTTGCTGGAGGCGGTGGTCGACGTGGTCGGCCGCCACCCCGAGTGGGTCGAGGTGGTCACTGGATTACTCATCGAGTGGTTGCTCGACCCGGAAGCCACGGTCGGCCGGCGGGAACGACTTTACGATGCGGTGTACGCCTTGCGGCGCCAGCCGACCTGCCAGGAGCTGATGGCTGAGTTGCTGTCGAGGCCGGCCACACCGACCCAGGCGCGGATGCTATTGTTGGATGTGATGATCGACAGCGGGTTTCGTGAATTTCCGGTGGTTTGGCAACTCCCAGTCCTCTCGCATTTGAGGTCGTCGAATATCCTCCTGGCAGGAAAATCGCTGACCGCAATCGCCGCTAGCCGCGCCGGGCAGTTCGACGACGGGCTCTGGAAGTACATCCAGGACACAACGCGGCCGGTCGCATTACGCGTCCAAGCCTCAGGCATCCTGTCGCGCGACGGGGCGGCGCTCCCGCAAGCGACTTTCGAGCTGTTGCGGTCGCAGTGCAGCCAGGACGCTCCGTTTGAGACCCGCTTGGAAGCGGCGCGGGCCATCGGCCATCTGCAACTTTCTTCCGCGCAACGGGAGTGCGTGATCGGCCTGGTTGCGGATGCCGGCCCACTCGAGTTGCCGCTGCTACTCAAGCCGCTCGCCGACGTCTGGCGCGACAAATCTGCCAATACCGCACCACGGCTCCTCGCGGCGCTCCAACGATCACCNGGCTTCGCCAGCCTCCGCCAAGAGGACTTAACGTTGTTGTTCGACAACGCTCCGCCCGAAGTCAGCACCGCCGCCGAACCGCTCTTCCAGCGCCTCCGCCAAGAGTACGCGAGCTCGCTCCGGCAGGTATTGCGGACCACGTTCAACCTGGTGGGCGGCGACCCGGCCCGCGGTAAGGAAATTTTCTTTGGCAAGCGCGCTTTGTGTTCCGCCTGCCATCGCGCGGGGCCGGAACCGGGCCAGGGGATCGGCCCCGACCTGCGTCGCATCGGCGAGGTGCGCAGTCAACGGGACCTGCTGGAGGCAATCCTCGCTCCCAGTTCATCGTTCGCCCGTGGTTTCGAGTCGAAATCGGTCGTGACAAACTCGGGCCGGGTCATCTCGGGCGTGATCCGTCAGNAGACAGACGACACGATTACGCTGTGGACGTCACAACGTGAACAAGTCCGCATCGAGCGTTCCGAGGTGAAGGAAGTGCGGACTTCCAAGGTGTCGATCATGCCCCACGGGCTGGAGCGCTCGCTCACGCCAGATGAACTGCGTCACCTGCTGGCCTACTTGAGTTCTCTGAGGCCTTAGACCCAGACCCGTTTCGTCGGGCGCCCCGCTTGGTAACATCGGTCATTTCCCGGACCTGCTGATCAAGTACCCCAACGGGGCAGGCGTGGATGCGAGGTCGACTGGTGCAAGACCCTGCTGACGCCCTGCATTGCATCGATCACGTCGTCGTCGAGGAACGGTTGGGTTCCGTCCAGTAGAATAACCTCGTCGCTGGAACGCGGCGGCCGCGGTGGTGTTGCGTTTGCCACCCAGGCGGGGGACGCCGTACAGCAGCAGGACCAGCTAGCAGACACGGAGTAGACAGGGCATTCGGTTCATCGTGGGGATCGTGCGTTGAACGGCCACGCGCGACGACCCGGCGGACCTCAACACCAGACACCTCCCACGGCCGTCGTGTGGGTGTAAGCTAGTGTGAATGCACGCTTACCCGAGACGACCCTTTCGACGGGTCAAAGAAAGGCGAGCAGTTGCCGATGATGAATGCATCCCGAACCCGCATCCCCGTTCTCAGCTCACCTGGGGCCCAAGTGGTTCTCTGGGCCCTGGCCCTTAACGTTGTAGGTGTCTCTGTGGCGCGGGCTAGGGTGCTGTTCCTGGTGCACGCGGATGGACCGACTGCGAATGCCGACTACGCGCGCGGTAACGGTGTTGCGCGACCCGTCCCGGCCAACGACTACAAACTGGCCGGGACCGCGGAGGCCGGCCGCTGGGGCCGCGCTGTGAACCTCACCAACGGCGATGCGAACTGTATCTACGATGCGCTACAGAACATCAGCGCACACAGGGGCACGGTCGATTTCTGGTTCCGCATCGAAGAGCACAAAGAGGGCATGTACCATCCGCTGTTCGGCTGGTACCGGCCACCCAATCAACCTGGTAATCGGAAGCGGCTGTCCTCGATGGAAGTCTATTTCCAAAACTCCGTCCTGACGTTGGGCCTGCACACTCCGACATCCAAAGGCTATTCCGAAGCGGCCCCGATGAAAATCGACACATGGCATCATTTGGAGATCAATTGGGATTGCAGCCGCGGTGACGGCCAGAGCGTCTACAACGTTTCGCTCGACGGCAAGAACGTGATTCACGTCGAGAATGGAGGTGCGCTGTCCGGTGAAGGTGGGGAATTGCACTTGGGGATCTGGGACTATGGTTGGGGCCACTTTCTCCACGGTCGGATCGATGAACTCAGGATCACCGACCAGATTGAGCACCCCCGAGAGTTCGCGCCGCCGACCCAACCCTACGCCCTTCCCGGAACGATTCAATATGCCCGAGACACCCATCGGGTTGTCCGCACACGGCTACAGCAATTGCGATCGGAAATCGCATCGTTGCTGGAGTTCTCTGGTGCGGAGGGCGACGCGGCGGCGGCCCGCATCATCCGGGCGGGGCAGATGACAGCCCGCAACGTTGAGCGTTTGCTGGCATCCCTGCAGCCGGCACTGAAGGCAGACGACCCCGATCTGAAGAGCCTCTGCAGCGCGGTCGATGACGTCTCCTCTGAAGTCAACGTGGCGCGGCTGGCCATTCACAAGATCTCTGCGGCCGCTGCGACGATCGCTGCCCTAGAAGACAAGCGATCCCATCTGTTCAAGGACATCAACTCGGAGCTGGCAGGAGATGCGATCCTCTTGAACGGCAAGCAGCTGTTTGTCGACGACTACATCATTGAGACAATCAAAGGTGCGCAGAAAGTGCTGAACCAACCGGTGAAACACCCCCGCAACCCGTTGATTGTCGCCGATAAGCCGTGGGAACAGACGCTGCTGAATCGCGGATCGGTGATCTACGACGAGCAGGCCAAACGGTTCAAGATGTGGTACTGCGTCTACACCGACGACCTGCAGGAACAGCTGCTCTGCTACGCAACATCCCGCGACGGGATCAAGTGGGACAAGCCCGTGGTCAACCAGACTGACCAATCCAATGTGATTCCCAACTTCACGGCGGCCAATCCCCCGAACGTGTTCAAGGACGTTTACGAAGCCGATCCGGCTCGGCGGTACAAGATGCTCTACGGTGCCGGCCAGAAGGGGAAATACACGACCAACGCGGCCTATTCACCCAACGGCATCGAGTGGACTCGGGAGCCGGCCAATCCGGTGATCCCGCACAGCGACACGTTGAACTCGTGTTTCTGGGATGCGAGGCGGAGGTGCTACGTGGCCTACGTGCGTTACGGGCCGCCGAATATTAGGGCCGTCTCACGTACCGAGAGTGAGGATTTTGTTCACTGGTCCCCCAAAGTGACCGTGTTGGGAAGAGAGAAGATCGACGAACCGTTCGACACAAAGCACTATGGCATGCGTGTCATGTCCTACGCGAATGCGTACCTCGGTTTCATTTCGACCTATCACGGTGAGACCATCCGTCCGATCCCGGACGACGAACTGTGGAGGGACCGCACCAACGTGCAAGTCGCCTTCAGTCGCAACGGGGTCACCTGGCAACGCGTCGGTCAGGCGGGCGTGATTTCCAGTCGACCGAATCAGGGTGAAGACCACGACTGGAAGCGGATTGCCTCACAGGCGACGTTCATTCCCTACGGAAAGTCCAGAGAGACCGACTGGGACTGGGGCCAGGTCTACCCGTTTGAGGCGCCCTTGATCGTGGGTGACCAGATCTGGTTTTTCTACCAGGGGATGAAGGGGCGGCACTGGTTCAAACACCACAACGACCCGCTTGAGGGTGGCTTTGGGCTGGCGACGCTTCGCCTGGATGGTTTTGTTTCGGTCGAAGCCCAGGAGGCCGGGACACTTCAGACTCGGCGTTTCATCGCGATCGGCGATACGCTGGTGGTCAACGCGGATGCGGGCGCCGGAGCGATCCGTGTGGAGGCGATAGACGCGTTGGGCCGAGTGATCCCGGGATTTTCGAGGGACGAGTGCACCCCCATCACGGGCGACAAGGTCCGGTACGTCGTGTCATGGCAACATGGCGCCAATTGTCATCCGCTGCAAGCGCGGCCCATCAAACTGAAGTTTTATCTCACGCGTGCCAAACTGTACTCCTTTGAATTCCAGATCCGCCGCAAGCACTATGTGCCGCTCTCCTATTCACAGTAGATCGGCGAGGCTGCGCTCAGTGGGGCGGCGGAAACGAGGGTTCCGTCAGGGCTGCGGGAGCCTCTTCAACGCCCCTATCGCCCGGGAGCTTGGGCCATGATCCAGATTACCCAGATCGACACTTCCGCGGCCGCCATGCCACGCCGCCACAGCTGGATGTCTGGTGCCGCGATCGGAATCGTGATGGCCGGATGGTCTGTTTTGTGTAGCGGTCTGCGCGGGTCCGATCCCGAGACCTTTGTGGATATCGGAAACCGTCGGGAACTCCTCGTCGACGACTACCTGATCGACCGTTTTGTGGGCCGAGCCGAGTTGCGACTGCACAGCCCGGTGCAGCGCGAGGTCGTCTTTACCTGCGACCAGCCGTGGGAGGGAAACTGGTCAGGGCTGGTCACCTACATCCAGGACAAAGACACTTACCGCATGTACTACACCGCCGGGCAGTGGCGCCGCGGCCGGGGGAGCATCTGTTATGCCGAGAGCGCTGACGGCGTGCACTGGACGCGGCCCGAGCTGGGGTTGGTTGCATTCAACGGCTCGAAGAAAAACAACATCATCCTGCCCGCACAGGGGGTCATCGCATTCGTGCCGTTTATGGATGCGAACCCGGACTGCGCTCCGGATCAACGGTACAAGGCGATGGTTGCTCGGAGCACACCCGCCAAAGGGCTTTACGGGTATGCATCACGCGAC
This sequence comes from Planctomycetaceae bacterium, assembly GCA_002702965.1. Taxonomy (GTDB): domain Bacteria; phylum Planctomycetota; class Planctomycetia; order Pirellulales; family Pirellulaceae; genus UBA9264. Next base: position 9,329 of record PADE01000243.1, read on the forward strand.
GGCATTCACTGGCGGGCGATGCGGGACAAGCCGCTGATTACGCAGGGCAAATTTGATTCCCAGAACGTGGCGTTCTGGGATGTGCGGCGGCGGCGTTACGTCGCTTACTACCGTGAGATGCGCGGACCCCACGACGAGATCGGGCTGAAGGGTCCACAACTCGGTCTCGACGATCAAGGCCCGGCGCGTGATGTGATGACCTGTACGTCGCCCGACTTTCTCAATTGGACCGAGCCGAAGTGGATCGAGTACCCGGGTGCTCCGCGCGAGCAGATCTACCTCAACCAGATTCGACCGTACTTCCGTGCGGACCATCTGTTTGTCGGGTTTCCCGGGCGATTCATGGCCGGGCGTGAGATCGAGAAGGGGCTGCCGCTGCTCCAGCACCCGTCATACAAGTACGCGTCCATTTCGGAGACGCTGTTCATGACCAGCCGAGATGGCGTGCACTTCAAACGCTGGGGCGAGGCGTTCATCCGACCCGGTCCGCGCAAGGAACGGTGGATTTACGGGGCGACATTTACGGAGTACGGCCTCGTGGTGACCGCCGGAGAGACCGCCGATACCCCCGACGAACTGTCGTTGTATGTCGTGGACGGCGGCGGTTGGACGCAAGGCGGAAGAGCGGACCGTCTGCGCCGCTACACGCTGCGGATCGACGGATTTGTGTCGGTCAATGCTCCGCTGCGCGGAGGCGAGGTCGTAACCCGGCGATTACAGTTTTCCGGGAGCCGGTTGGAGATGAACTTCGCAACCTCGGCAGCGGGCAGCGTGCGCGTCGAAATTCAAGATGCCCAGGGAAAACCGATCGACGGTTTCAAGATGGCAGACTGCCGGGAGATGTTCGGCGACCGCCTGAGAACGTGGGTCGACTGGAACGGAGAAACCGACGTCAGTCGACTCGCTGGCAAACCGGTCCGTCTGCGGATCGCATTGAAGGATGCAGATCTCTACTCGTTCCGATTTACCGCGGGGGAAGAGGACTAGCGCGAAAGGACCCCTCTCTGCGGCGGACGGCTTCGCACGTAAAGACGGTGATGCAACGGCCGGACGCGTTCATGGAAACG
>PADE01000244.1 GCA_002702965.1 Planctomycetaceae bacterium
CGCACGTTTTCATTGAGCGTTCAATTTAAACCGACGATTTACGATCAAAGTGGCGAGACAACACGCCAGGAGCGGAGTGGATCATCCCACCGGCACACGGCAAGGATCGGCAGGTTGTTGGAGAGGACTACCCCTACAAAGCGGGATTCAACAAATGGAAGGGAAGTCACTTCACTCCCTAGCAGGAACGGAGAAGGATGCGTTTTCAAGGCTCCAATGCGTTTTGGAGCACGGCCGACACCCAGATCACCGACGCGGGCGTTGCCGAAATGCAGGCTATTGCGCTAAGCCCGCTCGGCCCCACGCCGGATGCGTTCGCTCGCCCGCCATTCACAGCAATTCCCGGATCACGCTCCCACGACAAATGAGACGCCGGTGACCCTCGCGATCCTCGACCGTGGTGGCCGGATCGATCCCGCCCAGATGCAGTAGCGTGGCGCCGAGATCCCAGGGACCGACTTTGTGGGAAGCGGGGTAGGCAGACAGTTCATCCGACTTCCCGAACACCTCACCGCGGCGGATGCCCCCTCCGGCCAGCAGCATCGAATAGCAGTGCGGCCAGTGCTGACGTCCTCCCTGGGGCGGATCGGTCAGATGGTCGATCCACGGCGTGCGGCCAAACTCTCCCCCCACGATCACCAGTGTCTCTTCGAGCAGGCCGCGCTGGTCGAGATCGCGAAGCAAGGCCGCCACACTCTGGTCGAGCCGGGGAAGCAGCGGGTTCTTGAGACGCTCGAAGATATTCGCGTAGTGCAGGTCCCAGTGCTGCTCGCCGCCCGGCGGAATATCGCTCACCTGAATCACCGGGACACCCACCTCGACCAGCCGCCGCGCCAGCAACATGTTCTGACCGAGCGGGAAACGACCGTATGCGTCGCGCACCTTGGCCGGCTCGCGCCCTAGATCAAATGCCTCGATAAATCCTCGCGCACCAAGTAACTGCAGCGCCCGCGACTGAGCGGTGGAAAAGTTCTCCACCTCGCGTTCGCGATCGAGCCCGCGGCGTTTGCTCTGCAGCGCCTCGACCAGGCTCCGCCGCGCATCGATCCGGACGCGGGTCAGATCCGATTTCGACAACAGTTGTTGCCGAGAAGCATCACTCAACATCCAGGGGGCGTGCATTTTTCCCAGAAAACCGCCCGTCTGTCCGATTCCAGCGAACTGGGGCAAGATCCGTCCGCCGACAATTGCGCAGGCGGGCACTCGCCCGGCGGGCGGTTTGAGCCGACTGACCAGGGCGCCGTAATGGGGGTTGTCGTGTGGCGAGGCCGGGCTGTTCTGGTTGTTGAGCCGATGCGGCCACCCCGTCAAATGGGTATACAGCGACGCGGCGTGGGCGGTGTCGGAGTGGCTGAAACTGCGCGCCAGCGTATAACGATCGGCAAGCGTCGCCAGACGCGGCAGATGTTCACAGATCTGCACCCCCGGGTTGTTGGTGGAAATCGGTTTGAAAGGCCCCCGCGCCTCGAGTGGGGCCTGCGGTTTCATGTCGAACGTCTCGGTCTGTGGCGGACCGCCGTAGAGCGTGACAAACACAATCGACCGGGCGCGGCCCCGTTTCGCGTCGGCGGCCCCGCTCGCCGCCGCTCGCTGCGCCGTGGCACCCGCGCCAAAACCGAGGGCCCCGAGACCACCAACCCGCAGCATGGCACGCCGCGACAGGCCAACCGAACCGCCTTTATCCGTGTGAAAACTGAGCACCTCGTTACCCTCTGGGAGTCGCCCGGCCGTCTGACTCAAAATGCTAGCACGATCGCCCCGGCCCGACAAACCCGATTGTGGCGGCTCGATCGTCGGGAGCGGCCGAGATCGCCCAGGGACTGGGGCACGGTGAGGACCCGGCTGGACTGGGGCCGCAAACGGGCCTCCGATTCACGTACTCGACGGCTCTCCGACCGGCTACACTGGTTGGCTGTTAGGGGTTGTCCGCCGCGCCCGTGCGCGACGCACCCCCGACTTGATGCATACCGTGACGCGCGCGCGTTGTGTCTCCGGTACAGGGCCGACCATGAACCCCGCTTCGATCTGGACCACGTGTTTCCTGGTGCTGGGGCTGGCGGTCGGTCCCGACTCGCGGTTACGCGCTGCCGATGCGGTTTCCTTCGCGCGACAAATCGCGCCCCTGTTTGCGCGCCGCTGCCTCGTTTGCCACAGCGCCCGCGTCGCGAAGGGACGCGTCGACCTGGAAAACTATGCCGCGGTGCTCCGCGGTGGGGCAGACGGGAAAACGGTGGTTCCCGGGAACGCCGAGGACTCACCCCTCTATCTGGCACTGCAAGACGGCAGCATGCCGCAGGAGGCGGACCCCTTGAGCGCCGCCGAGTTGGCACTCGTGCGCGCCTGGATCGACGACGGCGCGCCCCTCGATGCAGGGATCGATCCCGAGGATTCGCTGTGGAACATCTCGCCCCGACAACCCCAGCCAACCCCTCCCGAAAAATACCCTTTTCCGGTTCCCATCAGCGGGCTGGCATTCAGCCCGGACGGAAAACTGCTGGCGAGTTCCGGCTATCACGAAGTCCTGCTTTGGGACACCCGCAGCGGGCGTTTGGTACGGCGCATCGCGCAGGTCGCACAACGCACCTTTGCGATCGACTTCAGTCGCGACGGCAAGACGTTGGCCGTGGCCAGTGGTACCCCGGGGAGGGCCGGCGAAGCCCAGTTGTTCGCGGTCTCCAGCGGCGCACTGCTGCGCTCCTACCTGACGACGCAGGGGGCTCTGTTTGTGGTCCGTTTCAGTCCCGACGGCAAACGCCTGGCAACCGCCGGCAAAGACCGGGTGATCCGGGTCTGCAACGTCGCCGACGGCAAGCTGCTACTGCGCATGCCCGATCATCACAAACAGGTGCTCGATCTCGCCTGGTCCCCCGACGGAGCGCTGCTGGCATCGGCGGGTCACGACAAGAATGCAAAAGTGTTTGACCTCCACCGGGGCCAGCAGATCGCCACCTACAACAAGAGCGCCGAGAGTCAATTTACCGGCTTGATCTACGGGATCACCTTTACCCCCGACGGCAAACGTGTGGTCTCCTGCGGAAATGACAACAAAATCCGTATCTGGCAAGCGGCGGACGCCAAACTGGTCCGACGCATCGACTCGCACCAGGGTACCGTGTTTCGAGTCGTCGCCACCGGCGACGGAAAGCTCTTCAGCTGTAGCGCCGACAAGACGGTTCGCGTGCACGCGCTCGAATCGGGCGAACTGCTGCACACCTTTTCGGACCACTCCGAGTGGGTCTACTCGGTCGCGGTGCACAGCGATTCCAATCTCTTCGCCTCGGGCAGTTTCGACGGCGAAATCCGGATTCGCAGCATCTCGGAGGGACGCCTGCTCCGGGCCTTTGTCGGTGTCCCCTGATCCCCCTCGCGTTCACCGCGCCGCGTAGCGCACCCACAACCGCAGGCGGGTCAGTGCCAGGTCCGACTTCGAGTTACCCGTTGCCAACCTCAGCCCAATCGTGTTGGATCCCTGCCGCAGACCGGCGGCAGGCACGCGAAACGCGATCCGCCGTTTCTCGGTGCGATCCGAGTGTCTCTCTCCCAGCTGTCGGTCATTGAGGTGAACCACCAGATCACCTCGCGGCATCTGGTCGAACGTCAACTCCAGTGTCAGGCTCTCCAGCAGACGCTTTTCCGCCGCCTCGCGCAGGTCATCGGCGACCATCAGTAAAACCCGTGTTGTTTCACCACCGGACACAACCCGCGGCAACCGTGGTGTGCTGGTCACATGCCGGTAGTAGCTCAGCACCGGATCGTCGCTACCAAACACCTTATTCTTGGCCACGAGACTGTTGGCGTCGCCCAGATCGGGAAGCGCCCCGTAGTACCGCTTCCGCGTCGCAACCAGATCGGCACCCTCTTTTCCCTCCAGCGGCGTCCCCAGGTTCCAGAAGAACAATCCATCCGCACCCGCCCGATACCAGTTGGCGGCGACGCCTCGAACCCCCTCCCCGACATGCGCTTCGGCGATCCGCTGGGGGGCCTTTCGATTGATACAGGGATAGACTTTGGCCCCGTACCGGTGGGCCATCTCGGACCACCGCCCGACCGGCAGCGAGAACGGCGCGTACCCCAATCCGGGAATAACGATGTCGATCAGGTCGCCCGCCAACCAGGCCTCCACATCGAGTCCGATGCGGCGAGCCAGCTGCGGGTTGTCGGGCACCACCGCCGCGAGCAACAGCGGACGCCCGCGCTCGGCCGCGCGTCGATCCGTGATTCGCCGAATGCGGCGCAGCAAGTTGGTCATCACCTCCGTTTCCGCGGCACTAGCCGGCATCCCGCGCATCGTCGAGCTGAAGAAAACGGGGTGTCGGATAAAGTTCAGATCCACCCCATCCACATCGTACCGACGCACCACCTCCTCGATGATCTCCCACTTGCGCCGTCGCACCTCGGGGTGTCGGAAATCCTGCGCGATCACGTACAGCCCCAACGGGTGCGCGTCCTTGTTGGGCGGGATTCCACTGCGATCGACTAGCAGCTGTGGGTGCGATTTCTTCCAGAGCGTCACCAACCGCGGCACAAAACTGTCGTGCGAGTCGTTCATCCGGATCGAAGCAAACACTTCCATCTTGTGGGTGTGGCCGAAGTCGATCACCACTTGCAACAGGTCCCGGCCGCGATCGATGTGGGCCTTGACGTTGCGGGCGGTGTGCGGCGACCAGGCATTCGGCGGACCGCCGTGGGCCGCCCCGAACACCGGCTGAACAAGGCTGTCATAGATCGGCGCATCCCCCCAGCCTCCCAGGACCGAGAACGATAGCGTGTCGACCGGGGTCCCGACCAGAGGTTGTAGTCGCCGCCGCAGAAAACCATCGGCCGTATCGGCGTCGGCGCGACTCGACTCGTAGGTATCGTCGTTGAAGATGATTCGGCGGCGGCGGGCGAGCGCCGCTTGCCGCAGCTCTCTAGGAGAGGCCTCGGCGCTGCCCGCGACGACAGGATCGGCCGCCGCGCCGTCCACTTCGATCGCGACACCCGCCATCACCAGGACCAACAGCGCTAGCCGGGGGACCCATTTTGAGTCGCTTGGTACAGGCCGCTTGTGCATCGTGGTCGGTCTCGCTGTGGGCCCAAAACGCCCCCCTGACTCCCGGCGGCGGGTCGCCCCTAGGAACCTCTCTGCGCTGCTCATCCCTTTGATCCGGTCGCCGATTTCGCAGATTCCTCCGTCGCGCACGCTCTGTGGTGGAATGAACGGCCGGCCGGAATCCGGTATGATTTTACCCGCGCAGCGCCCTCGGTCGAGTCGGTGCACCGCATCCGATCCCCCCTCTCGGAGAAAACTGCGATGACAGGCGTTCCCTTTTCGCGACGCGACTTCGTAAAGACGGCCGGAGCCGTTGGTGCGGCGGCGGCGGCCGGTCAATCAGCCACCGCTGCGGCGCCCGAGGCGGTCACAACCGTCGGCTCACGCCGCGAGCTGTTTGTCGAACAGACGCTGATCTCCGCGCTCNCCGGCGGCGCCGCACTNCGGCTCCACCGACCGACCCCGCAGGAGGTCTCGCTGGTCACCGACCGACCCTGGGAGGGGGCCACCTGCGCGTATATGAAAGTCTTCCGGGACGGTGACCGGTACCGCATGTACTACCGCGGAAGCGACGTGGTGTACACCCCGCAGGGGTATCGCAACCCGCACCCCGAGACGGCCTGCTACGCCGAGAGCCCCGACGGAATCCACTGGACACGGCCCCACCTGGGGCTACACGCGTTCGCGGGTTCCCAGGAGAACAACATCATCTGGACGGGCTCTGGCAGCCACAACTTCGCACCCTTTCTGGACGCCAACCCGGCGTGCCCTCCCGAACAAAAGTACAAAGCGCTGGCCGGGGACTTCCGGCGCGGTCTGCAGGCGTTCGTGTCGGCCGACGGGATCCGGTTTACTCCGGTGCAACAGAAACCGGTGATTGCCAAAGGGGCGTTTGATTCACTCAACCTCGCGTTTTGGGACACCATCGCCGGCACCTATCGGGAGTACCACCGCGACTTTCGCAACGGCCGCGACATCCGCACCGGCCGCTCGACCGATTTNGTTCATTGGAGCGATCCGCAGTACCTCTCTTACGAAACGCATCGCCACCCCAGCGAGCCCGCGGGCGCCGACCCTGTGATGGACGCCGACCCCGCCAACCAGCTGCCCGGACGGGTCAGCCAACTGTACACCAATCAAGTCATCCCCTATTACCGCGCACCCCACCTCTACCTGGGATTCCCGACGCGCTATATCGACCGCGGTTGGACCTACTCCGCAACGCAGTTGCCCCGTTATCCGTACCGGCAGTTGCGGGGGGCCAAGTCGCGACGGGAAGGGACCGCCGTCACCGACGGGATGCTGATGGCGAGCCGCGACGGAAGCCACTTTCACGTTTGGCCCGAGTCCTTCATTCGCCCTGGACTGCGCAGCGAAGAGAGTTGGTTTTACGGCGACACCTACCAGAATCACGGCCTGGTGGAAACCGCCTCGTCGATCGCCGATGCACCGCCGGAACTCTCAATCTACGTCAGTGAAAACTCGCACCAGGACCATCCGGGCCAATTCCGACGCTACACGTTACGGATCGACGGCTTTGTCTCACTGTCGGCGCCGCTGGTCGGTGGCGAGTTGACGACCACGCCCCTGCAGGTCGAGGGCAACCGCCTCTCGCTCAATCTGTCGACCTCCGCCGCGGGGAGTGTTCAGGTCGAGTTACAGGACCTGGCGGGGCGCCCGTTGCCCGGCTACAGCCTGGCCGATGCGCACCCGCTGTACGGCGATTCGCTCGACCTGGCGGCCGCCTGGAAAGGGCCTGCCACCGACGTGCGGCCGCTCTCCGGTCAGACCCTTCGGCTGCGGTTTGTGATCCGCGATGCCGATTTGTTTTCCTACCAGTTCCAGCAGGGCTAACACGCCGCCAGTGGGCAACGCGAAACGGTCTGACCTGCCACCCACATGGGGCGCCCGCGCCGCGGCGCCCCAAACCACGGGCACCCCCCCGTTCAACGCGCCTGGAGTCCGGCCGGTCCTTCACCTACACTACTAAATGAACGCCCAACGGGCCGATTGCCGGCCGTTTGCGATGTGCCCGTTCGCTGCCGCTACCGAGGTACCCGCTGTGGTGCGCAATTTGCCCAGCTCGCTGCTTTCCCTCTGGGGAGTTCTCCTGGCTACGGCCGTCCCGGCGGCCGATCCCAGCTTCGTGCGGCATACCATTCGGGCCGACTCGACCTNCAGCGCAGCAGCGGCCATCGACGTCAATCGCGATGGCCAACTGGATGTCGTCTGCGGGGGTTGGTGGTACCAGGCACCCTCCTGGAAGCGACATTTCCTACGCGACGTCCAGGTCATTCGAGGCCGTTACGACGATTACGCGCACCTACCGCTGGATGTCGACGGCGACGGCTGGACCGACTACGTCAGCGCCAATTGGCGGAGCCGCTCGCTGTACTGGGTGCAGCACCCGGGCGGTGAGTTGGGCGCATGGAAAAAGCACCTCATCGACACCCCGGGGGGCATGGAGACCGCGCGGCTGGTCGATATCGACGGAGACGGGGCCCTCGACGTGTTGCCGAACTGCGTCAGCACCGCCGCGGGCCAGCCATTCGCCGCCTGGTGGGAGCTGGTGCGACCACAAGCGGACTCAGACAGCCGCTCGCCCGTTTGGGTCCGCCACGATCTTCCGTCCGAGTTGGCCGGACACGGGATCGGCTTTGGTGACCTCAACGGAGATGGACGCGGCGACTTGGTCGGTCCGCGAGGCTGGCTCGAAGCGCCCCTCGACCGCCGTCGCGATCGCTGGCGGTGGCACCCCGATTTTGAACTCGACCGCGACTGCAGTGTCCCGATCCTGGTGTACGACGTCGACGCCGACGGCGACGCAGACCTGGTCTGGGGGAGAGCTCATCACATCGGCCTGTACTGGCTCGAGCAGCGGCCCGGCGCCACCGACGGTTCGAAATGGGTGCGGCACGCGATCGACACCAGTTGGTCTCAGGCACACAGCCTCCTGTTGGCGGACCTGGACAACGATCGACAGCCCGAACTGATCGCTGGCAAACGGTATCTGGGACACGAGGGGCGGGACCCAGGTGAATACGATCCACTGGTCGCCTACTGGTACCGGTTCGACGCGCAACGGGGCAGCTGGCAGCGCGGACCGATCTCTGACGGCGGCCCGGCTGGATTTGGGCTCGACCCCAAGGCGATCGACCTGGATGGAGACGGAGACCTGGACCTGCTGGGGCCCGGCCGCAGTGGTCTGTACTGGTTCGAAAATCTGCTCATCGGGGAGCGCCCACGGGTGCCGGTCGCCGCCGACCTGAACTACCCGAGCCACACCGACCTGCGGACGGTTCTCGACGATCGGGGGCAGCCGCAACCGATCGCAACCCCGTTCGACTGGGCGCGCCGCCGCGGGCATGTGTTAGCCGGCATGGAGCGGGCCATGGGGCCACTCCCCGATTCAACGCGGCGCGTCCCCCTGGCCATGGAGATTCTCGCATCGGTCAACACCGAAAAGTACGATCGCCACAAGATTACTTTCGCCAGCGAGCCGGGCGATCGGGTCCCGGCGCTGCTGCTGCTCCCCCGCGACCGCCGTGACCGCGGACCGGCGATGCTCTGCCTTCACCAGACGACAGGCATCGGAAAAGGGGAACCGGCTGGGCTGGGCGGTCGCGCCACACTGCACTACGCCCACGAGTTGGCCAATCGCGGTTATGTATGCCTGGTCCCCGATTACCCNTCCTTCGGCGACTATCNCTACGACTTCAAGCAACAGGGCGGGCACTACGCGAGCGGTTCGATGAAGGCCATTTGGAATAATCTGCGGGCCGTCGATCTACTGCAGTCGCTGCCCCAAGTCGATCGTGACCGGATTGGCTGCATCGGACATTCCTTGGGTGGACACAACGCGTTGTTCACGGCCGCTTTCGACCAGCGTTTGCGAGCCGTGGTTACCAGCTGTGGATTCACCGCCTTCCACCATTACTACGGCGGGAAACTGGCCGGCTGGACGAGTGATCGCTANATGCCGCGAATTCGCGAGAACTACGNCAACGACCCGGGGCGTGTCCCCTTCGACTTCTACGAGGTNATCGCGGCGTTGGCGCCCCGGCCGGTGTTTATCAACGCCCCTTTGCGGGACGGGAACTTCGACGTCACCGGTGTCCGGAANGTGGTGAAAGCCGCCGCTGCGGTCTATCAATTGCGNGNNGCGGCGGACAACTTGCGGGCCGACTATCCGGACTCCAGTCACAACTTTCCGGATGCGGTGCGGGAAGCCGTCTACCAGTGGCTCGAGGAAAAGCTGTGACCGTCAATCGACCCCTTAGGGAATCTGCTCTTGATCCGACCACTGGCTGACACCCCCTGCGCGGCGCACCTGGCGAGGGTGCTGCTGCTGTACCTGTTGGGACTTGCCGGGCAAGCGACGGGCGGTGCACCTGCTCCGGCCGAACCCGGCCGGCTGTTGGCGCGTTTTTGTGTGGATTGCCACGGCGACGAACAGCCCCCAGCAGGCCTCAACTTGAAGCGCCTCGCCGCGGACCGGTCGTTCGCAACCGATTTTCGTGTCTGGCGGAAATTGCTCGAGCAGCTCGACCAGCGGCGGATGCCACCGCGCGACGCCACCCANCCCAGCGATGCCGAGCGCCGCCGCCTGGTGGCATCGATTCGCGGTGGCCTGGACCGGGCCATCGAGCGACATGCNGGCGATCCCGGACAGATCGTGATGCGGCGGCTGACGAGCGCGGAATATGCATACACCGTCCACGACCTGACAGGACTCGATCTGGACNTCCACCGNCGCTTCACCACCGACGCGGTCGGCGGCGCGGGCTTTACCAACAGCGGAGCCACTCAGTTNGTCCAGGACAGCACCTTCGAGGAGTATCTCCAAGCTGCCCGCCAGATCGCCCGTCACGCGGTCATTGGCGCCGGTCGACTCGGCTTTTACGGCGATCCCGGCGCCAGCGGCTTCGAACTGTCGGCGATCACGCGGATTCAAACGATCTACCGCACCCACGGGTTTCGGACGGCCGCCGGTGAGGGTGGAGAGGCCTTTGGAATGGACAACTACCCGCGCGTCTTCTTCGCCGCCTGGTTGTGGACCCATCGCGAGCGTTTGGGGCGCGGNTCGGCGACGCCCGCCGAGTTGGCCGCCGAGGAGCGACTCGACGCCCCGTTCCTGGAGTACATGCACCGTGTACTGACCGAGGGTGACCACCGTTTTCCGACCTCNGAAATTATCGCCCTCTGGCAGCGTCTGCCGGTCCCGGGTGACGACGCCGATCAGCGGCCGAACGGGCCGCTGCTGACTTCGGTCCGCCAGCAGTGCCGCCAAATCGCCGCGCGCGTGCACCACTGGCAAACCCGATTCGGCTCCAACGCGGATGCCAAAGAGGAGGCGCCCGTGCTGCGCGCCGATTTGTTCGCGGTCAAACGCTCGCAGCCGTTCGTGATGAACGTCAACTGGCCATCGGGAACCAAACGGGCCCACCTGGTGATCACGATCGAGTCGGCCCTCCCGGACGGTCGGCCCGATGCCGTGGTGATTTGGAAAAAACCACGGATCCAGTTCCTGGTCGCCGATCAGCGAGCCGAGGACCCTCGCCCGTTGCGGACCGCGCTGGCAGCGAGTGTGGCCCAGCGGCTCGATTTCGGGAACCACCCCCGCGGCGGCGATGTCGGTCGCGAGGATTTCGTTACCTCGGGTACCGTCCCGACCGCGTTTGAACTCCCGATACCGCCCGACGCCCGCTCGGCCCGTTTTCAGGTTGAAGCCGAACTCGACATCGAGCGAGGCGAAGACTGCATCGTCCGCTGCGCCATCGCGCAGCTGGAAGAGACCGACCAAGGGAAATCGGTTTCCGGGCTACTCGCCAACTCGGGCAGCCCGGCCTTCGTCACCTGGAAACAAGGGGTTCTCGAGTTCGCCCGGCTACTACCGCAAGTCTCGCAGCGCGAACCGGCCCCCTCCGATCGCGACCCCATCCCGCCCCCTTTTGATGCCACCTACAACAATCCCCAACGCAATGCCTTTCACACCCGGATCAAATACCATCGCGACGACCGTTTTCTGGTCGAACACATCCTCGACGGGCCCTTGCGGATGCGACTCGACCAGGCCTGGGTCGATCTGCGGAGCTCGTTTGGCTACCACGACGCCTGGCTGTTGATGCTCGTCGAGGCGTATCGGTTTCCGCTGGGCGACCGCCGGATGGTCGACATCCAACCGGCCTGGATCGAAGAGCTGCCGCCGCAAGTCCGACGTTTCCTGATCCCCTTGCACCGCGAATACCTCGCCGATCGCGAGGCGCTGCAGGCGGCCCAGCGCGGCCATTTAGCGGATGCCCTGGCGCTCGCGGAGCGAGCCTGGCGGCGGCCTCTCCACGAATCCGAGTCACAGCGGCTGATCGCCTTTTACGATGCGCTGCGGGAGCGCCAACGTCTCGACCACCCGAGCGCCTTGAGGGCGTTGATCACCCGGATCTTGGTGTCACCCGATTTTCTGTTCCGCGCCGAGCGGGTCGCTGCCGACGACCGGTCGTCTCCACTTTCCGACCGCGAGCTGGCCACCCGTCTGAGCTACTTGCTCTGGTCCTCCGTGCCCGACGAGCCGCTTCGGCGGGCGGCGGCCAGCGGCGCGCTCCGCGACCCGGACGCGCTGGCGCGCCACGCCCGCCGCATGCTCGCCGATCCAAAAGCCAAACGCTTCGCGACGGAATTTTTTGGGCAGTGGTTTGGGTTTTACCGTTTCGACGGTCACCGCGGTATCGATCCACAACGTTTTCCCGAGTTCACCGACTCGTTAAAAGCCGCGATGTACCAGGAAGCGGTCGGCCTCTGCACCCACATCGTTCGCCACAACCGGCCGCTCAGCGAGATCCTGTTCGCCAACTACACCTTCCTCAATGCAGAACTGGCCAGCCACTACGGCATCGCGCTGCCCGTCGAGGATTCCGCCAGCAGCACCCACCGATCCCTCCATCCGCAGCCGACCGATATCCGCCAGGTCAACGACGTGCAGCGTTTCCACCGCGGTGGCCTGTTGCGGTTAGGGGCGGTGTTGGCGGTCACTTCGGCGCCGCTGCGGACCAGCCCGGTCCGGCGTGGAGACTGGATCCTGCGCCAAGTGCTCGGCCAGGCGGTGCCCCCCCCTCCTGCCGACGCGGGCTCGATTCCGGCGGACGACGTTCGGCCGGACGGGCTCTCGGTGAGACAGCGCCTCGCCGCCCACCGACGGGACGCGGCCTGTATGAACTGCCATTCCCGCATCGATCCGTTCGGGTTCGCGCTGGAGCGCTACGACCCGCTGGGCCGCTGGAGAGATCACTACCGGGACGGGCAACCGATCGACACGTCGGGGATCCTCCGAGACGGGACGCCGATCTCCGGGGACGCGACCCTGCACACCTACCTGCAAGCTCAGCAGCCGCGGTTCCATGCGACGCTGGCCCGCAAATTCCTGGGGTACGCGCTGGGCCGCCCCGACTCGATCGGCGATGCGCCGCTTCTGAAACGAATGGCCGCGCGACTCGCCGCGGGGTGCGGCATGGCCGAATTAGCAGAATGTATCGTGACCAGCCGCCAGTTTCGGTATCATGCCACCGTGGCCCGCGCGCCGGCTGACCGTTCCCCCGCTTCCCCATCGCCGCCCTAAACCCATGCAGAACCACCCTCCTCACTGGTCGCAAGCCGTTTCCCGACGCAGTTTTCTACGCTGCTCGGGAGGCGCCCTGGCGCTCCCCTGGCTGACTTCGCTGCCGCATCGCACCGCCGCCGGCAAGCGCGCCGCAGACCGCCTCGAAAAGCCGCCACGCCGTTTCGCCTGCCTCTACTTCTCCAACGGCGTCGAACCGGCCCACTGGTGGGTCAAACCAGACGGCAACGCGTTGCAACTAGGTCCTGGCCTGGAGCCGCTGCAACCCCACCGAGATGAGATCGTCGTGCTGGAAGGCCTGTTCAACGCCCAGTCGGTGGCCAATCCAAGCGCGCACCTGGGCCGCATGCCCAACCTGCTGTCGGGCGCCTGGGTCAGCCTGGATCAGAACGACCTGCGCGTGGGCCGCACGATGGATCAGGTGATGGCACAGCGGATCGGCCGTCGGACCGCGATCCCCAGCCTGGTGCTCGGCGTTGAGCCGACCGAGCTACGTCTGGAAGACGGTCTCTCGATGATCTACGGGTCTTGCATCTCATGGAGCAGCCCGACCCGTCCCACGACCAAGGAAATCTATCCGGCGCGCGCCTTTGACGCGATCGTCGGCAACCGTCGTCAGCGAAAACTCGATCGCAGTATTCTGGACCAGGTGTCGGCAGACGCGACGTCGCTGCGGCGTCAACTGGCGGCTCGCGATCGCGTCAAGTTAGACGAGTACCTGGAATCGATCCGCGACATCGAACGGCGGATCGATCGGGCCACCTCCGACCACCGCTTGGAGGGCTGGCGACCCACGCTCAACAAACCGAACATTCCCCGGCCTGCCGACGAACTCCCACAACATGTCCCCGAGCACATGCGTCTGATCCTGGACCTGGTGATACTGTCATTTCAGATGGATCGCACGCGGATCGCCACCTGCATGCTCAACAACGACCTCTCGCAGATGAACTTCGGCTTCCTGGAGGGGGTACAGGGAAGCCTACACCTCGATCTGACGCACAACGGCCGCGACCCACTGCGCGAGGCGATGTACCTTAAAACCAACCAATTTCACGTGGCCCAGTTCGCCTACCTCTTGGACCGGATGAAGACCATCCACGAAGGGGACCAGTCCCTGCTGGAGAGTTCGCTGCTGTTGTTCTGCTCAAACCTGTTCGATGGCGACAAGCACCAGGCCGACCGGATGCCGATGGTGCTCGCCGGGGGTGGTGGGGGCTCCCTGAAAACGGGCCGTCTGCTCGACTACACAGGCCGACCCGACGATCAACGGCGGGCCTGCAGCCTGTATCTCTCCTTGATGGACCGCATGGGTGTTCCGCTGCCACAGTTCGGAGACAGCGATCGACGTCTGGAGCTGTGAGACTCAGCCCGCTACAGGAGCGCGTCCCACAACGCGTCGTCGAAGTTCAGGCTAGCCGCCTCGAACAGCGCCACGCCATCCAGACGTGATTGTCGCAGGCAGTTGATCAGAGCGCGCAACGCTGCGGGGTCCTTGACCGTTCCCACCCACGGATCGAGCATCCCCTGGGTCCGGTACTGCGCGAGCCATC
Source organism: Planctomycetaceae bacterium (assembly GCA_002702965.1). Classification (GTDB taxonomy): domain Bacteria; phylum Planctomycetota; class Planctomycetia; order Pirellulales; family Pirellulaceae; genus UBA9264. The sequence goes on from PADE01000244.1 coordinate 14,195, forward strand.
CCCACAGTCGCAACCAGTGCGCAATCTCAACTCGCGGACCGCAGGCGCGCTGGTAGTGATCGACGTACCACTGGTTCCAGAACTCGGGGTCCTCCGCACAGGCCGCAACCGACTTATGGGGAAACCCCCGAATCGGCTCCACATCGATCCACTCCATGGCCCCGACCAGCAGCCCATCGACCAGCCGTCGCCGCGCCCAGAGCGGGTAATTCAACTCCATCGGGCCGAGCGGAAAACCCATCTGGGACCCACGGCGGAGCGAGACCAGGAGTCGAGCAGTACCCATTTCTGCTTTTGCTGCAGAGAGAAAACCGGTCAGCTGTTCACCCAGCAGTCGATGAAACCGGTCATGGTGCAGCTTCCGGTACAAGGCCTCGTCTTCCGCAAGAGGACTGGCCCCGTAACGCTCCCGATACCGTTGTACCGCGGGTTCGTTGAACCCGTACTGGTGACCACCACTGCCCCGACTGTGACTACGGGTCGATAGCAACAGCCCATCGACACCATACCGCAACAGCTCCCGGATTTGGGACAACCGGTGCTCGATCACTTCGGGGTAGAAGTAGCACAACACCCCGTCAATGCGCGTCTTCTGGTCGCGGCTCAACCAGAGATATTGGGGATTCTCTCGGGAAAAGGCACTTTGCATGATCCCCTTGCCATCGTCGAAGATCGTCACCCACGGATAGATTTCCAGGCGGTGTTTACGAGCCAGGCGTACGGCCACCTCGAGCGGGTCACAACGAGAGAGAAGTGCTCGAAGTTTGGCGGCGTGCCCTTCGCGCCAAGTCGGTGCCCCTTTTGCAAACACGGTCCGCACACGCGAGTGATAGAGCACGTTGCCGGTGGCGGAGACGCGCCAGAGGATGCGTTCGATCCGCTTTTCGGCGCACTTCGCAAAAAAACGATCGATCGCGGTTTCGTCGAATAGTTCCTCGTTACTGGCAACCATGTCGTTGTAATCAACGCACATCATCACCTTCGTCGCCGCCGGTTCCCGCTTGCGTTGTCGGGCTCGCGCACGCGACGTCTCCCCGCTCCCCCATGCCGCCGCCGCGGCTCCCGCCCCTTGCAGAAACACCCGTCTTCCCAGCGGCCTCACTCCCATTCGACCCTCCGACATGTCGTGCTCCGTTACGGCCCCATCGCGTGGGCCGCCTGTCGCCGGCGCGCTGACGGGCGCACCACCCGGCTATAACGAACCGCTTCGCAATCGCCCACCTTCCCGCACAACGCGGCGCCAAAACGCCTCCCCAGTCCGCCGCATCAGACGCACCGGCGCCTCCGGTGTTGCGATCCAACGACGAACGTCGTCGCGTGTATTCTATCCGCTCTGTTCCACCGTCGCGGGGCGCGCGGCACGTTTCCGCTCGCTGGGACCCGGACACCGTAGGCGGTCGCGCCGCGCCACACCCANCCGTTTCNGCTACAATCCAGCCGGTGTCACGACGTACCTGCTCTGCCCGTGCCGACTCGGCCCGACACGCCTCGCCCAACACGCTGGCGAGACGCGTTGGGCTCCCCAACCGAGACATCTGACCGGACACACCAACACCACCCGACGGCCCTTCGCGAGGAGGACCAGAAAGCGCTCCGATGCCCCCCCTCCACCCCCACAGTCGGGCCGCCGNCCAACGCTGCCAGAGAACCATCGCAGCGCCGCTGCTGGCGGCCGGCTTGGTTTGCATTGGCCTCCGCGCACCGGCGGACGAGCCCCCGCTCCGGCTGCCTCCCAGTCAGGACTTTCACCTGTTTCTGCTGGTCGGCCAATCGAACATGGCGGGACGCGGCCGGGTGGCTGCGGAAGATCGCGCACCGTTGCCGCGGGTGCTCTGCTTCTCAAAACAACGCANCTGGGTCCCGGCGCGCGATCCACTCCACTTTGACAAGCCTGCCGTCGTCGGGGTGGGACTCGGCCGGTCATTTGCCGCCGAGCTCGCCCGCCACCACCCACAGGCCACGATCGGGCTCATTCCCTGCGCGGTGGGCGGGTCACCGATCGCCAGTTGGCAGCCGGGCGGTTTCCATCCGTCGACCCGCACCCATCCCTGGGACGATGCGCTGGTACGAGCCCGCGCGGCGTTAAAGGACGGTACGCTCAAAGGGATCCTTTGGCACCAGGGTGAATCGGATTGCGATCCTCAGCGGTCCGTCGTCTACGCCGACAAGTTACACGCACTGGTCACCCGCTTTCGAAAGGACCTGAAGGCGCCCAAGGTNCCGTTCATCGCGGGTCAGATGGGGCAGTTTCCCGAGCGACCCTGGAACGATGCCAAACGGATCGTCGATGCGGCCCATCGCGGCCTGCCGACTGTTGTGCCCCACACCGCGTTTGTCCTCTCCAACGGCCTGACTCACAAAGGGGACGAAGTCCACTTTAACGCCCAATCGTACCGGGAGTTGGGGCGCCGTTACGCGCGGGTCTGGCGGCGTCTCACCCGCTCCGAGGTATCCCAAGAGCAGACCGAAAACGACCGACCGTGACCCCGTTTGACCCACCCCGCGTATCGCGCTCAACGGCCGGTTCCGTCTTTCGACGTCGCACGCGCTCCGTCTGACGGACTANCGAANGGCAGGTGTTTCTCAAAAAACGCGAACATCAGCCGCCGGCAACGACGATTGGNAACCTCGGCCAGATCGAGCGTGTGCGGCCAACCTGTCAGACGATCAAAGCGGNAGGGAACACCGATCTCCCGCAATCGGGCCGCCAACGCGTCGGACTGAGCCACCGGGACGATGTCGTCAATCGTACCGTGGACGATCAGCGTGGGCGGGTCATCCTTGGTGACATGCGTGATGGGAGACGCCAACTCGTAGCGCGGCCTCACTTCGGCAATCCGCTTGCCTCCCAGAAACTGGATGACCGTTTCGTGGTCCACCGCATAGGCCGTTGTCAGGTCGGTCGGACCGTACAGATCAACCACCGCTTGGACACGACTGCTGACCCCAGCGTGCCCTCCATCCCCCTCTAAGTCGGCGTGCTCCGCCGAGTACCCAACCAGCAGCGCAAGGTGGCCGCCAGCCGATCCGCCCACCAAGCCAATCTGGTTGGCGTCGACGCCCAACCGCGGAGCATTGGTACGCATCCANCGCACCGCGCACTTGACGTCATGGACCGCGGCGGGGAACACCCAGTTCGGCAACAGCCGATACGAGACCGTGGCAACCACATAGCCCCGCTCCGCAAACTTCACTCCGTAGTAATGGTAGTCAACACGGTTCCCCGATTTCCACGCTCCACCGTGAATGAAAATCAGTCCCGGAACCGATCGACCGCGACCCTTGGGCGAATAGAGATCCAGCCGCAAACTCTGGCTTGCGCCCTTTCCGTATTCAACGTCCTTACGCAGCTCCACGTGGTCCGGAACTTCAATCTTGGGGTCGATNAGTTTGAGCTTTCCGGTGATGACCGCCAACTGGACGGCCACCATCGAACGATAACCGGGCGGCGCCTGGTCCGNCGCATCGGGTCCGGGCGGGACCTCGCCACGGGCAGCCATCCCGCCCAGCAGCAGCCAGGTCGCGANCGCCGCATGCCACACGACCGATCGAAGACGCCGCGGGTTGGACAGAACGGCCCCTGTTCGGGGGGCTGCGTTCTGACTCGTTGGTCTGGTTGTCACCCTACTCTCCTGAAATTTCGCAGCCGTTGACGCGGTACCCTACGACTCGCATCCTACCACCGCCAAGGGCGCTACACGACCTTTTCGGCGACTCGCCGAGACACATCAAGCGATCACAAGTGACCCCGCCGGATGCGATCGGCAAAGACCGCTTGTCACCGCCAAATCCAGACCTGAAAATATCGTGCCGCCGCCGCACTCGGCAACACGATGCGATTGACTCACCCCCTCAGAGTTGCCAATGCGATCGATTCTACTGGCCGCCTCGATGCTTCTGCCTGGCTCGCTCTACGGTGGCGAACTCTGTTTCCAAGTCACACGAGAACTTGCGATTCCCTCCGATGACGGTCAGCAAGGGATCGCCACAGACGGAGTGCATCTGTTCGTCCAAAACACCCAGCAGCTATTCAAATACGACAGAGAGGGCAAGCTCGTCCTAGCCGGCCCGAAGCGAAAACTCCATCACGGTGGCATTACGCATGTCGACGGAAAACTCTATTGTGCGGTGAGCGGTTGCGACGCGGGTGGCTCGCCGATCCACCGCATCAACGTCTACGACGCGCAGTCGCTCCGATTCATGACCACTCACGATGTCAGCGGCCATTTCACGGTCTG
>PADE01000245.1 GCA_002702965.1 Planctomycetaceae bacterium
TGGGATCGTCTGGAGGCGGTCTACGAGCGCCGCCAACCCGGTCCGTACGGGGAGTCGCGCAAGAGCTGGTTGTTTTATCAATGGGTCTCGTGGTCGGAGAGTTCGTATGTGCAGCCCAATGACGAGTTCCGCGAATACACCCTCGAGGACGTCCAATTTCTCGACCGTTGTATGTCCGACGCAAAACGTCGCACCGAGGACGCCTCCCAGGCCGTGCGATTTCGCCTGCAGCGACTCGACGAGGCGTGGCGATTTCAACGCAGTCTGTTGATCAGCTACCTCACGTTCTACCCGGTCACGCTGGCGGTCACCGTCACATCGGAAGACCAGCGGCGCGCGGCCCTGGAGCGTGCGCGACAGATCGCGCAGGTCCGCAGGCAACGCGCGATCAGCCTCGCCCAGATGCGTTCGTACCCCCATATCAACCCGCGGATCTGCCAGACCGGATACTGGTCGTGGGGCGCGGCGATCTCGATTTTTGCCCATGAAGAGACGCTCTTGGACGCGTTGTGCGATGCGGTGACGCGTTACCACGCGGACTCCAGCGGCCCAGCCGGGGCCGTCGCGGCATGGGAAGCGGTGGCCCCCTCCGACAGCCTGTACCCGGCAGCGCAGACCCAACTCGCGTTGCTGGTGCGCGGCGAACCGGCCAACCGACTGGTCAACGGCGACTTTGAGGCCGGCGACCTGCGGGGATGGACGCTCGCCGGCGGGCAGATTGGCGCCACCCGCGACCCTACCCACTCGGGCGCATTCGCGGCCCGCACGACCGACGGTGGGCCCGCGACGCTCTCGCAAAGAGTGTCGGTCCTGCCGCTGGAGCGGTACCGGCTCACCGCTTGGGCACGGTACCCATCCGACCCACCCAAAACGTCTGTCCCACTCGAGGTTCGCTTGGACTTCTTCGATGGCGGTCAGCAAATCTCCATGGAACCACGCCGGTCCTTGTTGCGGACACGCGACCCAGCGGCGGGTTGGGTGCAGCTGCGTTCAGCGGTCACGGTTCCACCGCGAGCCGATTCCGCCCTGATCACCCTCAAACGCACCTTCAGCGGCAGTGCGCTGTGGGATGACGTGGTTTTCGAGAGGATCCAACCCGGACCAGCCGTCGAGCAGGGCTCCCTCTTTGACCCGTTCGACAGCGAGCGGCTCGACCCGGCGAAGTGGGGTCGGATGCCGGCGAAAGGGGGACTCGCCGCGCCCGCGCTGCGCAGCGGTTGGCTCGTGTTGGACGCGGCCCAGACCTACCCGATCACGTCGCTGGCTCGATTCAATGACCTGTTAGCGTACCGCGGCCCAAAACGCTATCGGCTCCGTTTCCACACCCAATCGGTTTCCGCAAAGCCCGGAAGTCTCGCGACCAACGCGGCGTTCAGCATCGGCAACTTTGGGCAACCCACTACGCGCATGCTTTGGTATCTCTATTTCAGCTCGCAGAAGCGAACTCAGCCCATGCTCTCGACCTTCCATGATCAGGGGGGTGTCCGCGTTTTTTCCAGCTCTTGGAATATGAAACATCTCGAGAATCGGGGCAGCGACCTGTGGTGCACGTTCTACTTCGATCCGCTCGAAGTGGTCGTATACGCCTCGAACGATCGTTACGACGAAACCGAGGGTGCACTGGTCTGCCGCTACCAGCACCACATGTCGAACCTGACCACCAACGGATCGGTCTACCTGACGCTCTACAAAGGGACCTACCAGGTCGATGAAATCAGCCTGCAACCGGGTCCCCAACTCCCGCCGTAACTCAAAGCCATCACGCTGCACCAGAGCGAGTGCCTCCGGCGTAGCGGAGTCCCGTACCGGTGGCCAGCGGCTTCTTTCGCCGTGCGGGCATTGCATCCGTTTGCCGCGCGCTCCAAGATGGAATCGTCAAGGGCCGGTGCTGCCTGTCCCGCCAGCAACGCCGGAGACGCGTGACGCGGGCGATTCACCTCATGTCCCGACGCTTCGCGGGGTCCACCGCCTCACTCTCGAAGTGTGATGTCTGTGATGATTCTCCAGGAGCCCGCGACGCGGTTTCCACCGTGAGTAAGAAACTCTACAAGAACAGTCGCACCTATGACCTGTTCATGAAATGGTTGGGGTACGAAAGTCGCATCGATCGATTTCTGCGACGACTCAACACCTCGGGGGGCCCCCACGAGCGCATTCTCGACGCGGGGTGCGGTACCGGCCTGCTCGGCCTGCACTTCCTGGAACGGTTTCCCGCGGCGCGGCTCCAAGCCACCGATTTGGAGCCCAATTTCCTCCATGCGATGCTTGTCAACGCCGCCCGGCGGGGCATCGACCGCGAACGCATCGCAGTCGCGCAGGCAGACATTTCGCGGCCCAAGCAATTGACCACCTTGGAAGGCGCACCGCTGGCACTTGAGGACGCCTCCTTTGATCTGATCTGTATCGGCGCCGTGATCGGCTACGCCAGCGACATCGAAGCCAGCCTCTGTCACTTGCTTCAGCTCTTGGCACCCGGCGGTACCCTGATCAATATTGAGATGAGTGAAAGCGTGACGGGCCGATTCGTGTCACGGCGGTACCAGTACCACAACATCCCCCTGGCACGAATGCGCGATCTGATCCGCGACCAGGGCTGTCAAGTCGTATCCACCGCCCTGGGCATTCGACACTTTCCCGCCAACTTGACGCGCACCGCGATTATCGCGCGCAAGGCGGGCGGCTGAGCGGCCGTTTGCCGATGTGCATGCGATTGCGGGGTTGGTATGCTATACCCGGTCCCCCCGCGGGGCACGCCTCGCTTCCAGCACCCTCGGAGAACACCATGTCCTCGCACGCACGCCGTCGTCGGTTCCTGAAGCAGATGGCCTTCTCCGCCGCCGCGTTCACCACGCCCGGATTGATGGCGGAAGAACTGACGCGTACCGCCCGGCAGGCCGAGGGCCCGTTCTACCCCGACAAGCTACCGCTGGATACCGACAATGACCTGCTGATCCTGAACGACGCGATGACACCGGCGCTCGGGGCGGTGACTCATTTGAGTGGACGCATCCTGAGCCAAGCCGGCGAGCCGCTGCGCAACGCCGTGGTCGAGATCTGGCAAGCGGACAACGCCGGTACCTACATCCACAGCAAGAGCAAGGGAGAACGGACCGACAAGAACTTCCAAGGGTTCGGCCGATTCCTGACGAGCGCCAAAGGGGAGTACTACTTCCGCACCATCAGGCCCTCCCAATACGTCGGCCGCGCACCTCACATCCACTACGCGGTCTACCAGGGTGGCAAACGCATGTTGACCACCCAGTTGTACGTCAAAGGGGATCCCCAGAACGAAAAAGATTTTCTGTACCGGGAGGCGAAAACGGCTCAGCAAAAGGCCACCATCGTCACCGACTTCAAACCGATCCCCAACTCCAAGATCGGCGAGCTGGCGGCGCACTGGGATATCGTGATCGGAAAGACTCCCGAAGACCGCAGACCGACCTGACCGCCCGCTGGAGCTACCGTTGGGATTGAGGTGCACCTTGATCGAACGCGTCGACTTGTCGAGCGCCGTCTCGAACGCCGTGTGCACGTCGTCTAACGCAAACCGGTGCGTCACCAGCGTCCGCGCCGCGTCGCCAAAATCGGCCACCACGTCGAACACATTCTGGTACGGTTCGCTGCGGGAGACCACCCGGCGAGCCGCCGTCATCGCCTTACTGGCCACCGCCGGAGGGGAGATGGCATCGGTCGGGGCCGCGCCGATCGCGCGTCCCAACATCGTCCTGATGATGGCCGACGACATGGGCTATGAATGTGTCGGGGCCAACGGCTCGACGTTTTACCAAACGCCCCACCTCGATCGTCTGGCAAGGTCGGGCATGCGGTTTGAACACTGCTATTCCCAACCGATCTGCACTCCCTCGCGCAACCAAATCATGACCGGTCGGTACAACACGAGGAACTATGTCCGCTTTGGTTTGCTGCACCCCCGCGAGATCACTTTTGGGAACGTGATGAAACAGGCGGGGTACCGGACTTGCGTGGTCGGCAAGTGGCAGCTGAAGGGGGGTGTCAACGGGCCCCGCGGATTCGGTTTTGATGAATACTGCCTGTGGCAATTGACCCGTCGACCGACCCGCTACCCCAATCCGGGGCTGGAGATCAACGGGACAGAAGTCGACTACCGAAAAGGCGAATACGGGCCCGACCTGGTCAGCGACTACCTCGTCGACTTCATCAAACGCCATCAGCAGGGTCCGTTTTTCGCCTACTATCCGATGATCCTCCCGCACTGGCCCTTTCAACCGACACCCGACTCGGCAGACTGGGACCCCCAGGAGAGAAAAGAATGGCCACGCCGCAAGTGGAATCGAAAACACTTTCGCGAGATGGTCGCCTATGCCGACAAGTTGGTTGGAAAGGTCGACAACACGCTCCGCGAGTTGGGCATCCGCGAGAACACGCTGCTGATCTTTACCTGTGACAACGGGACCTATAAGGGAATCACCTCTCCCTTTCGGGGTAAACCGGTGCGCGGCGGGAAGGGCTCGACACCAAACGCCGGCACGCACGTCCCGATGATCGCCAGTTGGCCAGGCACCATCCCTTCGGGCGGGGTCACGCAGGACCTGATTGACTTCAGCGATTTGCTGCCGACCCTCGCGGAGGCCGGAGGCGGACAATTGCCGACCGACCGCAAGATCGATGGGCGCAGCTTTCTCCCGCAGCTGAAGGGCCAACCCGGCAACCCTCGGGACTGGGTCTTCTGTTGGTACCAACGCAATGGGAAGCGCGACGGCAACGTCAAGCGGTTTGCCCGGAACCAGAACTACAAGCTCTACCACGATGGCCGGTTCTTCCACATTCCCACCGACGAACTCGAAAAACGGGGATTGACACCCGACCAGATCGATACGACGCGGGCCGCCGTGCGTGACCAACTCAAAGCGGTGATCGACACCCTTTACGCCGAGGAGGGGAGTTTTCCCTACAAGCGAGAAGCGGCTGCCGACAGGTCTGGCAAGAACAAGAAGAAAAAGAAAAAGAACGCCTGATCACCCCCAGCAAACCTGCCCACTTCCCCGGCTTTGCCGGCCTCACTCGGCACCGGAAACTCGCTTTGATGATGCGACTGCTGACCACCACCGCCTGTTGCCTCTGCCTCGCCAGTAGCGTCACCGCGCGTGAGGCCGCACCGCGTCCCAACTTTGTGTTCATTATCGCGGATGACTGCACTTACCGGGACATCGGCTGTTACGGCGGTCAAGCGCACACGCCGCGGATCGACAGACTGGCCCAACAGGGCATGCGGTTCACACACTGCTTTCAAGCGGCGCCGATGTGTTCCCCCACCCGGCACAACATCTACACCGGTCTGTATCCCGTCAAGAGCGGAGCCTACCCCAATCACACGTTTGTTACCCCGGGGACCCAAAGCGTCGTCCAGTACCTGCAACCGTTGGGATACCGAGTCGCACTCAGCGGCAAACGGCATATTAACCCGCGCTCGATCTTCGCCTTCGAATACTCCGGCCAACGAAACAACCCCAACCCTGAGGCGATCGATACGCTCTTCCGCCAGTGCGCCTCGTCGCAGACTCCCTTCTGTCTGTTTGCCTGCTCCAACGAGCCCCACTCCCCCTGGAACAAAGGGGATGCCTCGCGGTATCCACCGCAGCGTGTCAAATTGCCTTCGTATTTTGTCGACACGCCCCAAACACGGCGCGCGATGTCCAGATACCTGGCGGAAATCACCTACTTTGATGGCCAGGTCGGCACCATCTTGGACCTACTCGATCGCCACCAATTGGCTGACAACACGCTGGTCATCGTGACCAGCGAACAGGGTTCGAGTTTCCCGTTCGGGAAGTGGACCTGTTACGACACGGGATTGCAGACCGCGTTCATCGCTCGCTGGCCCGGCCACATCCAAGCCGGCGCCGTCAGCGACGCGCTGATCGAATATGTCGATCTGCTGCCCACGTTCATCGAAGCCGCCGGCAGCGTACCGGCCGCGGTCCTCGAGGGCCGCAGCCTGATCCCGCTGCTCACCGGAAAGGCCCGCAAACACAAGGACTACGTGTTTGGCATTCATACCACGCGCGGCATTATCAACGGCTCGGACCACTTCGGAATCCGCTCGGTGCGCGGCCGCCGCTTCAAGTATGTCCTCAATCTCACACCGGGTGTCACGTTCACCAACGCCTGCACCCAATCGAACCTCTTCCAATCGTGGAAGGCGGCCGCCCAACACAACCCCCAGGCCGCCGACAAGGTGCGCCGGTACCAGCACCGACCGGCGGAGGAACTGTTCGACATGCAGCGCGACCCTTACGAATGGACCAATTTGGCACAGGACCCGCAGCACACGGCGATCAAAGCTGAGCTCAAAATGCAGCTCGCGGCCTGGATGCGCGGCCAGGGCGACCGCGGCCAACAGACGGAACTCGATGCGCGCAAACACCAGCGCCGCGCCCGCAACCGCAAGAAAAAGTCCGCACCCGATCCAGGCAACACGGAGTGACCGCCGTCAGATCCTAACCGCATCGAATGCCCGCCAGCTGCAACCCCGATGTCAACAACGACATTGCCCGTGTCATTCCGATGTTGCATAATCGCACACACGATTCGACGGGAACGGATTCCGCAATACCCCGGGAGCCACCATGCTGACGTTGAGCGGAAAGTCGCGGCGGTTCCGCGGGCGCATCGCTCGCCGCGAGTTCATGCGCGTGGGGGGCTTGTCGCTGTTCGCCGGCATGACAACACCCCGGTTGCTCGCAGCTGCTGGTGCGGCCGGGCGACGCCCGCCGGGGCGGGCGCGCTCCGTGATCCTGTTCAATCTCTTGGGGGGGCCAAGCCACCAGGACATGTTCGATATGAAACCTGGGGCTCCCGCGGAGATCCGGGGGGAATTCCAGCCGATCTCAACTTCCCTCACTGGTTTGCAGATCTGTGAACATTTGCCTAACACGGCGAAATGGATGCACAAAGCCTGCCTGATCCGCAGCGTGACGCACAACTACAACGCTCACAACCCGTTGAACATCATGACCGGTTTTCTCGACGGCGATCCCCAACAGCTGACGCCGCGGAGAACGGATCCTCCCGATATCGGCGCGATCTGCCAATATCAGGGGCTCGGACCGGCCGATCTGCCGGGAGCCTTCTGCTTGCCCTGCTACCCCGGCTGGGGAGAACGCTCAGCCTATCCGGGCATCCGCCGACCGGGTCCCTACGGTGGTTACCTTGGCAGCCAGTACGATCCGGTGATCAGTGTCTGTAAACCGACGTTCGACCGCGTACCGCAGCGCAAGTACTACGACCCGGTGTGGCCGATGGGCGAACCGATGTTGCCACTCGACGACGCGCCGGTCGAAATGACACTCGACCGCTTGAATCAGCGCCGCACGCTGCTCCAACAGTTCGACGACCAGTTTGGCTCGTACGAGCGCGACAACGCCATCCACCGCATGGACAAAGTGAAGCAACGGGCCTTCTCCATGATCGGCTCGAGCCGTACTCGGGACGCCTTCGATCTGGCGCAGGAGACCGCCGAAACCCGAGACCGTTACGGTCGGAATCTACACGGCTCGAGCATTCTTGTCGCCCGCCGTCTGGTCGAAGCGGGGGTGCCCTTCATCAGTGTGCACGCCGAAAACTTCATCCCGCACGGATTCACCTACGACATGCACGAAAACAACTTTGGCATGCTCAAGGACTACAATTTGCCGGTACTCGACAAATGCTATCCTGCGCTCGTCAGCGATCTCGACGCGCGGGGCCTACTCGATTCCACATTGGTGGTGGTGATGGGTGAGATGGGTCGCTCACCCAAAGTAAATGCGCAGGCGGGCCGCGATCACTGGCCGCGTTGTGGTTTTTGTTTGTTGACGGGCGGCGGTGTCTCTGCGGGTACGGTCTTCGGAGCCAGCGACAAGCATGCCGCGTACCCCGTCAGCGATGCGGTTTCCCCCAGCGACATCGTGGCCACGATCTACCACCTGCTGGGAATCGATCCCCACCTGACCGTGGACGATCTGGGAGGCCGGCCGGTTCCTATCGCACATGGTGGGAACGTGATTCGGGAGATCCTTTCCTGATATTCCACAGCGAGTCCCCCGCACTCTGTCTCAGGCGATGATCTCTTCGATTGGATGCCCGTAATCGACTTCCAGTCGTTTCCGGCCGGGTACTTCCAGGCGGCGGGCATCCAGACCCAGCTGTCGCATCACGGTCGCATGTACGTCGGTGACGTAGTGTCTGTTCTCGACCGCGTGGAAGCCCAGTTCATCGGTCGCGCCGTGCACGACCCCCCCCTTGATCCCACCCCCGGCCATCCAGATGGTGAAACCGAAGTTGTGATGCCCGCGGCCGTCCGACCCCTGACCGCCGGGCGTTCGCCCGAATTCAGACGCCCACACGACGAGCGTCTCGTCGAGCAGGCCGCGCTGTTTGAGATCGATCAGCAGCGCCGCGATCGGCTGGTCCACTTTGGCACAATTCTGCGAATGGTTCTGTTTCAGACCGCCGTGGGCGTCCCACACTCCCGCACCGCCACCGCCGTGATAAATCTGTATAAAACGCACACCCCGTTCGACCAGCCGGCGCGCAGTCAGGCAGAGCCGACCAAACGACTGCGTACTCCCCCCGTCTGTCCCGTACAACCGATGGATGGCCGGCGTTTCCTGCTTGAGATCGACCACCTGCGGAGCTGCGGTCTGCATCCGGAACGCCAATTCGTAGGACTTGATCCGCGCCGTGAGGTTGGCATCGAGCGGGAAGTCCTCCGCCGAGAGACGGTTGAGCCGCTGCAGCAATCGCTGCGATCGGGACCGCTCCTGGTCAGTGGCATCGTCCGCCGGAAGCGCGAACGGCAGCGGGTTGCCCGGATCCACCGACAGCGTGACTCCGTCGTGTTGGGGGCCGAGGTAATCGGCTCCCTCGGTCGCTTTGCCGCCGCAACAATCACCGATCTTGCTCCCCATCACGATGAATTGCGGCAGGCTATCGTTCAGCGATCCCAAGCCGTAATGCACCCACGAACCGATCGTCGGGAAAAAGCCGTCAAACCGATTTCGGCCCGTGTGGAACTGCAACTGCGCGTCGTGGTTGCTCGCGGTCGTCCACATCGACCGCACCAGCGCGATGTCGTCGACGCACCCCGCCAGATGGGGCCACCAGTCTGATATTTCGATGCCACTTTGACCGTGTTTCGCATAGCCGACCTGCATCGGGAACAACTTGTCATAGATCTTGCCGTTGGCATCTCCTTTGACCAGCTCGATCCGATTCGCCAGCAGCGGAGACTCCAGCGGGTTGGGTAGGGGCGTCTCCGCGATGGTCATCCCTGCGTAGCGATTCAGCGCTGGCTTGGGGTCAAACGTCTCGGTCTGGCTCGCCCCGCCCGCCATGAACAGCCAAATCACGCTCTTGGCCCGCGGTGCGAAATGGGGCCTGCCATCCGGAGCGGCCCAGGAACCTGGCGCGGCCACCGCGTCGCGATCCAACATCGATGCCAGCGCCACGCTACCCAGTCCCGCACCCAGGCTGGCAAAGAACTGGCGTCTGGAAGCATGGGAANTCATTCTGCGGGTCCTTTGCGGGGCTATCGGATAGACAGAAAATCGTTGTGGTTCAGCAGTACCAGCGCCAGTTGCCGACGCGCTCGCAGCGAATCGGGAAATTCGTCCATGAACGCCAGACACTCCTTCAGCTCGCGATCTTTCGGAACGCGGCTGAGTACCGCTTCAAACAGGGCTGTCACCACCTCTGCCGGATCTGTCACTCCGAGCCCTGCGGATAGACTGGCCGCCTGAGTGCTGGCGAGGCTGCTGTTGTACATGGCCAAGGCCTGCTGCGGCGCGACGCTTGCTTTACGACGGTAACACTCATTGACTTTGGCGCCGTCGAACAGCCCCAGGAACATCATCTGGCGCTCCTTGTCCTGTCGGAAAAAGAGGCTGCGACGGGGAACGTCCTGTCCCCGGTTATGGTCGATTGGCGGACCGCCACCCGTTACATCGAGACTGCCCCCGACGTGCAGCAAGCTATCGCGTACCACTTCGGCTTCCATGCGGCGGACGTTGTGTCGCCAAAACAGTCGATTGTCTGGATCGATCTGTCGGTTGGCGGGCGCCGCCGCGCTCGCGCTATCCAAGCGGTAGGCCCCCGAGGTCACGATCCGCTGATGGAGACGTTTCATGCTCCAATCGTCATCGATCCACCGCACCGCCAGCCAGTCGAGTAACGCAGCGTGCACCGGACGTGGAGAACGCAAACCGAAATCGAACATACGATCGACCAGCGGCTCGTCAAAATGGCGCAACCAGATGTGATTGACCCCAACCCGTGCCGCCAGTGGATTGCCGGGCTCCGTGATCCAGCGTGCCAAGGCCAACCGCCGACCGCTGCTGCTGGTCGGATGGACGGTACCCAGAGGTTGATAACCGTCCGAGCCGTCGGTGGGCCGCCGCTTTGCATCGTTCAATTGCTTGGCGTGCGCCGCCCCCTCCATTTCGGCTTCGGTGAGTTCCTTGGACGCGTTCGCCGCGCCGCGCGCCTGTTTTCGTTTCAACTCGATCACCCGTTGCCGGCTTCGCGCCACCTCTGCCAATCCGTCAGCAATCGCGGCCCGCCGCTCGGACNGACTGGCTTTGGTCGCCCGCTGATTTTGATGCCCCTCGTCGACACCGTACTTGCTCCGCTCCGCCGCCTGCCTCGCCAGCAACGCCTCGCGACCTGCCTCCGCCGCCTCCCCCTGTAAACTCGCAATGTGGGCGCCCGCCTCGGCATCTTGGAGGGCCGCCTCGAGGCTAGCTTCGGTGACCGTTCCGGGGACACCACCGGCTCCCGCTGGTTCGACCAGCGTCANNTCGGCAGGCANCGTGCTCACCCGCAGGTCATCAAAACGCCCCGCCGCNGAAAACGTCCAAAGCGCCAACTGGCCTGTCGCGCGGCGTTCGGGAAGGACGTACGCGACCAACACTCGGTCGTCGACCAGTACATTCAATCGCCGCGCGCGAACGCGGACCTCGAGTCGATAATCTCGGTTCAATTCAACCGCGCAGGCCGCCGCACCCAGGTTGGGATAGGCCCACTTGCCGGCCTCATCCTGCAACGTCACTTGGACTTTCGAACCACCCGCATAGGCGGACAAGTAAACCGCATGCATCGCCTTTCCGTGGACGTCAAATCCGATCCCCATCGAGCGGTACAACTCGCCACCTTGGACGCGGAGAGTCACGCTCGCCTGAAAATCTCGCGGGTGCGAGCCGCGCGACACCAGNCGGCGNTGCAGCGACGCCCCTTCGGTCTGCACGAGCCGTTCCTGCCGGACCTCCCAGGACCCACTCTCGACGCTCCACCGGGTCCGGTCCAGCTCAGTAAAGTCGTCCGCCAACACCACGCGCGCGAGATCCTTTCGCTTCGCATCGACGGCTGCTTTTGGCTTCGGTACCTTTTTGAACTTTGCCAGTTTGAACTTTGCCAGCGNTCTACGGGCCGTGGCCACCCGCTCATTGGCAGCGGCGATTTGACCCGCTGCTGCGGCGACGCGTGCCTCTGCCGTACGCACGGTCATCTGCAGCGCCGCCGGCCGCAGGGCAGGGTAGTAGGCCGTCACCGGAAGCGCGATCGGNTCGATCTTCAGCCGCGTGCCAAACAGCGCGGGGAGGCCCGGCGGTAATGGCCGAGCCCGATCCGGTTTTAGCTCGTTCCCCTGCACGAACAGATAGGTCGGGCGATCGGCGTGCGCATCGAAAGTCCGAACCAGTTTGCCGCCACTCCCCGGCTCGGGGTCATCGCGGACATCGTGTGTCTCAAACACGGCCCGCAGCTGAAAATACTCCTCCTGCGTGATCGGATCGTATTTGTGGTTGTGACAGCGGGCACAATTTGCCGTCAGTCCTAGAAACGCCTTGCTGGAATGCTCGACGATATTATCGAGCCACACGTTGCGGTTGAACTTGTACCAGTTGCGCGCCAGAAAACCGGTCGCCCGTAACGCGCCGCGGTCTTCCGGTAGCGCCTCATCGGCCGCCAGCATCTCGACGACCATNCGATCGTACCCTTTGTCGCCGTTGAGCGACTCGATGATCCAATCGCGCCACCGCCAGAGGTGCTCGCGGCCGTCGCGGATCTCCTTTTCGTACCCGGACGGGTCGCTGTAACGCCAGACGTCCATCCAATGACGCGCCCACCGTTGACCGTACAACGGGCTCGCCAGCAATCCGTCGACGACCCGTTCGTAGGCCGCGGGAGACTCGTCGCCCAAGAAGGCGTGNAACTGCGNGCGGGTCGGCGGNAGGCCGATCAGATCAAGGTACACCCTCCGCAACAGCGCGGANCGATTCACCTCCGCGACCGNCTGCAGCCCGCGTTGCTGATGGACCGCCGCGAGAAAGCGGTCGATCTCGGACCGCGCCCAGGCGGCCGTCACGTCGGGGGACACCCGCGCCTGAGGGCGGCCAAACGCCCAATGCCGCCGCGGGTCCGCCGGGATCGGTTCGTCGACCGGTACCGGAGCGCCTTGATCGATCCAGGTTGTGAGCAGGGCAATCTGGCCGCCGGTAAGCGGTTCCCCTTCGGGTGGCATCCGCGAGTCAGGGTCGGTGGCGGTGATCTTCTCGACCAACAGACTCGCCGCAGGCTGTCCGGGGACGAGCGCGCGGCCACTGTCGCCGCCGCGGAGAATCAACGACGCCGCATCGAGCCGTAGGCCNCCTTTCTGATTCAAGGTGCCATGGCAGGCAAAGCATCGCTCCCGGAGAATCGGTTTGACCTGGGCGGCGTAGTCAACCGGTTCAGCGCCCGGTAAGCGGCACGCCAAGACAAGCCAGACCAGCAGTGTCCGTTTCGTCGTCATGCGGTTGGCCCGTTCTGTCTGATGGCCCATTTCGCTGTGGGAGTTTCCACGCGAAGGCGCCGGGCAACACCCCGGGCCCCCCCTCCGCCGGCACTCGCTGCGACATTCTAATGTACTCGCAACCACGGCGATCCAACAACGACCGCTGGCGACAGATCTGCCTCTGCGGGTCGGCCCGGGGCGCCACTGGCCGATACCTGCCCCCGCCCCGCCCGCTGACGCCTCTTGTGATCGCGGTCGCCAAAACATAGATTCTGATGGGGCGGCCGTTTGCTCGCCCCAGTCTGAGATCGCCGCTTCCACGGGACGAACCGATGACACGGGANTCATGCTGCTGGCTGTTGCTGTGCGTTTTGGTTACCGGTACCAGCGGTGCGGCTGCCGATCCACCGCCGCGCACATCGGCGGTGCGCGTCGCCTGGCAAGAGACGGAAGTCGANCGGAACGAGAGACCGGAAGAAGAGCAACGAGAAGAGCAACGAGAAGAAGAACGTGAAGGAGAACGTGAAGGAGAACGTGAAGGAGAACGTGAAGAAGAACGTGAAGAACAACTAGAGGAAGAGGTTGACGGGGGGACGCTTGTCCTCGTCCTGCTGGTGGTGCACGGTAGCTGGATCGTCCCGCTGGTCGCGTGGATCGTCATCGCCCGACGACTCAGTCGCAAGCGTGAGGAAAAAAGAACCAACGCGCTGACCGATGTGGCCAATAACCTCGGCCTCGCATTTCTCGACGGTGGCAACGAAGGACTGCACAGTCGGCTGGCGCACTTGCCCCTGTTCAACATCGGCAGGGCCAAACAGCTGACCAATCTGATCGCCGCCGAGACACCCGAAGTTCAGATCACTTTGTTCGACTACCGGTACATCACCGGTCGCGGAAGAAGTCGACGCGTCCGNAGACAAACCGTCGCTGCGGTGGAGTCGCCCGCCCTGGCGATCCCTAGCTTCTCTTTGCGACCCGAGCGGAAGCTGGATGCGATCGGAAGCCTGCTGGGCAAACAGGACATCGATTTTGCTGACCATCCGCAGTTCTCCAAGGCGTTCGTGCTCAAATCGGACAGCGAGCAGGAGACACGCGGTTTTTTCGACCGCGCTTTGCTCGACTATTTTGCCGCGCATCCAAACGTCTCCTTCGAAGCGGGGCCCGGCGTGTTCCTGTACTTCGTTAAATGGACGAGGGTCTCACCCGAGACGCAGGCGATGCAGGAGTTTCTCGCAGAAGGGTATCAGACGCTGCAGGCCCTTCAGGAACGCCTCACACGAAACTAGCGGCGACACGGGGTGTGTGCTCAGCCGCCCGGGCGTTCTCCCGACGAGGTCGGCCCTCTCGCTCCCCTTGCTAGGTGGATGCTCGTTTGCGGTGTACGCTGCAGCCCGTTACCGTTGTTAGGGTGTCCGAGCCCTGTGGCCGCAGTCGGCGCTCGGTTCCCGCACCGCTGCTCCACTCCGTCCGAACACCGCGCTNCAAATTCGCGACCCGGAGGTCCTCATGAAGACGCTCTATCCCCTCTGCTGCCTGGTCCTCCTGTTTGCTCTGCACGACTACGCCGCCGCGGAAAACTGGCCGCAGTGGCGCGGGACAAACCAGGATGGCGTTTCCCTCAGCACCGGTTTTCCGACCGAATGGGGCGAAGACAAGAACATTCTCTGGAAAGTCAAAGTCCCCGGCTGGGGGACCTCGACGCCAGCCATCTGGGAGGATCGGATCTTTCTAACCTGCGACGGCGGAGAACAGAACTCGTTGGTCTGTTTGAATCGCGAGGGGAAACAGCGATGGCAGGTCAACGTCGGTAGTACCGCGGGGAACCGCAATCGCAAGGCCAGCGGCTCCAATCCGTCNCCGGTCACCGACGGAAAACGTGTCTACGCCTACTATCGCAGCGGCGACCTGGCGTGCGTCGACNTGGAGGGCAAAATCGTCTGGCGGACCAATCTTCAGGACGAATATGGACGCGATAGCTTGGGGTGGGACCTGGGCACCTCGCCGGTGCTGACGAAGCGCTCGGTGGTGATCGCCGTCATGCACCAGGGACCGTCGTACGTGGTGGCCATCGACCGGGAGTCCGGGAAACAGGTCTGGAAGCAGGAACGCCGCGGCGACGCGCCGGGCGAGGCCCGCGACAGCTACACGACACCGCTGGTCACCCATGACGGTGACCGCGAGACGGTCGTCGTGCTCGGCGCCGATTACATTACCGCGCATGCCGCTGACACCGGAAAAGAAACCTGGCGGACCGAGAGTCTGAACCCCAGCGGACGGGGCAACTGGCGCTCGATCGCCTCACCGGTCGTTTCAGGGGGACTGGTCGTCGCCCCCTATTCCCGGGGCAACACGTTGAGCGCTGTGCGCCTGGGAGTGGATCGCAAAGCGCCCAAAGCGGACGTCGCCTGGGACATCGACATCCCCACCACCGACGTCCCCTCCCCGGTGGCGTACCAAGGCAAGATCTATCTGTGCGGCGACCGTGGCGACGTCACCAGCATCGACGCCGTCAGCGGGAAGGAACTCTGGACCACGCAGTTGCCTCGTAACCGTTACCCGTTCAGCTCCTCGCCCGTCATCGCCGAGGGCAGGTTGTACGCCACGCGCGAGAATGGCACCACGTACGTCCTCGCGCTCGGTGACCAGCCAAAATTGGTCGCCACCAACGCGCTCCGCGAAAACACCTACGCCACACCGGTCTTCCTCGACGGCCGGGTGTTCTTGCGAACTTCCGATTACCTGTTCTGCATCGGAACGACGCCTTGAGCTCGCCCCAGCGCGACGGGCGCCGGGATCCGAATTTCCCCTCCCCGGGGAATGGATTTCGGCACCCGCTTGGCATTAAGATGCTCACATCGGACCCCGTCGCACCGGCCGATCGCTGGCGACGTCACGTCGGGTGTACCCAGATGTTCGTCGTCCCGCAGCCGACGCGCCGCGGCGTTTGCAAACCTCATTTCGAGAGCAGCCATGATGCCCCGCTTGCTGAGTGATTCTGTCGTCACACTGATTGTTGGTGTCGCCCTGTCCGCAACGACTGGCACCGTGGCCATTGCCCAGCAGTCGGCATTTCATGCGCACTCGGAACACCTCCAGATCCTGCAACCGTTGTTGGGCCAGTGGGAATTTGAAGGCGCGGCAGCCAACGAAGGGGCGCTCCCGGCAGGGGCCGAATTCAAGGGGACGTTGTCGTTGCGCTGGATCCTCAACCGCTCGGCGATGGAACTAAAATTCCGTACGACGGCCGACGATCGGGTCATCGCTCAGGGGCTGCTCCATTACTCCTGGGATCCGGTGAAGAAAACGGTCGTTCTGGACGGACGGACCCGTGGGGGAGATGTCATCCATGGAGAGTGGGTCAGCGCGGACGAGAAGACATTCATTTTCAAATTGCGCGGACGGCAGGCAGATGGCACCTCGAAATCCAGCACGCGCACGATCACACTGGCGGCAGACAACCAGAGCCAGGAAATTGTCTGGACCGACCAGATGATAGGGGGCGAGCAGGCTCCCGACACGAAGGTCACCGCCCGGCGAGTCCCGCGCCCGCTGAGGGACGACCGGGCTGCCGTGATCGGCACTTGGACAACCACGTTCACCAACGACGAGGGTAAACCGATTCGTGCCGTCAAAGAGGTCACGCGCAATCGGGAAACGGTCCACTATTACGCTGCGGACGACACGATCCTACGGACCC
Organism: Planctomycetaceae bacterium; assembly: GCA_002702965.1. Classification (GTDB taxonomy): domain Bacteria; phylum Planctomycetota; class Planctomycetia; order Pirellulales; family Pirellulaceae; genus UBA9264. The sequence continues at coordinate 16,488 of PADE01000245.1, forward strand.
ACACCAATCGTTACTGGCTCCAGCGCCGTGGAGACTACAATACCTGGACCTTCCCCGGGATGAAGATCGTGGCGGGTAAGGAGGCCGGCAAACAGATCCGGTTCCCGCAGGCCGCATGGTACATTTACCGCGTGGCTGAAGACACACTGACCGAATTCCAGGGACTGGGCGAGGACGACGGGAAACCCCAGTTGGTGACGTGGACGCGAGTCAACGAGTAACACGGGATGGGCCGCGGTTCCCAACAACCACCCGCACCAGCCCGCTCGTGTCAGCTGCCCGCGCACCGTAGTGTGGTGTGCCGACGTTGAGGGAGAGGTTCGGCGCACGCTGTGGGGTACCGTTGCTGGGCAGCTCCTCGCGAAATCAAGACAACGCGCAGCAATCACAGTTCCGGAGTTGGCAGAGCGGACCGGCCGACCGTTGCGGCTCATCACACGGGCCGCGACGCCTCACTGCGCCGAGCGGCGTGGACCGCCGATCAACATTTCATTCCTCTCGTATGCGGACTCCCACTCATGAAACCGTATCGCGCCTCGACGCACTTTCTACCGGCGATCGTCGCTGGACTGTTGATTCCAGCGGTCGCCGATGCCCAGGGCCTGGAATACGTGAAGGCCCACTACACCAAGTACGAATACCGCATCCCGATGCGAGACGGCAAACGGCT
>PADE01000246.1 GCA_002702965.1 Planctomycetaceae bacterium
TGGGCTTATAGACGCTGGGCTTATAGACGCTGGGCTTATAGACGCTGGGCTTATAGACGCTGGGCTTATAGATTGGCAGGGGCTTGGCCTGTGGCGGAGACGCTGTCACTGGCAGAGAGGAGGTGGCCTCCGCGATTAATGTGGCTGATCAATAAGTCTATTCCGTCGAGGTCGGGAAGACGGCGTAGTTTGTCGCAAAACGCCTGGGCTTCGGCGAGGGTTGGAAGTAGTGCAAACAACGTGGGTCCCCAGGAGCTTTGTCCAACCCCCTCGACTCCCATTTCCAGTATTTGGTGGACCAGTTGTGTCAATCGGGGGCCGTTGTAAGAACCACCCTGCTGCGTTGCAAAACACGAACCGGCCAGTTGGCCGTAACGGAACAGGCTTTGGGAGAACGCGGTGAACGCACCCTGGGCTGCCGCGGGTAACAGGTTTTGGCGCAACTCGTCAGTCAGTGTTTCCGTTACCGCTGGGGAAATTACGGGTAATTCGGAAAAGGCCTGCTGTTCCGCGATTCCGGAAAGTCCGCGGCAGTGCGTTGGTCGTACCAGCACAACACGCCAATCTTCAGGAAGCGATAATTGACAGTCGAGCGGCGAGAGTAGCTCTTCAGCCTGCTTCCCGCGTTCGACGATCAGACCACCCAAGAAAAATCCATGAGTACCGACGGCTGAACGTTTTCCCCGGCCGACACTCGCGGCCAGCTCGCGTGGTCTGGCCGGCACGATTCCGTATAACGCATTCAAAGCAGCTGCAACGGATAAGCCCAGTTGGGTTCCAGTGCCCAGTCCGACGTGCTCCGGTGGCAGCTGGACAATTTCGAGGTGACAATCTAAATCGATGGAGTGGTTTTTCGACCAGGTTTTGGCGAAATGGATAGCACGTTGGGTGCCCGGCCCAGAAGCTGAAAAAGTGCGTGCCGCACGCACGGTCAGCTGGGTAGACGGTTGGTCAATCATCACGCCAGCGCCGCCGAACTGCCTTCCGGGACCACCGTAGGACATCAGCCCAAAATGGAGACGACTGGGTGCCGTAACTTGCACGCAGTCATGTTGAGACCTGGAATCACTGTTGTGGTTACGCATCTTTATTATCGTCTGCCCGAGCAAATCGAAGGCCACAGCAACGCGCCGGCAAGGTGTATTGTTTTGTGGAAACGCGTAACGGTTCCCGAAATCATATCCCTCATTTTCCAGAACCGTACCCCTCACGCTGCACTGCAGTTTGCCGGGTAAACCTGAGTAGGCATGCACTAGCCGTCAAGCGACCAGGTAGGAACGCACGTGCCGTCGGTCTGGTTGCGGAAAGATCATCATACCGCGAGACGATACACAGAGAGAGCCAACCGGTGCCGCGGCGGTTGCAGGAATAGCGGGGCCGAGTCGGTCGCGCCCTGTTATTGTTTGCCTGAGCGGGCGGTGTTACGATGCGTAATTGCACAATACTGCGGCACCTTCTCTGCCATGTTCGTGTTGTCGGTGTGATTTTTTGGGGAGCCGATAAGAGGTCCGCTGGGAACTTATTATGGTTTTGGCTGCGTGTATAGCCGGAGGGTCTTCCCACCGGATCACACAACCCGAAACCCAGGTTCCCCCTTTATGACTGCGGGCTCTCACAAAACTCATCGCCACGGCATTGCGGTGGAGGAGTTGCCGTAATTACTGGAAGTTCTCCTGCAAGCAGGGTTGAATTGTGCCGCACGGTGACGACCCCGGCGAGTTGAGCCAAAAGCGGGAGCGACTGCTAAGCCTGCTGGCCTCGATGGAAAAAGTTGCGGTTGCTTTTTCCGGCGGTGTCGATAGCGCCGTGGTCGCCCAGGCAGCGCACCACGCGCTGGGGTCACACGCAGTTGCAGTGACCGGCACCAGTTACAGTCTGGCGGAGGGTGAACTAGACGCGGCCCGTCAGCTGGCGGCCCAGATCGGGATTCGACACGAGGTGATCGAGACCGGAGAATTTGTCAACGAATCGTATACGCGTAACGCCCCCGACCGTTGTTACCACTGCAAGACCGAATTGTATCGTCGGATGGAGGAGCTGACGGATCGGCTCGACCACGGTACGCTCGTCAACGGTGCGAATGTCGATGATCTGGGAGACTATCGGCCCGGAATGCGGGCTGCCGGTGAACATCAGGTCCGCAGTCCTCTCGCGGAGTGTGGGATCGACAAGGCGGGTGTTCGAAGATTGGCGGCCGATTGGAACTTGCCGGTCTGGGACAAACCGGCGATGCCTTGTCTGGCCAGTCGCGTGGCCTACGGCGAGCAGGTCACCCCGGATCGCCTTGCGATGATCGATCGCGCTGAACGTTTCTTGCGAGGCCATGGCCTCCCGACCGTTCGGGTGCGGTATCACCGCGGCGATTTGGCTCGCTTAGAGGTTCCCCTGACGGCGTTTCCGCAATTGCTGCAGGTCGACTTTCAACAGCAACTGACCCGAGAACTGAAACAACTTGGATTCAAATTTGTGACGCTCGACCTGGAGGGGTTTCGCTCAGGCAGCCTCAACGCGCTGGTTCCGGTCGAGCTACTGCTCGATTCTTCGGGTGGACTCGCTGACTGATGCGAGCTGTGGTCGACCTTGGCGGATGAGCTCTCGCCCGGCGGGCTCTGTCGTGTCCGATCACCCTGTCGGGTTGTGCCCCTCCGCGATTCAAGAGGATTTAGGCTTGTCCCTGCAGGGCGTGGGCACGGGCCATTGCGTCTTCGGCGCGCTGAATGAAGTCCTGATTCTGGGTTCCCGCGAAGGCGCGTTGAAGGGTGACGCTCAAGGCCGTGAAATTGAACGGGTCTTGAGAATCCAGCTCGCAGGCTCGCTGCCCGTGGGTGACCGCTTTGTCGTGCTGATTAAGTTTGCCGTACACCACTGCTAGCGCCAGATGTGATAGCACATGACCGTCGTCGTGTTCGAGTACTGTCGTGAGCTGGCTTGCACAGCCCTCGTAGTCTCCCTCGTTTCTGAGTTGTTCGGCTTGAGCATACAAGTCGTCGACGTTTTCCATGTTCAGACCCCCGTCCGATGCGGTTGGCAGCGCGGCTGTTGGTAGAGCGACGAGTTGCGCATCTTAACAGTTTCGACCGAATCCGCGCAGCCGGTGGACCGGGACCCTCGTTGGGTCTGATTTTTTCTGAGCCGAAAACGAGCGAAAACGAGAATCCACCTTGATCTGAATCAACCGATTCGCAGAATGGGCACGCCGCGCGGCGGGGTTCGCCGGATTGCGTCTGACTATCGAGAGAGTGCATTTGACGTCGCATATTCATCCAACTGCTGTGATTAGCACCCGCGCCGAACTCGGTTGCGACGTGAACGTCGGCCCCTTCTGTGTGATTGAGGACCACGTTCGCATAGGCGACGGCTGCCGCTTAGCGAACCACGTTACCCTCAAACGAAACACGGTCTTGGGAAAGGACAACCGGATCGAAGACGGTGCCATTCTCGGCGGGCGACCGCAGCATTTGCAGGCGTCGGAATGCACGGGAAATCTGGTACTCGGCGACGGCAATCAGGTTCGCGAGATGGTGACGATTCACGCCGCTCTCCAGGCGGGCGAGTCGACCCGTGTAGGAAACCAGAACATGATCATGGTGGCGGCCCACATCGGCCATGACGCGTACGTCGAAGACCATACGATCTTGACCAATCATGTTCTCTTGGGTGGACACACCCACGTTGGACATCACGCCTACCTGGCCGGTGCTGCAGCGGCCCATCAGTTCTGTCGTATTGGCTGCTATGCGATGGTCGGGGGGCAGGCGGCGATCAAACACGACGTCCCTCCCTATGTCACGATCGATGGTCAATCCAACGAGGTCGTGGGATTGAACCTGATCGGGCTTCGGCGCCATGGATTTTCAGGCGTGGATATCTCCCAGTTAAAGGCCGCCTACCGGGTACTTTATCGCAGCGGGCTCCCGTGGTGCGAGATCCTCTCGACGCTGCGCGCCCAATTCACAGCCGGTCCGGTTGTTTTCCTGACCGATTTTCTCTCTCGCGGTGAACGAGGTTTTGTACAGGCCCGGCGTGCGGCGGGCGCTGGGACACTGCGCCTGGCAGAACTCGACACGCCAGACGACGGTGCCCCTACCAGCCGCAAAGCCGGATAGACCGCGGGTTTCCAACGCTGTGCGGCGGACCGAGTTGAGCCGGTCCGACGGGGCTGGTGACAGCCGCTGCGTGAGCGGTTGCCCTGGCCAGTGCGCGGAATCGCGGGTGCTCCGGTCGAACGGTGCTCCCGAGAGTGCCTGTTCCAGCCCGACTGCGCCGAGTTATTGCGACGACCAGTCGCTTTCCACAGAGGGGTCCCAGGCGAGCAAGCTGGGCCGACCCACGGGTGTCCTGCTTGAAATGACCGGTTCTTCACATCTACAATCGCCGTCATTGATACGCTCGATGTAACGTAAACCCGAGTTGCGCTCTATGTCGACGCGATTCCCTCTGGCCTGGCCGGCTGGCCAGGCCAGGCAGTGATTGAGCAAACAACATGTCCATAGAATCCGACTCGAGCTTCGAACTCGACCCGTTTTTCTTGCACGCGCGTCGCGAAGCAGTCGTGATTTTCCTGGTCTGGTTCGTGGCCCTGTTATGGGCCGTTCCGTACTGCTATTTCACAGGTTATTCGGTGGCCGATCCGGGGAACATTCCGACGACTTTTGGTGTCCCTTCCTGGATCGTCTGGGGAATCGGTTTTCCCTGGTTGGTGGCGGACGTGTTTACGACCTGGTTTTGTTTCCGTTTCATGAAAGATGGTGATCTGGGTACCGCTGGTGACGAAGACAAGCTCGAACATCAAGACACAGTCAGCGGAGAGGAGCCATCATGACGCGGCCCAGTTTCGTTCTGATCGCAGAATCAAGTAATGCGGTTCTGATCACCTTCCTGATTTACATCATCGGAGTGTTCTTGATCGCTGGGCTCTCGAATCGCCTGCTCAAGAACCGCAATTTTTTGAGCGAGTATTTTCTGGGAAGTCGCGGACTGGGGGTTTGGGCGTTTGCCCTTACGCTGGCGGCTACCAGTTCGTCGGGGGGAAGTTTTATGGGTTTTCCCTCCAAGATCTACACCCACGGTTGGTCTCTCGGATTGTGGATCGGCAGTTACATGGTCGTGCCGATCTGCGTGATGGGCTTATTGGGAAAACGTATCAACCAGGTCGCTCGGATTTCGGGCGCGATCACGATTCCGGATGTGCTGCGGGATCGATTCCGCAGTGTCCCATTCGGTCTGATTGCGGTGGGCCTGATCGTCTTTTTCATGACATTTAACCTGGTTGCGCAGTTTAAGGCTGGCAGCGAGATTCTGCGAACACTGCTCGGTCCGATCGACCTCTTTGGTGAGGCGGCCAATGCCCTCCCGGCTAGCTTGACCGGATTATCACCGCTCGGCAGCGAATACGTACTCTGCCTGTTGGTGTTTGGCATATCGGTCATCGTCTACACCACCTACGGAGGTTTTCACGCCGTGGTCTGGACCGATGTCATGCAGGGCATCGTGATGGTTGTGGGGGTCCTCATCATGCTGCCGCTGGCCATTAGCCAGGCGGGGAACGCTGCGGTGGAGCGAAGCGCTGCGGATGGAGTTGCCGAGTCCTCGGACACCGGTCTGGAACGGGTCACACGCGCCATGGCGAAGATGGTTCCGCCGAGGAAAGGGATGGCCGACTTGGCGCGTGTCACTCCCGGTGAGGACGTTACGGTGCCGTCCGGTGCATGGGTGTTTATCGATTCCTCGGATGCTCCCGAGCGACTCTTCAAGATCGTCAAACGCCATGTTCTCACCGATCAACAGCCGACGATCGCGAAAGCCGACGTGTGGGAAATCGTTTCCAAAGGCGATATTCAGCAGGTCCGCCAGCGTATCGAACGAAACCAAGAGCCGAACAAGGACAAATCGGGTGAGCTGACGCTGAGTAAGATCGAAGTTCATCCGTATGTCTATGGGGCCAAGCCGCAAGAGCACGGCGCCTTTGTGACCGGTCCGGGTCCCCACCGTCAAAGTAAGAATGGATTCTTACCGCTTAGCCTGGCGATTTCGTTTTTCTTCATGTGGGCCATTTCCGGGACCGGTCAGCCGAGCAACATGGTACGTTTGATGGCTTTCAAGGACACCCCCACACTACGCCGATCGATTTTTACGGTCGCTATCTACTATTCCGCGATCTACTTTCCCCTGGTCGTGATTTTTTGTTGCGCCCGCGTCTTGATTCCGGGGATGGAATCGGAACCGGACCGAATCATGCCACAGATGGCGGTTGAACTGACCTCGAATATTGGTATGGGCTGGCTGGCTGGCCTACTGATTGCCGCGCCCTTTGCCGCGGTGATGTCGACGGTCGACAGTTTTCTGTTGATGATTTCCTCGGCGCTGGTGCGCGATATCTACCAACGGAATATCGACGACGAGGCGAGTGAGCACACGATCAAGAAGCTCAGTTACGCTTTTACGATGCTGATCGGATTCGGAGCCTTGTTGGGAGCGTTGCACCCACCGGAGTTCTTGCAGGACATCATCGTCTATACGGGCAGCGGCCTGGCCTCTTGTTTCTTGGGCGCCGTAGTCTATTCACTCTACTGGCCGCGGGCCAACCACCAGGGGTGTATCGCTGCGATGGTCTCGGGATTCCTGTCGCATCTTTCGCTGTATTGCATCGGGTTCTTACAGGGGAATGGGTTCTCCGCCTATAAGCCGGCCAACATGGACCCGGTGGTGGTCGGCCTGCTGACTTCGTTTGCCGTCGGTTACTTTGTTACCCTCGCGACACCTCCGCCGGCGGACGATCTCGTCAAGAAGTACTTCTATCGCCAGCGCCCAGCGAGCGGCACTTGAGGTGGAGGCCTGTAGCGACGGTTCCTAGCCAGTTGGGTCGTCGGCTGGACGGCTGGCGAGGAACTCGTTCGGTTCCTGAAAGATGCCGATTCCCACTAGGCCGTCCGGAGCGTGGGCCTGATGGATGGATCCGGCTTTGCGCCAGACAAAATTGCCGGCGGTGCACTCCCCTTCGTCGTCGACCAACCGTCCCTCTAGGATGAATGTCTGTTCGACCCCCACATGCCGGTGCAGCGGCAAATGGGCGCCCGGTTCGGCCTTGAACAGCGCGGTATACGCCCCGCTGCGATCGTCTTGCCAGAGGATCTTGATGGAAATCCCCGGGAAACCGGTCGGCTCCCACGGGGTATTGGCCACGTCGACGTAGATCGAATCGGCACTGCTGGCGGCGTTCACAGGACAACCGTTGAAAGGNATCAACCGGGCAACATCATCNGCAAAATCTCGCGAATTGTAGCATCTTTTTGTCCGGCTGGNATCNCGCGCTGGTTGCCGGCTTGCTCTGCGGTGGACAGGGTCTGTCAAAGATTCTACGATTCCGGCGCCGTTTGCCGAAGCGCGTGAAAGCTGTCAGGGAGTGCTGCGGGGTGGGAAAACGGGCGACCGACCGATCGGCTTCTCCTTTGCGGTTGCGGTTGCGCAGTCAGATTGTCATTCCGGCGCGGCTGGCATCGACACGACTGCCTCGCAAGTTGTTGCGCGACGACACAGGAAAACCATTGATTCAACACACCTACGAGTCCGCTTCACGGGCGGCGCGTCCGCTCGGGATTTGTGTGGCGGCGGATCACGAAGAGATCGCCCGGGCGGTGCGNTCGTTTGGTGGTGAAGTCCACATGACCGATCCAGCGGCACCCAGTGGGACCGATCGTGTGGCGGAAGTCGCAGCCGGAATGCCGGATGTCGACATCGTTGTCAATGTTCAGGGGGATGAACCGGATATCCCGCCGGCGGCAATCGACCTGGCCATTGAATTGCTGGAGCAGGATCCACAAGCGGTCATGTCGACCCTGGCGACGCCGATTCGCGAGCGCAGCCGTCTCGAGGACCCGGCTTGTGTCAAAGTCGTGTTCGATTCACGCGGGCGGGCTCTCTATTTCAGCCGCGCACCCATTCCCCACGCTCGCGAATGGGATGANGGGCTGTTAACGGTCGAGCCGCCTCAATTCTTCCAACACATCGGGCTGTATGCGTACCGGCGCGAGTTTCTCTTGGAATTGGCCCGCCTGCCGCCCACCGAATTGGAACAGATCGAAAAACTCGAACAGCTGCGCGTGCTCGCGGCCGGCCAGGTGATTCGGGTCGGGGTGATCGATCAACCGATGATCGGAGTGGATACGGAGGAGGATTATCGTTCGTTTGTCAGGCGTTTCAGGAATTGCTAGGATGCGGCTGCTCGGTGCTGGCGTCGCCAGTCTGGCTTGTTGTCTGGGTGGCACCAACCGCTGGCGGCAGCCCCCGTCGCAGTCGTGGTCGGTTTGCGAAGAACAGGCTTTTCCGACTTTGACCACGCTGTTACGGATGGGGGCCCGCGGCGCGTCCACAGCGCGCCGGCGGTGGCAACACGTCCCTCTGACAGCCGTGTCGTGTGCCGTTAAGAGTTGCGTCCCCCAGACGCGGTGGGGGAAAGCAACGGTGGAGATCACCGAGCATATGTGCCTATTGGGAAGGTAACGGAGTATGACCAAGCATATTTTTGTGACCGGCGGTGTGGTCAGTTCGCTCGGTAAGGGTCTGACCAGCGCATCGATCGGGATGTTACTCGAGTCGCGTGGCCTGCGGGTTCGGATGCAGAAGCTCGATCCCTATATTAACGTCGACCCGGGCACAATGAGCCCTTACCAGCATGGTGAGGTGTACGTGCTGGACGACGGTAGTGAGACCGATCTCGACCTCGGCCACTACGAACGATTTACGAACGGCCCGCTCACGCGAGACTCGAATTATACGACCGGCCAGATCTATTTGTCGGTGATCGAGCAGGAGCGAAAAGGGGCCTTCCTCGGAAAGACAGTTCAGGTGATTCCGCACATCACCAACGAAATCAAACGCGTGATCCGTAAGCTCGGTGAAGGGGATGTGGATGTCGTGATCACGGAAATAGGGGGCACCGTCGGTGACATTGAAAGCCAGCCATTTCTGGAAGCGATTCGCCAGTTTTCGCTCGATGTTGGCAAGGAGGACTGCCTGTACATTCACCTCACACTGGTCCCCTATCTGAGAGCCGCCGGGGAGCTGAAAACCAAACCAACGCAACATTCAGTCGGACAGCTGCGTCAGATAGGTATTCAGCCTGACATCCTCGTCTGTCGGACCGAACGATCGCTGAGTCGCGACGATCGTGATAAGATCGCGCTGTTTTGTAACATCAGAATCGATGCGGTGATCGAAGAGAAAGACAAGGATTTTTCGATCTACGAAGTCCCGCTCAGTCTGGTGGACAACAGCTTGGATGAGTTGATCGTAAAGCGGCTACAGTTGCCCGCTACATCTCTCGACTTAAGCTCTTGGCGGGACTTGCTTCACCGCCTCCGCAATCCGGCCCATGAAATTAGNATCGCGGTCGTAGGCAAATACGCCCGTCACAGCGATGCGTATAAGTCGATTTACGAGGCCTTAGATCATGCCGGGATGCATCACCAGACGCAGATTCGGATCGGCCGCATTCAGAGCGAACATGTAGAGCGGGAAGGCCCCGAACGTCTGCTAAGTGGTTACGATGGTGTGCTCGTCCCGGGTGGATTTGGTGAGCGTGGGATCGAAGGTAAGATTGAAGCGATCCGTTTTGCCCGCGAGCGGAACATACCCTTTTTTGGGATCTGCCTTGGATTACAATGCGCTGCGGTTGAATTTGCCCGACGAGTCGTCCAACTGGAAGCGGCCAATTCGACAGAGTTCGATAAGAACACCGAACATCCCGTGATTTGCCTGTTGGATGAGCAAAAGCAGATCACCGACAAGGGAGGGACAATGCGGCTCGGCGCCCACCCAGCTCAGCTCGAGCCGTCGAGCATCGCGTTGCATTGTTATGGCACCGAGAGTGTCTCAGAGCGCCATCGACACCGTTACGAATTCAACAATGTNTATCGACAGCAGTTTTCAGCGCACGGAATGGTCGTTGCGGGAACGAGCCCTGACGGCGAACTGGTAGAGATCCTCGAAATTCCCGAGCACCTTTGGTTTGTCGCGGTCCAGTTTCACCCCGAGTTTAAGTCCAAGCCGACAGCCGCGCATCCGTTATTCGTTGGACTGGTCAGTGCCGCGATCGAACACCAGTCGCAGCGCGGAGACCAGCGGTCGTCGATGAGTACGCTCACGTCGTGAGCCGGTCAACGAGGCGCAGGTGTTGCAATAGGGCAGATCGATGACAGATGAAACGCCGGGCAAACCAAAGATCATCATTGATGAGGGTTGGAAATCGACCGCCCAGCAGGAGAAACAAGTCGCTCAAGAGCTGCGCGGCAGCAACGAGGATTCCGATCAGCCGGATAGCCAGCCGCCGCCGCCCGCTTCTTTTTCAGTGCTGGTCACGACGTTAGCCACGCAGATCATGGTGTCGCTGGGGCAGTTTCCCTCACCCGATGAGAAGGAAACCAAACCCGAACCGGCCATCGCGCGGCATTTGATCGATACCCTGGCGATGCTGGAAGAAAAAACCAAAGGAAATCTGACGGATGAAGAGACCGGTATGCTGACCCGGGTTCTCCACGAGTTGCGGATGCTATACGTTGCCACCGAAAAGGCACTGGCGGATGCGCCGCCCTCGTGATTTGCACCCGGAAGATCCCTGCGGGGAGCTGTTCTATCCCAGCGCGGCCCAAAATCGATTAAGATTGAGACAGGCATAAATAGCCGAAAGGTGGGTAACAGCTATGCGTTGGTCGATGGCGTTGACGATCGGTGTTCTGATTTCCGACATGACTGTGCTGCAGGCTGACGAACCAGCCGAACCCCAAGCGATTGCGGTGGCACCGAACACGGTGCAATTGATGGGTAGTCGCTGGCGGCAGCGTCTACTGGTCTCGGCCCAGTGGGCAGATGAAACAACGGCGGACGTGACGGCGAACGCGAGTTTTGCCAGTAGCGATCCGGCCGTGGTAGGTGTCGCGGATGGGGGCATTTTGGTACCCGTGGGCGACGGGTCCGCAGAGATTATTGTCGAATGGAAAGACCACCAGACGCGTGTGGCGGTCGAGGTGAGTGGTACCGGGGACGCGAGTCCGATCGATTTTTCCACCGAGGTGATCGGTGCGCTTAGCCGTGGCGGCTGTAACCAGGGCGCTTGCCATGGGTCGCCACAGGGAAAAGNCGGTTTTCGTTTGAGCCTACGTGGTTTTGAACCCCCTCTGGACTTCCAATCGTTGACGCGCGATTCCTTCGGTCGGCGGATCAATTCACTCGAGCCCGAAAAGAGTCTGATCTTGCAAAAGGCGACGGGGAAGGTCGCCCACCAAGGTGGTGTGCGTGTTCGTTCCGACGAGCCGGCTTACGAAAGTCTGCGCGCCTGGATTGCTGAATTGGCGCAACGCCCTCCCGCGACACCAGATTTGTCGCGACGGCTCAAGCGGTTGGAGGTTTTACCCGGTCGTTTGCGACTCCACTCGAGTGGCTCGGCCCAGCAACTCGTCGTGCGCGCGTTCTATTCCGATGGGCTGGTGCAGGACGTGACCGACCTGGCGGTTTTCACCACGCCGTCGGAACCCGACGTTACGGTCTCGCAGGAGGGCCTCGTCGAGTTTCACACCACCGCCGAAGCCGCCATTCTGGTGCGGTACCTGGACCAGATAGAGACAGCTCGCCTGACCTACATTCGCCGCGATCCCGCCTTCGAGTTTGCCGCCCCGGCGGAGAGCAATTATGTCGATCGGCACGTGTTTGCCAAACAACGCGAACTACAGTTGCGCCCCGCGGAGCGGGCGGGCGACGGCATCTTCTTGCGGCGTGTCTACCTGGATTTGATCGGTGCGATTCCCGAGCCGGCGGTGGCGCGAGCATTTCTGGAGTCGCAGGATCCCCACAAGCGGAGCAAGCTGATTGACCAGCTGCTGGACTCTGAGGGGTACGCCCAGTTCTGGGCGTTGAAATGGGCCGACGTGATGCGCGGCAATCGCGAGGCGATCTCCGAACGCGGAGTCCATAACTTTCATCGTTTTCTGGTAAGGAACTTTGCCGCCGATCGTTCCTTCGCGATGGTTGCCCATGAAATCGTGACCAGTGTCGGGAATACGATTAACGTCCCGGCCGCCAACTTTTATCGGATTTCCCAAACACCGAACGAGGCCGCCGAGGCATTCTCACAGTTGTTTCTGGGTATTCGGATTCAGTGCGCCAAGTGCCACAATCATCCTTTCGAATCGATCACACAGGGTGATTATTACGGACTGGCGGCGCACTTTGCCCGCGTCCAATTGAAGGGCCGCCGGTTTGGACGGGATGACGAGATCATCTATTTGAAGACCACGGGTGAGGTCAAGATGCCCGGGAGCGAGGAGAGTATGCTGCCCCAGGCGTTTGGCACCAAGACCGCAGAGTTGGAGGCAGTTGACGACCGACGTATCGGCCTGGCCGATTGGTTGATCGATCCGAGCAACGCATTTTTCGCCCGCTCGACGGTCAACCGTATCTGNTTTCATTTGATGGGCCAGGGGGTGGTAGAGCCGGTGGATGACTTTCGCGATTCCAATCCCCCGTCGAGCCACGAACTATTGGATGCGTTGGCGGGTGAGTTCATTAAGAATGGTTTTCGTTTCAAACCGATCATTCGCGACATCCTGAATTCCACCACCTATCAGTTGTCACCGAGTTCGGTTCCCGAGCAATCGGCGCACGCGGCCGACGCCGGGCGTTATTTCACGCGTCCCATTGTCAAGATGTTGAGCGCCGAGCAAATCATCGATGCGATCAGCACGGCGACAGGCATCCCCGAAATGTTTCCCGGATATCCGTTGGGAACCAAGGCGGTGTCGATCGCCGAGGGTCGGATCGAACACAAGTTCTTGCAGGCGTTTACCAGGCCGATTCGGGATGTGGCTTGTGATTGTGCTCGAGAAGATGAACCTTCGCTCAACCAGGTGGTACACTTGCTCAACAATGAGAATATTCTGGCCAAGATCGATGCACCCAATAATCGAATGGGGCGCTGGCTGGAAGAGAAGCTCGCGATCGACGAGATCATTTCCGCGATCTATGTGGCGACGTTGACGCGCAAGCCAACGGCTACCGAACATCAGTTCGCGCGTCGACATGTGGAAGAGTCGTCCGCCGCACTGGACGGATTGCGCGATTTGCAGCACGCGTTGATCAATTCCAACGAGTTCTTGCTGCGGCATTAAGCGTCACTGTTGATCGATGCCACTTGCGGGGTGGCTGTCGCCAGGTCGTTTTGTGTTCCTCGGCCGCGCACCGATTGGTGAACATGCGACCTGTTGTCGGTACGAGTCACTGGTGCGGGCCGCACAACGATCTTCCATTTTCTCGCGGCCACCGGATCTGTCGGCGTTTAGATGGTGTCTGGTTGTTGCCGAAGAACTACAATGCAAGCTGTCCGGCAACCCATGCCGACCGGCTATCTCTCAGTTTCGGGAGCAGACCATGCTAACCGTTTTGGGGCGATCACAGGCGGCTTGCGATCGAGTCACGCGGCGGAACTTGCTCCAGGCGGGCGGCGCTGGGTTATTGGGTCTCAACCTCCCTAAATTGTTACAAGCCGAAGCCGAATTGACGCCCGCAAAGCCGCGCGCTAAATCGGTCATCTTTTTGTTTCTGTTTGGTGGTCCCAGCCAACTCGAGACGTTCGATATGAAGCCGGACGCTCCGAGCAAGATTCGCGGCCCATTTCGCCCGATTGAGTCGCGCACCCCGGGGTTGCGGATCAGCGAACATCTGTCGAAGACGGCCCAGGTCTCGGATAAATTCTGTGTGATCAAGACGATGACGCACGGTTACAACGATCACAGTGGAGCCGGGCATTACATCCAGACGGGCCATCGCTGGCAGATTCCGATCGGAGGTGGTTTTTCGGCGACCAGTAAGGACTGGCCGTCGCTGGGATCAGTCGTCGAATATCTGTCGCAGCACAGCCCGGGTGGCGTGTCCCGACGACTACCCAATTACGTCTGTTTGCCCAATTGGCTGGGTGCGCTCCAGGAAAAGGGACAATATCGCCGGCCCGGTCAATACGGGGGTTGGCTGGGGAGTGGGTTTGACCCGTTGACCACCGACATCCAGAAGCGGGATTTGAATGACAACCCGTTCTGGCGGGATTGCAGTGACGAGGAACTCGGTTTCGAGATTCAGGGCCTGGTCAAGCAGCGACACCTGACGCTCGACCGGCTCGACCGACGCACGAGTCTACTCGAGCAGTTTGATCAGCAGTTGCAATCGGTTGCGGGCCGGCGGGCCGTCAGGGATCACGATCAATTCAAGCAGCGCGCGCTGGCTCTGGTCACATCGGAACAGGCACGCAGCGCGTTTGATATCGGCCGCGAAGCGGCCAGTCTGCGGGATCGTTACGGTCGCCATTTGTACGGACAGTCGTGTCTGATGGCGCGGCGTCTGGTCGAGGCGGGCGTCCGGTTTGTCACTGTACACTACGACTGTGTGGATGGTTACAGCTGGGATTCGCACCGCAGTAGCCAGCATCTGGAGCGGCACCTGATTCCCACGTTCGACCAGGCTCTGGCGGCGCTGCTGACCGATCTCGACGAGCGCGGGTTGCTCGATGAGACCCTCGTGGTTGCGTTGGGAGAGATGGGGCGCACGCCACAGGCCAACGCAAAATGGGGGCGCGGGCACTGGAGCACGCTCTTTCCCGCAGTGTTGGCGGGGGCTGGTGTGCGCGGCGGGATGATCTATGGGGAGACGGACCGAGATGCGGGGTATCCGATCGAGAATCCGGTTTCTCCCGAAGACCTGGCAGCCACGATTTACGGTGCCCTGGGCATCGACCCCGCACTCCGATTGCCCGATCGCCAGGGACGTCCTGTCGACATCGTACAGGGTGGGCGTGTGCTGGAGGAGATCTTCGGCTGACGCCACAACCGGCCGTCTTTGGATACGGCGCACGTTTTGTTGTAGGCTGATGCTTCAGAGTGTTCCGGTTTTCCACAGGTCGGTCTCACCGACTCTTCTGGCAGTTTGGAATACGCCGTGATCGTGGATTGGTTGACGGTCACCTGGGCTGCGAGTACCCCGTCCGATTTGTAAGGAGTTCGTAGATTTGGCCAGTTGGGAATGCGTTCTGACACTCGATGCGCGTCGCGAAGTGATCGGCGGTAGCCAGACGGCATTGTACGACGCCGTGCAAAATGGAGCCGATTTGCGGATTTACACCGAGTTTCTCCACAACGAGCACGTCGATGTGACTTCGGCCAGCGCGGAGCGAGTTCAAGAAGTTGCCGAATTCGCTGTGACCTATGTGATCGATCGCCGCTGGGTAGCCGGACTGATGAACTTGCGTCAACCGGTTCAGTTGCCCGACGCGTTTGGTCCGCGGTCGTCGATGTCCTTCTTTCTCTACAACCAGGATGCCACGCAGGCTATCGCCCGTCCGTTCCTGGATGGGTTTCCCGCCGAGTTCTCGGGTAGTGGTGCGTCGACCGAACCGGCTGCGAAGATGCCGAAGTTCCACTTGTTAGACCAGTGGGACACCGGAACGAACGCGCCTAGTGAGAACTTCGTCTACGATTTCGATGTCTATCGTTTCTTGGTCAGTCGCACCTGGCGAGAGGTCTTCAGTCATGATGCGGATGGGCAGGTCGTTCACGGATCGCTGGCGGCACTGGTCGACGCGTTCGCCGCGGGATCGGCGATCAAACTGGCCGTGTCGGGTATCTCCGATCGACTGCTGGACGAAGGCGAGGAGAAGATCGCACACGAGACATTGGTCCAAGTGGGATCCGCCTATTATTACACCGATCAGCAGCTGTTCGTCGCCGGCACCCACCCACTGGTGCGAATCAAGCCGGGTGTGCCGTTGCGGTACGCCAGCGGTGGCTGGGATTTCGGTTGGTTGATTGCGCGCTCCGACGGACATCTGGTTTACCGGCGGTACGATCCCTATTCACTGGCGACGGCTGATGAGAGTTTTTGCGGTTCGGTTCGCTGGCTGGTGCGTTGAGCGACACGACGAACTGGTTGTGACGAGAGGTTTAACATGCTGACCGCCGCAGCTGCCATCAATCTAGGCGTAGTGATCGTCTACCTGCTGGGCATGATCGGCCTGGGGATCTGGCTGGCGCGGTATGTCCGCAGCGGCGACGATTACTTCATCGCCGGTCGTTCGCTGAACCGCTGGGTGATCTGTGGAAGTGTGATGGCGACCAACGTCGCGGCGATGTACCTGGTGGGCCCCGCGGGCAGCGCCTTTCAGGAGGGAGCGCCGCTGTTGTTGATGGCTTGGAGTGGGAACATGCTGGCCGCGATCGCGGCGGTGACGTTCCTACCTCGGTTTCGGCGACTGGGAATCGCGACGATTACCGAGTTGCTCGAGCGTCGTTACGGTCGACCGGTCTCGGTCAGCGTCTCGGTACTGTGGATCCTTTTCTACGCGCTGTTTTCCGGTGTCACGATGATGACTTGCGCCACGATCATCACCGGCGCCTTCGCGATTCCTGACGGGTTCCGATTGCCCGGACTCGACGTGTTCGAGACGATTACGTTGGCGGTCGCCGGTGTGGTAATCCTGTACTGCCTGGCCAGCGGTCTGCTGGCGGTGGTCTATACCGACTTGTTACAGAGCTTTCTGATCATCGGTGGCGCGGTCATTCTACTGCCGTTGGGGATCCGGGCGGGCGGCGGGTTCGAGGCGCTGTTCGATCCGCAGCAACTCGCGCCCGAGAAGTGGGTCATGTGGCGGCCGAGTGGCCCAGATGCAGGTACCGATTACCTCACGATCCTAATGTTGTTTGTATTGGGCCTTCCCTACTGGTTCACGTCTCAATATATGCTGCAGCGGAGTTTCGCTGGTAAGAACGTCCACGAGGCGAGCAAGGGGCTGCTGTGGGCGGCCGTCCTGACGGGACCGCTGACGCTCTGCT
Organism: Planctomycetaceae bacterium; assembly: GCA_002702965.1. Lineage (GTDB taxonomy): Bacteria > Planctomycetota > Planctomycetia > Pirellulales > Pirellulaceae > UBA9264. Next base: position 16,863 of record PADE01000246.1, read on the forward strand.
ACATCGTCCCGGCGATGGCCGCCGGGATGAACCCGGCGTTCCAGGACCTCCAGGGTGGCAACGACACGATTCTGCCGGTGCTGGCCCAGCAAGTGATGCCCGTGGGCTTGGGTGGCCTGTTTTTGGCCGCGCTGGTTGCCGCCTCCAACTCGACCGCTTCTAGCTACCTCAATAGCCTCGCGACGCTGTTCGAGCGGGACCTGTACCGCCCGCTGAATCCTGATCGCAACGACCACCATTACCTGTCGGTCGGNCGCGGCGTGACAGTGGCCGCCGGCCTGGTCGGGATGACCTACGCGATTTATAGCCATCGCGCCGAATCCGGTCTACTCGATGCGGCCTGGAAGATCGGCAGTATTTTCCAGCCGGCGCTGTTCGTAGTGGTGGCCGCAGCGCTCTACTTCCGACGGGCGACGCTGTACGGTGGCCTGGCCTGCCTCGCGGTGGGTATCGGCTACACCGCCATCGCCGCCGCCGGCGGTTGGGCGCAATTGGGGTCGGAAACCGGCTGGAAAGAGATGGTGGGGCTCTCCGTCTTTTTCGGTTGGGACCATACGCTTCCGTCGACTCGGGTGCTGGTTGGCATGCCGTTGGCGGCCGTGGTGTTGGTCACGGTCAGTCTCGGCACGGGGCGGGGCGAATCCGCTGCGACGCGGGACATATTCGCGCAGATGCGGTTTCGGCGCGCCGGATGGACCGCGGCCAGCCGCGCGGGCGCGATCGTCTCCGCGGTCGGTCTGGTCGCGATGGTGGTCTTTGGGTTCGTCGACTCTCGGTTACCCGACAGTTACCGGCCCTGGAACGTGGTCGCCTATCTGGCGGTGTTGACCGCTTTCATTGCCGGGATGATCAAGGTGGCCGACGCGCTATTGCCGGAACCCGTTAAAGAGAGGGGCGAAGTGGCACCGATCGAGCGGTCATGGCTCGCCCGGAATCTCGCAACGGGGCGCGCCTGGGCGACGGTCTACACCGTATCGTTGATTTTGGTGGTCTTGTTGTACTGGTGGGTCTGAGGGAAAGCGGCAGGCAGCGGAAACCCACCAGCGCGGTTGACCGTGGGGCAACGTCGGAGCGGGTGGCGGTACCTCAGTCGCTGTCGGCAAACAGGGCCCGGCATCCCAGGCCGTAGAACGTGTATTCCACATCACAATTCTCGTCCCACGCCGCGGCGTGAAAACCGCCCTCTTCGCGTTCCAACGACTCGACGAACCGCACCGCGGCGGTGGTATCGATTTCGTCCAAGGCATCCAGATCGATCATCGTCAACGTACCGGTGAAGGTGCTGAGCAGATCTGCGATGGGGATCCGTGTATTGGCGCGCAGACCTCCTTCGTCGGTCTGCATTTCGACAAGTAGATCGAGTGTCGATTCGCGAATTTCGCTGGTTAACCCCCCCAGGATCCGAAGCGTGGCCACAGCCGCCGCCGTCGGATTTGTCCCGGCGCGTTTGCTGGCCCGAATTTCGCGAAATCCACCATCTTCGGCTCGCTGCGAGATCACGAACTGGATCGCCCGCTGGGGGTGGGGAATTTCACAGTCCAGCAATTGCAGACAGATCACCACCAGAAACGTGTGGTAGGTGCTGCTGATCGCGCCTTCTTTTCCCTTGGCGTAGCCGCCGTCTGCCCGGCGCAGCTCTTCCAGGGTATCTGCCACATTGCTTTTCCAGTGCGGAGAGGACCGCGAAAACACGTCGATCCCGGCCGCCGTTTCCAGGACCGCCCCACTGTAAATCAGTGAAAAGAAATCGACGATCGACTCCTGTCCCGATAGTCGCTGCTCCACAAATTGGCCCGACTTCTGCGCGACCTCGCCCTGCAACTCGCCGAGAATCGCCAGTGAACGAATTGCGAAACTGGTGTAATACAGATCGCTGCCTCCTTCACGGCCCGCAAAACCGCCATCGTTGCGCTGTTTTGATTTGATATAGTCTGAGTGGCGTTGGCGGTGCGATTCGGGGAGCAGTCCCAGACCGGCCGACAGCCGCATCGTTAGTTCTTGAAGATAGGCGGTCATGCAGTCGGTCTCGTTGGTTGTGGTCCTGGGCGCCGCGAATGAATCGCCGTGTCGGCGCGATAAAGCGGAGAGTTGCTCGGCATGGGTTGCGCGGATGCGAACGTCCAGGGTCTATCAACGTCGCCGATGGGCTTTGAGTCGCTCGGCCAGTTCGGCGGGGATCGCGATGGACTGTGGTGGTTGATGTGCTTCGAGTCGACAGCAGACCGACGTGATCGTTCCGGTGGCGATTTCTGTATCTCGGCAGACAAACCGAAATCCATAAGTGACGCTTTTTTCGCCCAGTCGTTCGACCATGACTTCGACGGTTACCTCCTCTTCGAACTGTGCAGATCCCGAAAAGTCGCAGTTGGCCGAGACCCGCGGCCAACTGATCGTATGATCCGCTTCGCGAACCACGACGCTACTGCCGCAGGCTCGCAGCAGTGCGTGTTCTGCTTCTTCCATATAGCCAAAGAAAGCGGTGAAGTGCNCAATGCCCGCAGCATCGGTGTCGCGAAATTCCACACGGCGTTGAACGGCGAAGGAAGCGGTCATGTGCGGGGCTCGTGAGAGCGTGAACGCGAACCGTCGGTCCGTTTAGAAGCCGGCATGGGGCGCAAAAAACAAACCCGGTCACGATAACCCGGGCTTGGCGTTTGAACCGAGTAAAGGCTATTCCGCGACGTAGGGGAGCAACGCCATAAACCGTGCACGCTTGATGGCTCTTGTCACTGCGTGTTGACTGACGGCGGTACAACCTGTTTTTCGTCGTCCCACGATACGGCCATGGCGATTGACCAATTTTTTCAACAAGTCGATATCTTTGTAGTCGACGTACATCGGTCGTGGCCGCTTGCCATCCACGAAGAGCGGGTCTTTTTTCTTCGTGCGGGAGCGGGCTTTACTGCGCCGCTTGGCTCGGCTGGCGGGACGCATAACACAGAACCTGTTCGGAAGGTGTTCCCTGTACGAAAAACAGCGAATCGTCGATTCTACGAAAAAATGACCGACAAACAAGTCAGGATGAGAAGAACTTGCCGAGCGTTTTTTGGTCTGGACGTGGTGTGAGTAGCGAAACCACGACCAGCGCGGCCGCCGCGGCGGCGAAAATGGTGACCACGGGGAGCATCTTGGGAATGCTGACGATGCCGGCGACGGGAAACGGTTGCTCGGGGAACGTATAAGGCTTGATGTCGCTGCGGATGAAACTGCGGATGAACAAGGCCGTCCAACAGCCGACCGTAGTGATCACACTGGCCACTGCGCCAGCGGCGGTCAACCGACGCCAGTAAACGGCCGCAAACACGAGCGGTACCAACCCCGTAAAACCACTAAAGGACCACAAGCCCAGTGTAAAAACGGATCCGGGGAGCATCAGGCTGAGCAGATACGTCAAGGCGACCATTCCGACCACGAAATACCGCGCCAAGCGTACTACCTGCGCGTCGCTGTAGCGTTCCCGCCCACCGTAGTGTCGTACTACGTCTTCGGTAAACATGGTTCCCAGACAGAGGAACTGACTGTCGAGCGACGACATGATGGCTGCCAGGATTCCCGCCGAGAGCAATCCCCCCAGAACTTCGCCGGCGTGCAATTTCACGAGCGTTGGCAACACCTTGTTGAATTTTTCGGGGCCCATGCCATCCAGGGCGGCGGGGACACCAGAGCTTTCTCCAGTCGCCCAGACACCGAGCAGTACACAGGGCATCCAGACGATCATGATGAACACCGGGTGCATGATGATGGGCAGCTTGAATGACTGGGCGCTGCGCGCAGTGAGCCAATGCTGGAAGACGTGCGGGAACATGGCCACCGAAAGCGGAATAAACAGGAATGAAAAGAAGACCGCTCTAGGCATCTTGGTCATGGTGAGATGTGATGACTCAGCCGCCTGGGTCGCGATTTGTAGGTTTTCTAGAAACCGGTCGGTACCTCCCAAAGCGTTGGCGATGGTGACGAACGTGACCAAGCCGAGCACCATGAAGACGGCCGTTTGAAACGCGTTGGCCCAGGCTGTACCACGCATGCCGCCAAAGAAAACGTATAGCAGAACAACTCCACAGATGACCGCGGACGCCAGCCAGGAGGGTACCCCATGTCCCGCGGTGGCGAACCACCCTGAACTCTCGAAAGCGCCGGCGGTAATGCTGTTGACGACGGCTCCTCCCCCTACGATGCCGACGAGCAGGTAGGACACGACCAGCAGTACCAGAATGGGAAACAAAAGCAGTCCCAGCAGGTCGCTCTGTAGGCGATCTCGGAAAAACTGGATTTGGGTGGTGTAGCCATGCCGTCGGCCGACGGCCCACAGCGGTAGTCCGATGACGAAGAAACAGAGCGAGTGAACAATCCCGCTGGCGGAGGCCAATTCACCGTAGACGCCGATTCCGGCGCGGTAGGCCGCTCCGGTCGAACCGACCAGTGCAAACGCGGTCATGGTGGTGCCGAACAGCGACATCAGCAGTAGCACTGGGCCGATCGTGTGGCTCGCCAGCATATAGTCCGTGGCGGTACCGCGAAAAAAACGACTGGCTGCAAAACCGAGCCCCAGCAACAGCGCCAGGTACCCGATGATCATCCACAATTGGATCATGATGCGCCTCTTTCGCGCTCGGCGTCGGAGGAGCGATCGAGATGCTCGGGCCACCAGAATCGGGTGGCTAGTAGCCAACTTACAGCGGCTGCTAGTGAGATGCCCATGTGGTAGACCAGGGCATAGGGAAACGCGCCAAATATCAGCTGGTCGTTTTCCCACTGCCAGTAATCCTGGTGCAGGATCAACAGCAGTCCCACGAAGATCAAGACCGCTGGTTTCATGAATGTCCTCGCCCGTGTTACCTGTGATGCGGCGTTCGCTAGCAGCCTGTAGACGCGGCGCGGTTGTCTTCCGGAACGGGGCGTTGCGCTTCGCTGACCAGCTGCTCAACAGCCGAGAATCCGAGGCACCGCACGACGTGCACGTTCTTTCTGGTCGCCGGCCGGCCGTTGTCGACGAGAGCCGATCAACCCGGAGTTCCTACGCCAAACATGCCGCGACTAGTTTACCCGCCGGCGTGAGGGGAAACCAGCGGCGAGCGTCGGTTCCGCGATCAGGTTTGCCGCCGATTTACCATCTCCACTCGAGGCGCACGTATGTCTGTTCGCATCGCCAACGGACGTCGCCCGGGTGCCGAGCGTGCGATGTCTCGAAGTGAAATCGGCGATTTGGGCAGCAGTCGCAGAAATAGATGAGCCCGAGTTGATCAGTTGGGGCTGAACCCGAGTTGCGCGGGAATTTCCCGACCGAGTGGGTTTCGGCGAAACTGCTGATAGCAATTCGCGCATAAATCGTAGCGACGTTTTTGGTACACGTCGTCGCCAATGGCATCGGTCGCTTCGTCATCGAGTCGTTCGAGGATTTCCTGAACCTCGAGCAAGTGGTCGCGATCTTCGTCCGGTTCGTCCATTTCCACCGGATCCATCGCGGCGCAAGCTTCAATTTTCACGACGTAGCGCAGTTGATCGTCGGGGTCGATCATGCGCTTGCAGCGATCACATGAGTGGTGAATCATCGGTTGATCCTCGAAAACCCAATCGAGTAAACGGGGGACATCCATTGTCACCCCATTGCGTCTGCGTTCATCCTAATGTGAGGGCATCCTGCCGAGCAAGTCGATTTCNGGTTTTTTGTTGGACACGCTGACGAGACGCCCGGTGTCGACGGAAAGGCGCGCTGGATCCGATCACTCGGTCCGTCGGTAACGGATCCGGAACAGTGCCTCGAGGGGTCGGGAGAGAGAGTTCGGGGTGCGGCACGCGGGTGGCGGTTTGCGAGATGGTCGCAGCTCAGGGGTGGTCTCAGGACGGTTGCGTTGGTAGGTATGCTCGCCCGTGCCGCGGGGACCAGGGAGGGCGGCAAATACCGATGGATGGAGCAGTCTCCTGCGCTGTGGGCGGCTCGTAACAAGACGTCGCGATAGAAATCGCGCCGATGGAGAGGACGGCACCGTCTGGAACTCGCGTCGGCATCTCGCGGTGCCAGGTGGCCGTCGGCTGGTTGCCCGGTTTCGGACCAAGACCTAAGATGGAACTCCAACTCGGGGCGTGGCTCAGCCTGGTAGAGCGCTGCGTTCGGGACGCAGAGGTCGCTGGTTCAAATCCAGTCGCCCCGACTGTGGAGGGTCGTTGTCAGTGATGGACAGCGGCCCTTTTCTGTTGACCCCGTCAGGGGTTACGACGCGCGCGGTCGGTTGCTCATGGCGCTCGCCCCGACCCCCCATTGGGTCCACAATCGACAGCAATGGACCACCCTTGCGTAAATTTGGTGCAAGCATTGGTGCAAGCAAACTCGGCGCGCACTTGCACTCACTCGGCGCATCGGCCGCCGCCGATGGGTGCGAATTGGGAGTGGGCGACTCGATCCCTTTCAAGGCCAACACGGGAAGCGCATCGAGCGCGCCGTGCACGTCCAGCAGTCGCGGGTCGGTGTAGACGTTCATCGTCAGGTCGATACTCGAATGCCGCAGCGCCGCCTGCGCGGTGCGAGGCGCGACGCCCCCTTTACTGAGGTGCGTGCCGAACGTGTGTCGCAGCGCGTGT
>PADE01000247.1 GCA_002702965.1 Planctomycetaceae bacterium
GCAAACCCAGCAGATGTTTCATGTACGGCTCCCTCGGGATGTGGTTCCAGACGCCACCAATATATAGAGACTGCGAGGCGGCGTGTGGCAGTGATCGTGCCAGCGGACGCGGTCAGCTGAATCGGATCGCGTACAGGTCCGTATCGCTGAGGGCAAAGCGGAGGCGAATCGGTACCCCGGCCAGACGACTGAGGTCGGCCGTCCCACGCCAGGTCACGGTGCGACTCAGCTCGTTCCCAAACGTCTCGTCGGCGTCTTCAAGCGCGAAGCCCTTGATCGGCTGACCCGAGGGCGTTTGCAGCTCGACCTGCAGCGTGCCGGCTGCCGAGGTGGCAAAATTGATCTCCAGGCGTGCGCCTTGAAATGTCAGCGGTCGGGTGACCAGTTCACCGCCCGCATAGGGGGCGGTCGCGGAGACGAAACCGTCCTGTCGGAGGGTGTAGCGTGTCAACTTGGTGCCCGCACCGTGCCACTCGCCCGAGGTCGCATAAAACGACAGCTCGTCGGGGGCCCCCGCAAGGGGCGCCTGGGTCGTTACCATGTTCCAGGCGACCGCGTTGTGGCCGTAGTACCACGAATCGGGACGCTGAATGCCGGGCGGCAAGAAAGCCTCGTTCCAGAGCTTGAACGCAACGCCGTCACGGCTCGCCATCAGCTGGGTTTCGGTCAGTGCCGTCGCGTAACGCGGATGGGCCGCCAGGCGTACTTTTCGATTACGGAGGTCCGGTAGGAAACGCATCGAGGGGTTCCACCCGCGCTCGACGTAGCGCATCGGAAATCCCAACAGCAGGTGCGGCGCGCGAAAGTAGGGCAGCACATGGTTGGTGTACATGTGTTGCTCGGGCGCATCCGGGTAGACCAGATCGTGCTCGTCCCGCCATGTCATCAGATCGTCGGAGACCGCCGTCCGAATCGCGCGGATCTCGGCGGCCGTAAAGAACCGCCAGTAGGCCCGGTACCGCCCGATGGTAGGATCCCAGAACCCGACATTCGCTGAATCGAAATAGCCGTGTGTGATGACCGGTCTGTCACCGACTCGTTTCCAGTGGATTCCGTCGGCGGATTGGAACAGCAGCATGCCCCCATCTCTTTTGACGCCACCGAACGCCTTCAGGCGTTCCCCCGCCGGGCACCCCGGTCGCCGATCGATGAACGGGCTGAAGTTGTGGCATCCGCCACCCTGCCAGATGATGTTGTTCTGCTTCGAGCCATCGTGCGCAAACAGGCCCAGTTTCGGTTTGACCCAATGGATGCCGTCGCGACTCTCTGCGTAGCAGGTCACCTCCTGATTGGTATGGGGCAGGTGGGGACCTTTGATGAGTTTGAAGTTCAAGCCGCGGTAATAGAGCCGATAGGTNCCGCCGTCCTGGAGCACCGTGTGGTAACCCGAGCCGACCCCCTCCCAGGGATGGGAGTGCTGGACCACCTGCTCCTGGGCGATCGGGTGGTGCAGCTGGAAGGTCACCTTTCCGCACATCGATTCGACCAGAAANTCATCGACAAATAACTCGCGCCGCGATCCCATTGCGTAGAGCGACTTGGACTTTTCGGAGCGCGCGTCGGCGGACAGCGCTCCGGTTGCTGCAGCTCCCGCGACACCCGCGCCGATGAAATCGCGTCTGGGGAGGGTCATCCGTTGACTTTCCTGTTTCTCGTTTGCGCGCTTTGCGGGGACGCGGCGGTCATTCCGGAAAGTACGGTTGCAGCTGAATGAAGTTCCAGAGTAGCTGTTGACCTGTCGGACCGTCGGACGCCTGACGTGAAACCCAATCCGAGAGCACCAGGCGGGCGGTCTTTCCTGAAGCGCGGAATACCCGCTGGTGGTAGTTGATCCAGTAGGGGTTGTTCGCGTTGAACGCGCCGTAGGGGTACCAGTAGCCGCTGGAGACAACCGCCTGGAAGCACTTGTCCGCAACCAGCTGGCCCTTTTCGATCGTCACCGAAACGGCGTGTTTGCGGCGCTGTGACTGTTTGCCGATGAGTTCCCGGTAGTCGCCGGTGATCAGCCGCAGCGAGTAGAGCCGTCCGGGCGTGAGGCCCTCGATCGTCTGGGAGACCAGGTTGGGCCGCGCGCCGCTGCGGCGCGTGCGCAGCGCCACATCGCCGGCGCCGGGCGGGGCATGGTATTTTCCTTGCATGCGACCGAAGCCGGGAGCGGTCACCACCTTGATACTGGCACCGTCACCAGCGCCTTCGGCTGGCTGCAGAGACCAGCCTGTGGTGCCGCCCGTGAAGTCCGAGTTCTGCAGATGGGTCAGGACGTAGGGGTCCTCCAGGAGCCGCTTCGTGTTCCCTTCGATGGCGTAGTGGCGGACCAGCCGTGCGAACAGCCGCAGCTGCTCTTCGCCGCAGTAGGAGGACTGGTACCCCTGCACNCCGCGGGTCGCGAAAAACGAAGGGTCGGTGGCGACGAACTGGAACTGCGCGTCGAGGAAGACGTTGTAGTCGTATTTAGAGTACAGGTCGCCCGTTTCCCAGCCCGGTTCGGACAACAGCGACAACACGATCACACGTTCGCTCGCCGAGCCGGGTACGCCCTTCTCGAACGACTCCCGGTTGGCGCCCTCCCAACCGGGGCTGAACTCGGCGAGTAGGTCGTTGGTGTTGTTGATCACTCTGCCGGGGCGCGACAGCCCCTCGGGGAGGTACCACTCGGATCCCAATCGGTAACCGCTGTCGATCAACGTCTTAACGAACGGGAACATCACCCGGAATCGTTCTGCCGGCCGCATCCCGATGGGGCCGTAGGCGTACAGCTTCCGACCTCGATACCGCGAATCGGCTGCGATCCGGCGAATCGCGTTGATCCACAACTTGTACCACTGCTCAGGGGTTTTGCCGTTTCTCGGGTTGGCCCCGAATTCGTCGATCCAGATGCCGCTCATCAGCGGGTGGCTCATGCCGATCGCTCGTGTCCAGTGGTCGAATGTCTGGTCGGCCGTCGTGTCCGGTCGGAAAGGGACCGGTTCCAGCGAGAACCACCGTTTCCCCGCCGCGACCCACGCGCGGAGTTCGGCTTCCTGAGGACTTGTACCGTCGGGGTTCGAACTGCTCGACCCAATGATGCTGTTGTAGTGATCGAGACAGTGGCGACGGAGGAAATCCCACGAGTAGTTGCCCGTCTCCGAGACATGCGGGTTGCCACCGTAGGTGGCATAGAACAATTCGCCGATCGATCGGACTTCCAGCGCGGCGGCTTCGGGGCCACCGGGCGCGAGGCCGACCGTGTGCGGGCCGGCCGTCAGAAACCGCATGGCCTCCAGCTGGCCGTTGACCAGCGCGAGCGCGACCGGCTGGCTATCGAGCGCGACCGCCGCCGGTCGATTCCCTGNGGCGGGCGTGACGCGGAGGTAGACCCAGCCCTCGCGCGGGTTGCGGAAACGGTGCGCGCGGGTACCCGGTGCGGTGACGTGCAACAGCTCAAAGACCAGATTGTTGATCGGTTTGGCACCCGCGGCGGAGGTGAATCGGCGATCTCCCTCGGGCGAGCGGAACCCGCCCGGTGGAACGTCGCCGAGATCGCCCGCGCGCCCGCTGACCGTGGCCGTTACGAACAGGATGGCGAACAGCCAGGTGGCCTGACGCGTGGTCGGTACCGCGGGCGCGGTGGTGCGTGCCGCTGCGGTGGGGCCGATCAACCGCATGGTTACTCCGATAGCTGGACGACCCGAATGTCGTCCATCTCGAGGGTGTTGTTCTCGGCGGCCTTGTGTTTGTAGGTTCCCAGCCCCAGGAACCAGGTGGTCCCTTTGGCAGCCGGGTCATAAAACGGGAAGGGCCGTTTGTTGAGGGGAACCCAGCGGCCGCGGCCACTTCGCACATACGTCTGGGTCGTTCGATTGAGGGTGTCGACCACCAGTTTCAGGCCGAACCATTGGCCCGGGTCGGTCAGGTTGCCGAGTCCGTGTTGTTCGTCTCCGAAATTCCGGCGGTCTTCAGGCAACTCGATCGCGATCAGGTCCCCGCGCTCTGCCCACGCGTGCACGATGGCGATTCTTTTCCCGTCCAAGTCAGAAATCGACAACGTGGGTTGATTTGTGAGTGACCCGCGGCGGAAATCGACTTCGACCGACGCCACTCCCGGCGCCACGGTGACCGCGTGCATCGGCAGCACGTCGCTAGGACAGGTGGAGTTGATGTCGCAGACGGCACGTCGTTCTGCGCCGTCTCCAGCCACCGTCAGGGACCGGTCCCAGCCTCGGTCCGCGTAGCGGGTGTTCTCGTACCAACCGTCACGGCCCAACAGCGGCGACTCGCCGCCGCCTGCGCCAAAGGCCGAGCCAGAGAAGTCGCAGTGCCAGACCAGTCGCCCCTGGTCATCCGCCCCGTTGAAGGTGATCAGTCCGAACCGGTCAGGGTCTCGGAAACCGGCGGGGCTCGGTGACCAGGCCGAGAACGGTGGCTGCCCGGGCTGGGTGAACCGGTTGCGGCACAGGTTGAATCGCCATGTTGAGCCGGGACGCGGCTTCTGTCCCCCCAGGCGATCCAGCGGGAGTGCCGCTCGCAACTCCCAGACTCGCTTTCCGATTGTCGTGCGAACCTCGATTCCCGAGTCCCAGTTGATGTTGGCCGTGGCTCCGATCGCCCCGGGCGTTTCCCGAGCGTCATACACGACCCCGCGGCTGGTAATGCAAAACTGGTAGAAGGTCGTCCCCAGGCCGGTGGGATCGAAGAACAGCTCGATCGAATCGTCACTGAATCCGCCCACGTCCCGATCGCGAGTGACCGCTTTGATCGACGAGACGCGCGGTTCATCGCACCGGGCCCGGATGTAGAGCCGGGTGTCGTCCCAGGCCAGTTGGAACGCCGTCTGCTGTGGGACCGGCTCGTTTTGCAGTGTCCGGGTGATGTGCTGCACAGGCGATGATGCCCACGTCGAGTCGCCGTCCCACTTCTTCGCCGGGACGTTTGCTGGTGCCCGTGCCACGCCGGTGGTCGCGATCGGAGCCGCCTCGGCAATCGCCGTCGTCTCATACCGGGCGCGGCTCTTGAGCATGTGCTGCAGGATACCCTCATCAATCAGGTCCACGCGCTGGCGGTAGACAGTCTTCACGGTGGTCGCCTCACGTGCCTGATGCACCAGCTGGCCGATTTCGTCCAGAAACGCACGCGTTCCCATCCGGTTCCACCACGACCGGGATTCATGTCCACCACCCAGGCTCATCCAGCGATTCTCGATGGCCGTGTAGAACGCCTTCATCGCCGGCGCCCCCGGCCCGAAGAACGACCGGTAGTACTCGTCGAGGGCGACGTCGATATCGAGCGTGATGTCGTCGTAGAGCTTCATTCGCCAGTAGAGGTTCATGAAGTCCAGTACCGGACTGACCTGGGCGACGCCACCTGTCGGCCTGTTCCCGTTGTGGGTTTGCAGGTAAAGGTACTGGAGCTTGCCGCCCTGGAATCCGCCGATCCTGTTCAATGCCCGCACGTCCGCCGCATGCACGTGCGGCACCAGACAGGGGAATGCCCACTCGGTGACCTGCGGCTTGAGCAGGTACTCCCACGTGGTGAAGAACCGGGTTCCGTTCTTGTTGACAAACTCGGCGATGCGAAGATGGTCGCGGCGTTGCGTGTTGGGGTTGGCGTAGTACGTGTAGAACTTGCAGAACTCAACAGCCACGTTCGTCTCGAAAACCAGGCCCTGTGGTGGGGCCGTGTAGTTGAAGTAGGCGCAGTTGGAGATCATCGCTTGGGGGTGCGTCTTGCGAACCTCGCGGGCCACGTCGTTGACGAATTGCCAGACGTAATGGCTGGCGTTCCCGTCGGCCCCGATCCCCGCTCGATACAGCGGCCGACAATCCGGGCAGCCACACATGTTGGTGTTGTCGTTGGGCATCACCGAGAAAAAACGTCCCCCCGAACCGCGATACGCGCCTGCAAACGGCTCGGGCCGACCAGAAAAGTAATCCCGGGCGATCGACACTACCTGCTCGCGAAACCCTTTGGCGGCCAGGCACGGCTGCACGTCGGACTGGAATCTCAACTGGTTCATCCGGGCCAGGCTCTTGGTGCTGAACCACTCGGGATGCGTGGCGCCGAAGGCCTTGTCGTAGTACGAGAACGAGTGGTTGGCGTTGTGCCGCATGCCACCCCAGCAGCGGTTGCGGATCCAGTACAGCAGGCTGGTCCTGGCGTTGACCCAGGAGGACTGGAATTCGTGCCGCTTGTCCCACTGGTTGAAGACCAGGCGTTCGGTGTTGGTGAACAGGGGGTAAATCGAACGGACCGGCAGATCGGGACGACGACGAATAGACAGTGCCGGGACGGCGATGTTCCGGCTCTTCGGCACGACCTCCCCGAGTGTTTCACTCGGTAGATACCATTTCACGCCCAGCTGGTTTTCCAGAAACGAATGGACGGCGTAGCAGGTGCCGATCGGTTGGGATACGGCCTTGTACAGACTGCCGTAGGACGCGTAGTCGACCGTGGCGAATTCCGGGCCGTCGTGGCCCATTAGCACCAACACGCCGGGCGCGGTCTGGACGATGTACTCTTGACTGGCTAGGGGGCCTTCGGGAACCGACAACGCGCGGGTCGCTTCGCTTTCTCCGACGAGAATCCGGTTCCCCTCAACAGCGGCGGTTCCGCGGACAATCGGCAGCGTGGCCCCGGAGATCTTTTTCAGGAAGTGCTGCAACTCGAAGGCCGCCAGCTGTGTCGAGGCGGTGGGGCGCTGGGCCAGTACGATNGTGGCGTGCGGCTGACCGTCCTTCACCAGGGTCAGGTCCGCACCCGCGAGCGGAACCGCGAGTGGTGCTACGAAGGCCAGATAGTAGCCGATCCATGCGGCACCGTTTCGGGGGAATCGCGGTGAAGACATGCCGGTGGTCCTTGTTCGTGGCCCGNTGGGCTGCAGGTCAGTTGGATTTTCCGATGGGCAACAATTGGAGTCCATCCCGTGCCGTGTTGACCCGGAAGCGGACCAAGTAACAACGTTGGGGCGCGCCATGGCGGTGAACGTACGGCAACAGAATCGACTGATCCTCGAGCAGGGTGAGCTTGCCGTAGCCGTAGACTCCCGGGTCGATCTGGATCGGCTTGGACCAGTGCTGTCCGCCGTCGGTACTCAGGAACACGCACTGGCCACCACTTCCCCCGGCGGTCAGGACGAGTGTGTCGTCGGCCAGTACAACGAGATGCGGTGCGTACACATACTTCGGTCCGACTCGGCTGATCTGCTGCCACTTCACACCATTGTCATCGGAAACGAGCGTGCCGCCGTCGGGACGCAACACGAGTACCAGCCGTCCCGTCGACAACCGTCCCAGGTCCCCTTCATCGGTGTCGAGCCATTGCTTGTCGCTGGGGGTGCCCAGTTTCAAGAGCGCGTCGGAGTCGCCGGAGACGACCAGGTCTTTGGTCGCCACGCGGTCGCCGTCGGGTTTGCGGCGGCGGATCGTGGAGACGATGCGCCATATCTTGCCGTCGTCATCGGACCGGTGAATCGTCCCATCCAGGACGCTGCTCCCCTTGTNCATGTCGTAGGACATCCACAACAGACCGCCGCCCGGAAGTTGTAGACCGCGCGATCGACCTCGCGTGTAGTAGGTGCCAGAGCTTTTGAGCGGGGTTGGCTCGCTCCACGTATGCCCGTGGTCGGTCGAGCGCAGGACCAACTGCCGCGTGTTGAGTTTTTGGTGTCCCGGAGGCGCTTCGGGAAAGCCGTACCACGAGGCCTGTACGTTGACGACCTGGATGACGGTTCCCCGGTCGGTGACGAAGGTCGCGCTGGGNCCGGCGTCCAGTTTGCCGTCGTACACGGTCCGCGGCGCGGACCAGGTCNCGCCGTTGTCGCGCGAGCGGCAGGCCATGATCCGTCCCCCGGTGGGNGCCTTGTGGCTGAGGTCCAGGCCGGATTTGCGATAGGATTCGATCAGGTTGTCGTTCAACTTGATGGGCGTGGCGAACGAGACGTGCCAGTAGCCGGCCGAGTGGACGAACAGCAACTCGTCGTTGGCCAGTCGGACCACGTCTCCCACCCAGCCGATAAAATCGCCCAGACCGGGAAAGGGCCGAGGCCGGTTGTGGTCAAATCCGGTGACGCAAATCCGGGCTTTGCCAAGCGGCAGCCCGCCGACCCGTCCCGGTTCGGCCGCTGCCAACGGTTCGCCAGCCTGAACGCCGGCGCTGAACAACAGAATCAGCGTTGCGGCCTGAGAGCGGGTCGTTTTCTGCATGTTCGGATCTCCCCGGGGGGTTCTGATGCGATACCCTATATGTTCTCCGGTGCGCTGTCAGCGATCCAGACCCCCGAGACGATGTCCGCCATCGCCCCCCGGCGCGGGGGCGCCGGGGGGCTGCGTTCGATTGGGTTACGTTTGAAGCTGGGTTATTTCGCCCATGACCTGCCAACCTGGTCGACCGATCTGTCCGCTCTGCCGGGCATCCGCAGNGCAACCCTTCTATGAGGACCGCCGCGCGTACTTCCGTTGCCCGGTTTGCTACTTGGTATTTGTATTACCCCACCAATTCCCCTCCGCGCGCCAGGAGAAGGCGGAATACGACCGGCACCAGAATTCACCAGCTGACCCGCATTATCGCCGATTCTTGCAGCGTCTGTTCGACCCGTTGTCAGCCCGCCTGCGNCCCCGCAGTCACGGTCTCGATTTCGGATCGGGTCCCGGTCCGACGCTCTCGGTGATGTTTCGNGAATCCGGACATTCGATGAGACTGTTCGATCCGTTCTACGCGCCCGACACGGAGTCGCTCCAGCAGCAGTACGATTTCATTACCGCCTCCGAGGTGGCCGAGCACCTGCACCACCCGCGGCGGGATCTGGAGAGACTGTGGTCCTGCCTGAAACCGACCGGCGTGTTGGGGATCATGACCAAACGGGTGATTGACCGAGAGGCGTTTTCGCNGTGGCACTACAAGGCCGANCCCACCCATGTCTGTTTTTTTGCGATCGAGACGTTTCGCTGGCTGGCAGACCATTGGCGGGCCGCATTGACGGTGCCCGGAGACGACGTGGTGATCTTGACCAAGCTCGCCGATCGGAGCGAACCGGCCTGTGCTCCCACCGCGGTGTCCTGACCGCGTGGTGGTGGTCGGTCAACCGGTTGTGGGTTGGTTGGGGGACGCCAACAGTTTGTCCACGACCTTCCCGGCCACATCGGTCAGTCGGAAGTCCCGACCTTGGTGNCGGTAGACGAGCGCCGTGTGATCGAGACCCAGCAAGTGGAGGATCGTGGCGTGCAAATCGTGCACGTGCACGCCGTCGTCGACGACGCGGTAGCCGAGATCATCGGTTCGGCCCAGCGTGCCGGGTTGGATCCCGCCTCCGGCGAGCCACATACTGAATGCGCCCGGATGGTGGTCTCGGCCCAAGCGTGTTTTTGTCGCCGCCGCCTGTACCATCGGCGTGCGGCCGAACTCGCCACCCCAGATGACGAGCGTCTCGTCGAACAACCCGCGCTGCTTGAGATCCTTGATCAACGCGGCTGCCGGTTGGTCGACTTCGCGGCAACGCTGGGGCAGTGCATGCAGGACGTTTTGATCCTTGGCGTTGAATCCGTGGTGATCCCAGTGGCGGTGGTACAACTGTACAAACCGTACGCCCCGCTCGACCAGCCGCCGCGCCAACAGGCAGTTGTTGGCAAACGAGGTGGCGCCGGGCACCGCCCCGTACTGGCGGATCGTGGATCGCGATTCGCGACCGAGGTCGGTCAACTCCGGGACACTGGCTTGCATGCGAAAGGCCATTTCAAACGCCGCAATGCGGGAGCCGATCTCTGGGTCACCGACGGTGTCCTGTTGGATCTGATTCAAGTCGCGCAGCGCATCGATGGTCTGCCGCCGGGTGCGACGGGTGACACCCGGAGGGCTGGAGAGAAACAGAACCGGATCGCCGTGCGAGCGAAAGCGGACACCTTGATGGACCGTTGGGAGAAACCCACTCGTCCAGTGATGAAATCCAACGGGTGGTCCTTCAGGCTCACCCGATGCGAGCACCACGAAACCAGGCAGCTCCTCACTTTCACTCCCTAATCCATAGGTCAACCAAGCACCGAGTGCCGGCCGTCCCGTGAATCGGGACCCCGTGTTGAGGAACATTACCGCCGGATCGTGATTGAATTCATCGGTGTGCATCGAGCGAACGATCGCCAGGTCATCCGCAACCGTTGCCAGGTGTGGTAGCAATTCGGAAATCTCGGCGCCGGTCTGACCGTGGCGAGAGAAACGGAACGACGAACCGGCGAGGTTCGGGGCGCCTTTGATGAACGCGAATCGATCCCCGCGGATCAGATCTTCCGGGATCGGTGTCCCGTGCAGCTCTGCCAGTTTCGGTTTATGGTCGAGCAGTTCGAACTGGGAGGGACCGCCGACCATGAACAGAAAAATCACCCGTTTCACGCGGGGTGCGAAGTGCGGCCGCTTGATAGCGAGAGGGTGGTCGGCCCGGGTTGCGAATAGGTCCTTGTTCAACAGTGACGCCGCTCCCAGCGAGCCGAGGATGCCGCTCGCGGTGCGTCCGAGAAAGTACCGTCGAGCATCGCGATCCGGCAAACTCGTATGCGAGCTCGTCAAGGTGTTCGCGCGGCGGGTGCGACGGCGATCCAACGACTTACCCCTTGGTAATGGTCTCATCGAGGTTCAGCAACACACTGGCGAGCATCGTCCAAGCCGCCAATTCACGCGAGTCCACATCGTCCACGGGTGCCAGCGCCGTGGAACCGACCAATGCCCGAGCGTGGTCGACGCGATCGCGATAATGGTTCCACAGTTGTTCGTGCAACAGAACCAATCTGGCCAGCTCGCTGGTTCTCGGCCGCCGACTGACGCACAACCGGAAGGCGTACACGATCCGGTCTGAAACCGAGTCTACATCAGATCGCATCGTGCGTAGCGCGAGCGCTACGGCACAGGCGATGAAGGCCGGGTCGTTCAACGTGCTCAGCGCTTGCAGCGGTGTGTTACTGCGGGGCCGCCGGACCGTGCATTGCTCACGACTCGGCGCATCGAAGATCGCAAACGTCGGGTAGACGCTGGTCCGCCGCCAAAAGGTATATACACCGCGCCGGTATCGTTCGCCACCGGTGCCGGTTGGCCACCGCTCCATTCCGAATCCCCGGGTCCCAAACTCGAGCCAAAAACCGGCCGGTTGGATTGGGTAGACGCTCGGACCTCCGATCTGTCGGTTCCATAGACCGCTGGCGACAAGCGCGATGTCGCGAATCGTTTCAGAGTCGAGTCGGAACCGCGGTCCCCTGGCCAGCAAGTGGTCGATCTGTTGCAGACCGCCGTGGTCGGTTTGGTAAGGCGCAGTCGCAGCGGTGCGCCGCGTGGCGAGTTCCGCACGCGAAGATTGCCGGTACGTTTTCGAGGTCACCAGCGAGTGGTGCATACGTTTGATGCGCCAGCCGGCTGCGACGAACTCATCCGCCAACCAATCGAGTAATCCGGGATGCGACGGTCGCTCTCCCCGCGTCCCAAAATCATCGCTGGTCGCTACCAGTCCGGTGCCGAAAAACCGCTGCCAGTGTCGATTCATCGTGACGCGCCCAGCCAACGGATTGTCGCTGGCGACCAGCCAACGGGCCAGGTCGAGCCGATTCGGACGGCTTCCCGATTCGGGCGATCGACGCAGGGGGTGCAGCGCGGACGGGACCCCCGGCGTTACCTCGTCGCCCAGATTCAGCAGGTCGCCGCGAATATGCAGCCGCGTGGTGCGCCGCTGGGCCCGCTCCTTGAGGACCATCGTCGAGGGGACCGACTTCAACAAGGCGGCCTGCGCCGCGCGGAGTTTCGCGAGGGCCTCGGTCTGTTTTGCGTCTAGCTTCGACAGCGCATGGCGGATGCGATCTAGTTCTGCCTGTTGTTCTGGTGAAGTCAGCAGGACCAGCGGGGCCAAGCTCGTATTGGGCCCGCCGCCGGCAACGTCCTCGGTGTTGTTGAAGAATGCGTACAGGCCAAAGAAGTCGCGCTGGGGAAACGGATCGTAGAGATGGTCGTGACACTGTGAACATGCCAGCGTTGTTCCCAGCCAGATGGTGGCTGTCGTGCTCACGCGATCGACGATCGCCTTGACGCGATCTTCTTCCGGATCGACACCGCCTTCCTGGTTGATCATCGTGTTGCGATGAAATCCCGTGGCAATGATCTGCGCGCGGCTGGCATCGCGCAGCAGGTCGCCCGCGATTTGTTCGATCGTGAATTGATCGAATGGCATATCGGCATTCAGCGCGCCGATCACCCAGTCACGATACGGCCAGATGGGGCGGGGCACGTCGATGTTATAGCCGTTGGTGTCTGCGTACCGTGCCAGATCCAGCCAATATCTCCCCCAGTGTTCCCCGTAATATGGCGATGCGAGTAGGCGGTCGACGACGCGCGAAAAGGCGTCGGGCCGCGGGTCGGCGACAAAGGCATCGATTTCACTGAGACTGGGTGGCAGGCCGATCAAATCGAGGCTGACGCGCCGCAGCAGGACCGCGGGGGTTGCCGGGGGGTTCATCGACAGACGCGCGCGGTGGAGTCGCGCGGTGACGAAGCGATCGATCGCGTTTTCCGCCGACGCCGCATCGGAGACCGGAGGTACGTGCGGTCGCAGCACAGGACGGTATGCCCAGTGCGGCGCGTTGCGCGGCGGTACGGGGCGGACCTCGTCATCCGATCGAGACGGCGTCGCCGAGCCGATGACGATAACCACGCTAACAAGGAGACGCAGATCCATAGGATGCAGTCGGGGACCGTCGAAGGGTGGTGCTTGGTGGAAATTCTAGCCGATCGGAAGTCGGGTCGCGAACCACAAGACCGACCGGTTTACCGTCGTTGGAGGAGCCCAAAGAACAGCGAGCAGAGATCGCACATGGCCGACTCCTGGAGAGGGTCATCCGTCAGTGCGAGGTGATGCACGTTTTCTTGACCGATCCGGTTTACGCTCCCTCCGTGACGTTCCGCTCCCGTCGCTGTCACGGCGTAAATTGGAATGCATACAGATCGGCGTCTTTCAGGACGATCCTCAATCGAAGGGGCCTGCCTGTCAAGGGGCTGACATCACTGCCCCGCTTCCATTGGACGACGCGCTCGGTTGCGTTACCGAACATCTCCTGACAATCGGCCAGGCTGTGCCCCTCGATCGGCTCGCCGTCGGGGGTCTGGATCTCGATCCGAATGCTGCCGGCGACGGAGGTCACAAAGTTCAGCGCCAGTTGTCTGCCTCGCATCGTGATCGGCCGGGTGATCACTTCGCCTCCGGAAAGGGGAGCGGAGGCGGACACAAAGCCGTCGAGTCGCAGTGTATATCGGCGCAGTTTGCACTGACGCCAGAGACCTTCGTTGACGTACAGAGATAGTTCGTTCGCAGCACCCGCGGTCGTCGATTGGGTCTCGACCACTCCCAGCGATTGGAAGTTGTCGCCGTAGACCCAACGATTTCTGGCCGGGTTCCCGGGCCGGATGAAGGCCTCGTCCCAGAATTGAAATCGGCGGCCGTCACGGCTGCTCATAAAACCGCCGTCGGTATAGTCGACGCCGAAATACTCGACACTCTCGGCAAGTTTCCGGTTGAGATCCGTGAGCTTGGCGCGGCCCGCGACATAGCGAGTTGGAAATCCGAGATAGATGTGTGGCGCGCGGTGATACGGTTGGATCTGATTGGTATACAGTTGGACGAACGGCGAAAAACGCGTCGGCTTTGAAGAGAATCGGATCCAGCGTTCGGGTGAGTACGCTAACCAGACCGGTTCGGACCAGCGGAGGAAGTCTGACGACGTGGCGGTCATCACGTCTTTGGTCGCAGCCTCATGGCTGGACGGCTCCAGCTGTTTCGGGCCGCCACGGAGCGCACGGTGAAATCCGACGTACTGCTTCCGAACCGTGTCCCAAAACGCCAGGTTCTGTGAGTCGAAATAGCCCGTCGTAATAACCGGCTGATCGCTCATCGGGGACCAGCGGATCCCGTCGGCGGACGAATAGACATGCAGGCCCCGTACCGGTTTGTAGACCGCGACGATCGCTTTGTAGCGATGTTTGGCCGGACAATCGGGGTTGGCATCTTTGAACGGCACAAACGCGTGACAGATCTCGCCGGAGAGCAGAATGTTGTTTCTGGTGGATCCGCCAAATGCGACCAGGCCGAGTTCTGGACGGGTCCAGCGAATGCCGTCTCTGCTTTCGGCGTAACAGGTCACGTTGTATCGAATCGAATAGCCGCTCTCTGACAGGTCGATATGCGATCCGCGATAGTACATTCGGAACAGGTCGCCGTCTTGCAGAATCGTATAGTACATCGTGCGATTTCCCTCCCACGGGGTGTCGTGCACGAACACGTCTTCGGTTTCGACCGGGTGATGCAGCTGCAGTTGGGTCCGCCCGGTCATCTGTTCGATCAGCTGGTGGTCGATGAACAGTTCACGGCGCGTACCGATGTCGATCGGATCCACGGCGGGTACCGGGCTGGGCAATGACCACAGCACGCTGGCAATCAGCGTCGGCAATCTTCGGCGCAAGTGTTCCATCTCGGTAACCCCGGTGGTGTGTCGTGTAGCGAGGAATCCGCGACGCGTCGACGTTCCAGTGTAGTAATCCCGACGACGCGGGGGCAGTCGGTGGATCGCATCTTCCGCAGTCGTTCGGTTTGACGCGTTGCCGGTAAGGGCCGCGGGTGGACGGCGCGGGTGGACGGGGGGGACCTGGGCCCACCTGCCCACCGGCGCCGCGTGGGTCGATGATGGCAAATCGCCGGCTGCGACAAGCGGAGCGCCGTCTTGTACGATGCAGTGTCGCAACCCCGGGGATTTCCACCTGGCAGGCCGCCAGCCCGGGAGGTGAACTGTTGTGCGGAGAACGTCAATGCGCCGGAAGGGGAAGTCCATGCATCGCCACCGCGCGCCGCGCGCTTTGTTATCGGTTTGGGCAGCGATCCCGAGTGGGGTGCCGATCGCCTGCGGATCGCTGGCGCTGTTGGTGGCGCAGGTCTGCGCTGTGGAACCCGAGGCGGGTGCGCCGGTGATCGCGGCCGTGCATCGAACGGCCGCGTTGCCGCCACTGCTCACAAGGCTCGACGGCACCCCGGTCCGCTCGGTAGCCGCCTGGCAGCAACGCCGGCAGGAAATTTCCGACCTGATGTGCCAGTACTTTATCGGTACGTTTCCGGACACGGTTCCGCGTCTACTGGAAGCCGAAATCGTCGATCAGCAAGTCCGTCCGGACCGTTCCATGCGACGTCGTGTGAAACTCACCTTCGAAACACCCAATCGGGCATCTTTTGAAATCCGGATCTGGATTCCACCGGGCGAGGGTCCGTTTCCGGTGTTGTTGACCCAGCCGTTGACCTATCAGATGGGTTGGGCCGAAGCGGCACACCGCCGGGGCTACCTGGTTGTGTTTTACCCGGGTGCCGATTCGTTGAGCGGAAACCGAACCGTGTTCCCGGGTTACCACCAGGTGCACCGGGTTTTCCAACGCGAGTATCCCCAAGCCAGCTGGACGGAGATCTCGACCAAGGCCTGGATTGCCAGTCGAACCCTCGACTACCTGCTCGATCCGCGCCAGGACAACCCGATCGCTGCCGGACATGTGGCCATCATCGGACACTCCCGACACGGTAAGCAATCGCTGATCGCCGCGGCGTTTGATACGAGGATCACTTCGGTCGTGGCCCGCAGCGCTGGTTCGCCCGGATCCTGCCCCTATCGATTTACATCGCGCAACACGTGCGCCGAGGCGCCGGCAGATTTCCCCGACCCGTGGTTCCGCTCGAGCTTGAAATCCTACACAGGCCGCGAACACGATTTGCCCATCGATGCGCACGGTTGGCTGGCACTCATCGCGCCGCGCCCGTGCCTGCTGGATACGGCGCACAACGACGGATCGGATCCGACGTTTGCGGTCGAACGGGCCTATCTGCAAGGCAGCGCCGTGTACGCGCTACTGGGTAAGCCAGAGCATCTGCGCGTGTCGTATCGGAGCGGTCAGCACAACCCGATAACCGATCGGCAACGCCAGCGGAACATCGATTGGTTTGACCTGTCGTTTGGTCGAGGGGCCGCGCGACAGGCCGACTTTCCGGAGACATTGCTCCACCAGTTTGACTGGCAGGCCTGGAAGCAGACGCACGACCCGGACGAGTTGCTGTGGTCACCTGCGCCGGCGGATCCCGATCATGCGGAACGCCGCCGCCGCGTGTTGTGGATGCTGGGACAGCCACCCGACCAAGTCGTCTGGGAGGGCCAATATACCTTCCTGACGGATGCCGAGTCGGCGATGATGACACACGATCGATGGAGCGTAGCTGGTACCCGGCGGCTGCCTGTCAGTTTTGGCGAGAATGTGCGGGGAAACATCTACTACAACCCCCAGATCACCAGCCCGGCGGGCGCTGTGATCTGGCTGCACCCCTACTCGTACCACAGCGGCTACAACGAAGGCTACGGCGTGCAAGGAACCACGGTTTACCATCGCCTTGCCCGGGCCGGATTTGTGGTACTGGCCTACGATCAATGTGGCTTTGGATTGCGGTTGTTGGAGGGCCGCGATTTCTACCAGGCGTACCCCAAGTGGTCGAAATTGGGGCGGATGGTGCACGACGTGCACGCGGCCGTCGATTTTCTCGGTGG
>PADE01000248.1 GCA_002702965.1 Planctomycetaceae bacterium
TCTTGCTCGCGGTAATCTTGCTCGCGGTAGTGCTTTCCTTATTCTCGGTGGAACGTGCTGACGCGGTGACGATTGTGCACGCCGGGCGGTTGATCGACGGCCGCCGCGACCTCCCTCGGGAGCGGGTCTCCGTTCTTATCCACGATGGCAAGATCACCCGGATCGCCGAAGGTTTCATGGCACCGCAAGAGGGTGATGTAGTTGTTGACCTGAGCGATCAGACGGTGTTGCCCGGACTGATGGACATGCACACGCACCTCATGTCTCAGCACTCGAAGCAGTCGTACACCGAGCGTTTCTTCATGAGTGAGTCGGAGTACGCCCTGCGGTCGACGGTCTATGCGCGACGTACACTCTTGGCTGGCTTTACGACGGTGCGTGACGTCGGTGACAACGGTGTGAATTCGGTGGCGTTGCGGAAGGCCATCGATGCGGGCTGGATCGTCGGGCCGCGCATTTTTATGTCCGGAAAATCGCTCGCCACGACCGGGGGCCATGCGGATCCGACGAACGGGTTGAGGGGTCGCTACCGTCGCGATGCCGGTCCAACCGAAGGCGTGATCAACGGACCCGATCAAGCCCGCCAGGCGGTCCGACAACGCTATAAAGACGGCGCCGATCTGATCAAGCTGACGGCGACCGGCGGGGTGCTCAGCCTGGCTGCGAGCGGGCGCAACCCTCAGTTTACGAAGCAGGAGTTGGCCGCGGTGGTCGAGACCGCGCGGGATTACGGAATGACAGTGGCCGTCCATGCGCACGGCAGTGAGGGCATTCATCGGTCAGTATTGGCGGGAGTCGATTCGATTGAGCACGGGACCTTTCTGAGCGACGAGACCATGCGATTGATGAAGCAGCGGGGGACCTATCTCGTACCGACGATTCTGGCGGGTGTGTGGGTGGCCGAAAAGTCACGCGAACCGGGGGATTTTCCCGAGATCGTGCGCCCCAAAGCGGCTGCGATTGGGCCTGTCATTCGGAGTACTTTCGCCAGAGCGTTCGCCGCGGGTGTCAAGATCGCCTTCGGCACGGATTCCGGAGTGTCGCCGCATGGGGAGAACGCACGCGAATTTTCCTTGATGGTGGCAGGTGGGATGTCGCCTATGAAAGCGCTACAAGCCGCGACGCTCGAGGCAGCTCGCCTGCTCAAGATCGAAGATCGTCTGGGCACGGTCGAAGAGGGGAAGATCGCAGATCTCATTGCCGTAACAGGGAATCCACTGGAGGATGTCGAGATCCTCTGTGACGTCGTGTTTGTGATGAAGGAAGGGACTATTTATAAACAGCCCTGACTTATAAACAGCCCTGACGGTGAGAAACGTCGCCGGCGGTGCACGCGATCCTGGCTGGCCGCGAGGCCTGACGTCACGGAATTGTCCCGCCCGGGAAGTTTTCGTGGAGGTCGTTCGATGGAGCCGGAGATCGCTGTGGTTCACCCATGTCTCGCTTGCCGAATGGCATCGCATCGCGGGCGCTGGTCGTTGGCCGTCTTTCTCGTGGCGTGCTTCGCGGTGCCATTCACGGCCGCCGGGGATCCTCCGAAGCCTCCGTCTCCTGTGCGTAGTATCACGTTTCGGGATTTTTCAGCGGTCAACATGGCAGAGGACACCAGCCGCTCGTTGTACCGGGGCGCGGTTGGCATGAATCGGCTGGAACTGCTCTGGAACCACCTCGAACCCATTTCTGGCCAGTGGGACCAGCAACGACTGAAAGCGTACGGAGATCTTGTTCTGCGGCAGAATCAAAATCGAGTCGGCATGCTGGTGTTATTGGCGTACGCGACAGATTGGTCGGCGGCCCCACACCCGCAGGTCAGGATCGGCAGTCACCCCGCCTATATCTCGCGCCAGCATGTTGCTGATTGGGTCCGTTACGTTGATCGCGTGGTCAGCTTTCTGAGGCAACCGCCCTATAACGTGTTGTATTTTCAGGTTTGGAATGAGCCTTGGAAACACCCCCAGTGTGGATTTTGGGGCGGAAGTGATGACCAGTTTTTTGAGCACGTTTACTTGCCGGCTGCCGAGTGCATTCGGAAACGCGGGGGCCGGGTTGTATACGGCGGCTGGCCATCCTGTGAGGATCTGTCGACCTGGGTGGCCTTGATGAACAAACACCAGGCCTGGGACGACACCGATGTTTTGAGTTTTCACTATCAGAGTGGTTGGAACAGTGTTTGGGCCTGGCCGCGCATGCGTTCGGCGGCCTCCCAGGCGGGGTTCCCGCGGATCAAGATCTGGACCACCGAAGTGGGATCCATCGTCGATCCTGGGTGGTTCGCAAACTGGTATACGAAGCTGTTTTATTGGGCAGTCACGAACGGGGGGGAACGTGATCCCGATCTGGTCAAGGCGTTCTATTTCAAAGAAGAGGGGGGGCGGCCCGGCGACTACCACTTCGACAAGAGTCTCTATCTGGGAAAGCGGTTGACGCCGCGTGGTCAGGCGCTGCAGGTGCTGGCGGACCTGTTTTCCGGGGGCGCGATACGCGGGTACTCGGCTGTAGAAAATGACCGCGGTCTATCGCCACAGATCGCGCCGTTTGGTCACGTGGCCAGTGCTGTGGAGAGTTTTTTCATCGACAGTCAGCCTCCCCGGATCGTGACCGGATTCCAACTCCGTGAGGAGGAGTTCACGGCGGACAGTTCGATACGTCTGGAGTTTCCCGAAGTCCGCCGGGCGGCGCGCGCCGAGCGCGTCGACATTGCGGGACATGTGACGTCGCTCCCGATTCTTCGATCGGATCGGGGGATCGCATCGACGGTCACCGTGCGGAACGCACGCGGCAGTCGGGTCCAGAACTGGAATGTGGGCGACGTGACACCCTTTTTTATGGTACTGACGCTCGCCCCATAGAACGCGACCTGGTGATGCCGGCCAGCGCGTAAGACCGGGGCGCGGATCCCGTTCGTCGGCGTCATTCTCGCGGAAAGGACCGTCACGGCACCGGGGACGAGCTTCACCGGCGCGTGGAGACGGCGGGATTCACGGTGGCGACACTTCCACGTGAGCAGTGACCGCGGTACTCGCGATGATCGTCTCGACCGTGTTGACGAGTTGGTCCAAGCGAAAAGGCTTGTACAGCACCGCCTCGGGATGCAGCCCCTCGCGACGCGCTTTGACGATCGAATGCCCCGAGTCGTACCCGAAGCCTGTCATCAGAATCAACGGTACCGTTTCCAGTAGGTCCTTGAGTTTGAGCAGTAGCTCAAACCCACCCATATCGGGCAGCGCAACATCGACGATGATCGCGTCGTATCCGGGCCCGCTGTTGCGCACCATGAATACTGCCTCGCCGCCCTCGTGGGCTGTTTCTACGATACATCCAAACCTTTCGAGCAAGGCGTGCGCGTCATCGCGAACCGCTTCATCTGCGTCCACGACCAGGACGCGGCGGTCTTGCAAGCGAGAGTGTTGCTCGAGCTGTGCCGACGCGGGAAGTGCCTGCGAAGGTGTCATCTTCTGCCCGACTTTCTGGATCATCTGCTTAATGTCGCGGGCGTTTTGAAGCACTCGTTTGAGCCGCTCGACGACCTCGGGTTCGTGTCCGATATACTGTTCCATGATGTTGACGGAATCGTTCAGGATTTCGTCGACAGGCATGGCCACCACTCGGTGGATCGCTTCGACACTCTCTTGCGCGGTGTTGGCTTTCTGAGCCGCGAGCAACTCGAGCGTGTTCAGTGAGACAGCCACATCGCGGGCAAAAATTTCCAGGAACTGCAAGTCGCTTTCGGTAAATCCGCATCGGTCGGGGCTTTCGACGTTGAACGTACCGATTACCTGATCGTGCCAGGAAAGTGGCACCGTCAGTGAACTCTTGGCACCCTCAAATCCCTCCAGGTAGAGCGGATCCTTGAACGTGTCTTCGCACAGGTAGCTCTTTCCCGTCGCAGCCACAAATCCGGTCACGCCGTTGCCGCGGGGTTGCGCGTAGAGTGCGCGTTGAGCAGCTTCGGAGTTCAGTCCAAACGACAGCAGTGGGGTCAGTTGCCCCGACTGTTGATCCAGGAGGCGAATTTCTACCACATCGAAATGAAGTACATCTTGGGTGTAGTGCAGGATGTTCGACTTTACGAGCTCGATGCGATCGTCCACCGACATGTCAAAAACCTCTTCGGGCGACAGGTCGGCGATCTCGATTCCGGCTCGATGAATCGCTTCCAATTTCTGGCGGTGTAGCCACTCGTCCGTACTGTCACGTACCGTTACGACGAGGTGGCGTGTTGAGTTTTCCGCTTCCTGCGCGACGACCGCATGCACTTGGAAATAGCGATTGTCGGCGGTCCGCAACGTGGAGCTGCTGGGATTTCCACTGGTCAGCGCGGTGTGAAATGGGCAGTAGTCGGGCCCTAGAATCTCGGGGTGACCNAGCACTGCGTAAAAGTTGGATCCGAGGACTGGGGTATCGGTTGGGGCGCTGGCCAGCCATTGTTGGAACTGTTGATTGGCCCAAATCAGCGTGTTTTCTTCGTCGAGTAGAACGACGCCATCTGGCATCTCTTCAAGGATTCGTTCGTTGTGCAACGTCTGGGCGAGTCGCGCCATTTGGTTGCGAAATCGAGGCGCGACAAAAACACCCGCGAAGCGGTCGCGATTCAGGCGGGCGATCGCTCTCAGAGGGTCGTGTTCGACGACGACGTCGTGCGTGGCGTCGAGCCCGCGTGGCATCTCCGACTGAGTGTCGCCACGGTCGCAAAGAAACAGGATCTTGGACTTGTCCGACAAACTCCAGACTCCCGCAGAATACGCACAATCCGGCTAATTATACGAGCCCCGATGCGCGGCAACAACCTGATTGCGAAGTTGCTATCATTGTGATCGGCCGCTGAGCGAATGGAATCCACAATCTGTAACAGAACACGTTTGTTTTGACCGCCTTCGGGAGCCGGCGGTGGCGTCTCGAGGAAACCCAAACACGCTGCTAGCGTGCCCGTTAAGCGGTGCCAGCATTTCCACGCAGAGAAAATGGATGTGGGGGTCATCCGGGGCCGTGGGACCGGTGGTTCTGGGGACGGTTTCTGGCGCCGGTGACGTCGGCTTTCGGATGCACCCGCGTCGCGGCTTCTTGCGCAATCGTCGCGATTCCATCTTTCGGTGCGGCTGCTACCCTGAACCGATCGAAGTTGGTGATTCTGACGGGGCAGCGGCGCCAGCCAACTGGTTGGTAACGGTCACCGAGACTATACTCAAATCCGTGGGTCTACACGGTGTTTCCTATCGGGTTGACCATGGCGAGAGCTTATTTGCCAGGCGGATTTGGGTCGTGAGCACTTCTTCCCAGAATGAACGCTGGGTGCTGCACTTCACTGGACACGTACAGGGTGTGGGGTTTCGCTACAACACACATCGCTTGACGCGCGACCTGACGGTCACCGGCTTTGTGCGAAATCTGATGGATGGTCGCGTTGAGTTGGTGGCAGAGGGCCCGCCAGCCGAATTGGCCTCGCTGCGAGACGAAGTTCAGCGCACGATGGCGAACTATATTCGGGAAGTTCGAGTCGATCGGAGTCCAGCGACAGGTGAGTTTTCGGCGTTTGAGATTCGATGCTAAGACAAGATGTGTGAAGGCGGGTTGCGAACTCGACTCCACTCCACGACGTAAGGTAGTTGTGCTGAAGGGTCGATTGATTTCGCGCCGCGGATAGAAGTCGACCGTGTGGCCCAGTTAAGGGTGTTGGAAATGCTTGAATCACTCTCCTTCGCCGACAACTTCCCACCGCGATTCGTCAACTTTTTTATGCCCCTCTGGCTGACGGGAGCTGGAGTCCTGGTGGGGATCGTGGCGCTGGTGTTGATATGGGGCGTCTGCTACGGGCTGTCGCGGGTTGCCGCGGTGGGTCACCTCGCCGATCATCCGCGTCGTCGCCGAGTGGCGATTGCCGTGCTCACGGGGGTCTTTTTTGCGGGCGCGATGCTGTCGTTCTGGATGTTGAATTCCGGCCTCGATTCGGGCCGTGATTTGGTGACCCAGACGTGGATCGCCGGTGTGATTTGCTGGCTCGCTGCGTTGAGCAGCGTGTACCTGGTGTCGCGCCGTGCCGTCGATGAAGTGCTCCCTACGTTGCGGGAAGGCGTGCTGTTTCCGATCTTGGTCGTCGCACTCTGTCTGGGCGCTGTCGGGTTGCTCGGTGTGATGCTAGTGCGTGCGCCTGGTAACATGCTGGGCTCGCTGGCCGACCTGCCTCGTTCCGGTCCTCAGGCGGCGCGGGTGTTTGAGATCCCCAAGGCAGATGCCAGTGATGAACTGTCCGAGCCGGAGGCGGTCGAGCGCGATTTTCATGTCCACGTCGACAAGGTGCGGCGGCTGACTATGGAAAGTGAGCAACGACTGGTGCTCTCGTTTACTCCACCGGACTCGCAACAGGGGTACTACACGGTCAACGTCTCGCGTGATCAGCCTTATATCTGGATTCCCGGCGAGTCGGTTGACAGTCCGATGATCTCGATTGATCGACTCTACATTCGCAACTTCTCTGAAAGTGCGGCCCAACTGACGATCAACGTGGAAACCAAGCCGATTCATCCTGAAGTGCGCGCAATTCCCATCGTGGCGATCGGTCTGGTAGTTTTGGTTCTGATGTACATTGTGCAGCGAGCCGCTGCGCCTCGGCTTTCCGCCGTCGCCTTGGCAACCATCAAATCGGAGATGAACCAGCCGCTCTATCTGATCATGCTCGCGCTCGGAATCTTTGCGTTGGTGGCATTTGTTTTCTTCCCCTANCACACGTTTGGTGAGGATATCAAAGTCCTTAAGGACTCGGGACTCAAACTCATCATGGTGATGGCCATTATCTCCTCGGTGTGGGCGGCGAGCTCATCGATCGCCGAAGAAATCGAGGGGCGCACTGCGTTGACGGTCCTCTCTAAACCAATCGGCCGTCGGAGTTTTATTATCGGCAAGTTTGTGGGGATTAACTGGACCACGATATTCATGTTCCTAGTGCTCGGATTGGTGTTGATGGCGGTGGTTGCATATAAGCCAATTTACGATGCACGCGAAGTGTCTCAGGACCCCGAGGAAGTCGCCACCTGGCAAGTCTGTTATGCGGAGATGGCGAGCACCGTTCCCGGTTTGGTACTTGCGTTTTTTGCGACTGTCGTGTTGACCGGGATCAGCGTGGCGATCTCCACACGTTTACCGCTGATGGCGAATTTTGTGATTTGTTTTGCGATCTACGTGTTGGGGCACCTGACGCCGACGATTGTCCAATCGGGCCTCGGTCGTTTTGAAGTGGTGCGTTTTGTTGGTCAGTTGATCGCCACCGTACTCCCCAACCTGGAGTTGCTCAACGCGGAAGCGGCGATCGCGGCCGGAAAGACCATTCCCAGCAGCTATCTGGGATTGGCGTTCGTGTACTGCCTGATTTATACGGTGGTTTCGCTGTTGCTGTCGTTATTGCTTTTCGAAGATCGCGACGTCGCGTAAACCGGTAGCGAAAGGTTGTGCCGACCGCCTAAACGCATCCGTGGCTGGGCCTCGTCGAGTCATTGGCTGCGTAGGTCGAGACAGACCAATCGCTGTTGGTCGCGGGCGAACAGGTGTCCACCGGCTAGTGCGGGGCCCGCCCAGGACTTGGCTCTCAGCAGCCCCTCGAGCTTTCCTTTTTCAACATAACGGTCGCGGCGGGCCTCGACGACGCGCAGTGTCCCGTCTTCGCTGAGGCAAATCAGATGCCCCTCGGCCGCGATCAGTGAGCACCGCCCGGGCCCGCGCGAGGCCCACAGCAGCTCGCCCGTGGTCAGATCGAGGCAACGCAGCGTGCAGACCGCTAAGTCACCGTGGCAACCGAAGATCAGATCATCGATGACAATCGGGGTCGCAAACAACGCCTGCATCCGTTTGCTCGTCCAACGCTCGGTGACGCTCCATCGCTCGTTTGTCAAATCGACTTTGAGCAACGTTGACCCTCCGCCGTACGCGGTTGACACGAGGACTCGGTCACCGAGCACAACCGGGTTGGCGCAATTGCACTTGTACTGATTCTGATGTCCATAGCGCCACAGGATTCGACCATTGGTAGGCTGCAGACCTATTAGTGCGTCACCGGCGTAACAGAGAATCTGGCGTTGACCCGACAAGGTGACCGCCAGGGGGGAAGCGTAGGAGCGGTAGTCATTGGCCGCTTTCCAGACCATTGCTCCGCTGTGTTTGTCGAAGGCGGCGACCGAATTGCCCCGATCCCCGCCAGGTTGACAAATCACCAGGTCGCCCACCACCAACGGTGAGCCACTCAGGCCCCAGTAGAGGTTCTCTCCGGCGGGATCGGAAGCTCCTGTTTTGTCAAATACATTGACTTTCCAGACTTGTCGTCCGTCTTGAACGGACAGGCAGAACAGATCCCCCGAGGGTCCCAGCCCGTAGACGCGTTGACCGTCGATGGTGGGTGTTGCACGCGGGCCGGGGCCCTGTCGCTGGACATCTTGATACCCGGGGCCGATCGCGTACGACCACTGCTCTCGCCCGGTTTGGCGGTCGTAGCAACGAATGAAATCGGTACCGTCGCGTTGGGCGCCGAGGAAGACCCGTCGGTCGTCGATCGAGATCGACGTGTAGCCCGCGCCCGGTTCGGCGATCCACTTGGTGCGCGGCGGCGCGGCGGACCAGTTGAGGTTTAGCCCGCGCTCGGGTGAATGCCCAGTCCGTAACGGGCCCAGAAACTGTGGCCAGTTGGTGGGAACCGTTACCGGATCGTTTTCTTGGGCCCAACCGGGAAGACGGTTGGCGCTATGCGGCCACAGTACCAATAGGATCCAAATCGTGACTCGTAGGGGAGGGGTTGAGAACGGGGATGACATGGTGATCCTTCCGAGTGAAACACGGTTGAGCAGGACCAGGGTGACCGAACTGCGCGGCCAGCGGACTTATGCGACCGGTGAGCAAGGTGATTCGCTTCCAATTTTCGGCAAGATCCGGCCGCTCGAACGGGTGTCGCCAGGGGTCGTGAGAAGGCAGGCGACTGGTCCACGCTTCCTAGTGCCGTTCGGTGCCCGAGGACACGTGCCGTTCGGTGCCCGAGGGCAGGTCGAACGAGATCGCCTATTACGGGTCCGGCGGCGTGGTGGCCTCTTCCTCTCCCGAACTCGGATTCGTATCCTCGGTCGACGCGGCCGGTTCTGTTCTTCCGCTGGGGTTTTCATCGGTTGCGCCAGTGGTCGCAGCTGCGGTGGCGGGTGAGGCCTCACCAAGCTCCTTGTCATCGCCCCGGAGCCATCGCACCAGCAGCGTGATTTCACGGCGCGATAACAGGTTTTTTGAGGAATCCTCGCTAGCAGCGAAGGCGGGCATACGGTCGTTATTCTCGCCGTAGAAACGCTCATGGCCGGCGTTTGCGATGAACTGATAAAGCCACTTTGCGGAGCCGTAGCCGGTGAGGTCGGGAGCCGATCCGAGTTCTCCTTCCTCGTGTAATTTATGGCAGTCGAAACAACCGAATTCTTCTGACATCGCGGCTCGACCGGCGGCCAGCTCTCCGCTGGATCGCGCGTCGGCATCCAGGTCGCGCTGTTCGATCAACCCTGCCTCTGCGGACAGCGCGTTTACGACTTGATCGAGCTTTGCCCGTTGTTCGGTGTCGAGGTCGCCGAGGGTGTCCTGTACAAAGCCGACCATTTCACCTTCGACGTGCGCCGTTTCTCCAAAGAAATCTCGGTGTACGATCTTCTCCTTGTCGAGGAGGCCTTTGATCCACGCACGCGAGCCAAATTGAAACAGGTTGGGGGCTCCGCCACCGGCATCGGTCTGTTTGAGATTGCCCTGGTCGTCCCTTTCTGGCCGCCGGCCAGGAATCCCGACGATATCGGAACCGGCTGCGGAATCGACGTAACTGTGACAGCTTGCGCAATTCCGGGCGAAGATCCGTGGTCCTTGAATCTGTGAGTCGTAGTAGACCAGCCCGGCGCGGGCACCGTCTCTGGGNATCCCCTGGAATTCGATCAACTGCTGGAGACGTTCGTATTCGCGGACGGCCAGTTGCTTGGCCCGCTGAAAGTCATCGGAAGCATTGGCGCGTTCATGAAACAATACGCGGGCGGGGCCGGCCGCCGGCTCGGAAGCCAGCGTATGGAAGTTGTCGTGGTAGAGGGCTTCGATGGTCAAATAACCGGCCCCGACAAGCAGCACAATGATGGTGACTACATTCACGATGTGACCGTACTTGACCTTTGCGATCAGCGGCATCAAGAACAGGAATCCCATGGCTGCCCCGGGAATAACGATCGCGCCAATAAATTCGGTCGGCGAGTGTTTCAACAGCTGGAACAGAAACAGNTAGTACCATTCGGGACGCGCCGCTCCGTAAGCCTCGGTCGGTTCCGCTGGTGGCCCCAGTTCTGCACCGTGTCCACGGATGACAATGCCAACCACGATGGCCAGCAGCAGCAAACAGGCGAAGGCATCCTTGAACACCTGCTTGGGCCAGAAATACTCGTCTTGTCGCTGCGGTGACGAATGGGCCGTGATGCCGTGCCGCCGAAACATGGCGACGTGCAAGCCGAGTACGGCGATCAACAGGACGGGCAGCACACCGGCGTGCATCGCAAAAAAACGTGTCAACGTGTAATGGCCGTATTCGGCGCCGCCGACGACCAGTTTCTGAATGTACTCCCCTCCCGGGGGCAGCGACATCAACTCGGTGGCCACCTTGGTGGCCCAGTAGCCTTTCTGATCCCAGGGAAGCAGGTAGCCGGTCAACCCCAGCGCCAACGTGAGTTGCAAGAGAATCAGGCCCAACCAGTAGTTGATTTCTCTCGGCTTGACATAGGCTTTAGACAAGATGACCTGCAGCATGTGCAGCGGTAACAGGACCACCATTCCCTGCGCCATGTAATGGTGGACGCCGCGCAGGAACCAGCCTCCCGGCATCTTGTTCTGGATCCAATAGACGCTCTCCCACGCGTTCTGGCTGCCTGCGCTGTAGAACATCCAGAGGAAGATTCCGGTGATCGCCTGGGTCACAAACGCAAACACCAACATGCTGCCCGTGACGTAGATCCAGCGAGATCCCCCCGGAATATTCTCGAACAGCGCTTCGTCAACAGTTTTGCGGTAGCCAGTCCGGTCATCCAACCAGTTTGCGAGGGCCTTGATCATGCTTTGGGTTTCTTCTCTTCACGGCCGGGGTAGAAATTCTGGAACTTGACCCANACATCCCCGGACTCAATCTCGTGTTCGAGGGTATCGAGTGCTCGGGGGCTGGGGTTCTCACGGCCCGAGTCACTCACCCTTTTGCTCCCGTCGAGTTCAAACGAACTGTTGTGGCAGGGGCAGTGGTATCCCTGACCATCGCAGGAGACGCTGCAGCCAGCGTGGGGGCAGGTGGTGTTAAAAACACGTACCTGCTCTCCGCTGGTTCGCTGCAAGTAGACCGATCCAATTGGTTGCTCGGGCGTGAAATTCCAGCCGTCGAATTGATCGGTGATGACGGGGAATCGTTGCGGTGGTCCGTTGCTGGTCAGCGCCGCCAGTGAACAGATGCGAACCATCTCCGGTTTTCCAGCTGCCTGGCCGGAGGTGTGTTTCGTGGGAATCTGGTTCTTACGCAGCACTGGGTCCAGGAAACTCAGCAAGCCGGCGGCGAATGGCACCACACCGACGATCAGGCTGATCACCGCGGTGGCTGCCTCCAACATGAAGTTGCGACGAGGTTCCTGTGTTGAGGNGGCGCTGTCGGATATCGAGGAAGCCGTGTTGCCGGGTTGATCTGACATGCGACGNCTCCAAACTGCGAAATGGGCGGGTGGGGTCAAGAGCACGCGGAACCAGAAATCCGGTGCGGGTAGGTGTTCGCAGTGCGACCAACCAGCAAGCGGCCGATCGTTCCCACCTTGATCACAGGGCGATCGGTTGGAGGTTGCTCTTCGAATCGTCAATCCGGCGAATCATGGTCAATCCGGCGAATCGTCGAGCGATTATGTCATGCCAGCGCGCACAGCGTCAAGAACCATTGTCCTCAGTTCGGGCAGCGCTCCCTCAAGCGTCGCCCCGGCAGCCGCTTTATGACCGCCCCCACCGAATTGGCCTGCAACCTGGCTGCAATCCAAGTCGCAGCGGCTGCGAAAACTGACTTTGAAACTCGTNTTCTCGACCAGTTCAATGAAGATCACGGCCGCTTGAGTCCCGTCGATTTCGAGCACTAGATTGACCAGGTCTTCGGTGTCGCTGGGGAGTGCCTGTAACCGGTCGAAGTCTTTCTTGAGCACGTATGTATGGCCCAGTTTTCCATCGTTTTCCAGGTCGATGCGAGAGAGCACTTCACCGCGCAGTCTCATTCGGCCGTGGGAATTGCGCTCGTACAATTCGCGGTAGATGTCCGCTGGGCGGGCACCCGCTTCGACTAGACGAGCCGCGATGTGATAGGTTTCGCTGCTGGTTGATTGAAACCGGAACCAGCCGGTATCGGTCGACAGCGCGGCAAACAGCGGAGAGGCGATTTCGGGTGTCAGTGCGACTCCCAGATGGTCCGCCGCCTCGGCGACCAGTCGTCCGGTCGCCTCCGCCGAGGTGTTCTTGAAGGGTTCGGCACCGAGATCATCCTGGCTGACGTGATGATCGAGAATGATCTTAGTGGCCGAGAGTGACCGCAGGACTTCCCCCATCGGGCCCAATTGCGCCCAGGCGCTCGTGTCCATGACCATCATGACATCGGTATCGTGAAGGTCATCGACTTGCACGTCGGATCCTAGTTCCATAATCCTTCGATGTGGGTCGATAAAAGACAAATTGGAAGGAGTCGCCTGCCCGTTGACGATTCGCGTCTGCTTTCCCAGTGCGTCGAGCAGCCCGGCCATCCCCAGTTCGCTTCCCAGCGCATCGCAGTCCGGACGGATATGGCTGGTCAACAGAAACTGTTGATTCGCGTTCACGATTTCTACGAAACGGGGCCAGTTAATGCTCATGAAATGTCCGTTGTTTCGAGGGGACGTAGCAGCCGGTCTGAGTGTTTGCTTCACGACTCGGTTGCGGTAGTTGATTCACGTGCTTGGACCGTTGCTGTTGTAGAAGCCGTCGGATCGCAGTTTGGGTAAGGCCTTGCGCTAGGGTGCCGTTGCTCGCGCGCATACGTGTTTCGTCTGTTCGACGTCGCGGGCCAGCTGATCTTGCAGTTGAGAAACGGAAGCGAACACACATACGTCGCGCAGACGCTCCAGAAATTCGACTTCCAGCGGCTTACCATACAGCGAATCTGAGAATCCCAGCAGATGGCATTCTACTTTTAGTTCGTTTTCGTTGAATGTCGGGTTGGGGCCGATGTGGATTGCGGTATCCCAGCGCCCTTGATCGAGGAAGGCTCGGCCCGCGTAGACACCTGGGGCCGGGCATAGCGTAGTGAGCGCCGTGATGTTCGCCGTGGGAAACCCGATGGTAGCGCCTCGGCGGGCACCCGGGGAGACGGTGCCACGGATCCGGTAGGGCTGAGTTAGCATCTTCCGGGCGGCCCCCACCTCACCCGTCTGGATCAGTTGGCGTAAGCGACTGCTCGACACCACCTCGCCGTTGGTTTTCAGAGGTTCCACGACACGCAGTGTAACGTGTGCGCTTCGACAAAGTTGCTTCAACAGATCGATGTCCCCTGAACGGTTTTTTCCAAAGAAGAAATTCGGGCCCTCGACGAGTACTTTGGCGGAGAGTTGCTCGACGATGATCGCCGTGAAGAATGATTCGGGACTGAGCTGCAGCAGTTTCCGGTCTGTCGGGTAGGCGATCATGGCATCGACGCCCAATTCCGCCAACAGCTCGGCTTTGCGGGTGGGCCAACTCAACGGGGTTGGCGTTTCTTGTGGGCGGAGGATCTGAACTGGGTGCGGTGAAAAAGTAAACACCACAGCGGGGCCTTCGACGCGGTCGGCCTGTCGTCTCAGTTCTTCGAGGATCAGCGCATGCCCGTGGTGTACACCATCGAAGTTACCGATGGTGACCGCGCCGAGTCTTACCTCGTCCAGGTCCGGTTCTAGACTATGCAGCAACTTCACCGCAGATGGCACGCCACAACGAGGGAAGCATTGAGAAAACCGAAGGTGTCGTAGCAGAGAAGCTGCGTATTATGACCTGTGGGTCCGCCGGTCAGCAACCGCAGGGACCCGACCCGGGCCCGCGGACACCGATCGGCCGATTGGGATAGAATCGGCGGTTGTGCGCGGGGTGCAGAAACAAGTCCGGGTTTGAGAATGCCGGATTTCCGCGAGATGGACACCTGACCGAGGAGAAACCAGCCATGGATGAAGGTCTGGAAGGACGGACAGCGATCGTTACCGGCGGTTCCCGGGGGATCGGTCGCGCGATCTGTCAGCGATTGGGGGAAGCGGGTGCGAATGTGGCGATCAACTATGTCCGCAGCGAGCACAGCGCCGAGGAGGTGGGGCAGATGGTCGAGTCGGCGGGCGGAAAAGCCCATTTGGTGCGTGCCGATGTCTCTTCCGAAGAGGAAGTCGACACGATGGTGACCGAGGTGCAGCGGCGTTTTGGACCGGTGGAGTTGCTGGTCAACAATGCCGGTGTGTTCGATTACGTGGGGCACGACGAGACCACGCCAGCGCTCTGGCAGCGGGCACTGGATATCAACCTGACCGGGGCCTTTCTGGTTACCTGGGCGGTTAAATCGGAGATGATCGAACGCCGCTTCGGACGGATCGTCAACGTCTCGTCGATCGCCGGTTTGCGGGCTCGCCCGATGTCGATTGCTTACGCTGCGAGCAAAGCCGGGTTGATCGGTTTCACCAAGAGCTTGGCCGAAGCGGTGGCGCCGTTTGATGTCCGCGTCAACGCGGTAGCGCCGGGGCTCATCGCTACCGAGATTCTCGACGGCGTCGCGGAGCAGCAACTGCAAGACATCATCGCGGCCACCCCTATTCCACGTATCGGTGACCCCGCCGAAGTCGCCGAGATGGTAGTTTTTTTGCTCTCGGACCGCGCCAGCTTTACCACGGGCCAGACGATCGTGACCAGTGGTGGTCGCGTGCTACTGCCCTAAAGTTGCGTTGCTGCCCTGAAGCTACGTTGCTGTCTTGAAGACTCGGTGTCGGCAAATCATCGGCGGAGATAACTGGCAAAATGCAATTATCCGTCACATTTGCCAACGAGCCTTCGCTGGTAACTCATTGACGCGGGAAAAATATCCGGCGTACTTTGACAAGCGACCGAACAAGCAGAGATAATCAAACGATAAGAAACTCTGCGTTTTCGCCTTTGTGGAGCTTGGTATTGTCCACTCACCCCGCCCCGAATAAATCCGAAGACACGGACACGGCACCAGCCGAGTCGGAACATACCTCGCGTGTCGAGGTGCCCGACGACCGTTCGCTGACAACCGATGCCACGGCGGACGTTGACCTGGTCGTTCCGGCGGTGGACGACGCGGCCACCGAGCA
The DNA here is from genome assembly GCA_002702965.1 of Planctomycetaceae bacterium. Lineage (GTDB taxonomy): Bacteria > Planctomycetota > Planctomycetia > Pirellulales > Pirellulaceae > UBA9264. The sequence goes on from PADE01000248.1 coordinate 15,360, forward strand.
TTTCGGGACCGAAACCCCGGTCCCGAAACAGGTGTTCGGGGTCTCGCTGGTTTCGCTTTGTTGCATGTTGGTGTTCGGTGGCGCCGCGGTCGGCGGCGGCATCTTTGTGTCTATCTGGTTGAAGGAAATGCCTTTGCGCAGAGTGGCGGCGGCGCTGGACCAAGCTGAGCCGGACGCGGAGATCGCCCTGTTCGAGGTCGAGGAGTTCCTGAACGATCAACCGGAGCATCCCCGGGCGATGGCACTCCGAGCGAGGGCGCTGATCGAGCTCGCGCGGGACGAGAACGACTCCAGTGTCAGGATGCAGATGGGCACCGAAGCGCTCCGGTTGTTCGAACTGGTGAAGGCCAGTGACTCGGCTGAATTGTACGCCTGGGCACAGGCGTTGGGGATGACGCAACAGTGGTCGTCTGCGGTGTCACTCCTCAAACAGGTCGTCATCAACGACCCCGCAAACGCAAACGCTTGGTACGAATTGACGACCTGCCGCATTCAACTGGGTGATTTTTCGTCCGCGCTCGAATCGGCGCAGCGGTTGGGTGAATTCCCCGAGATGAAGATGCGCAGCTACTATCTGCAGGCGTCGGTGTTTTCCGACACGAACGATTCTGAGAAGGCGGAGGAGTTTTTCGCGAGGATTTTGGATGAGGTGTCCACCAGTTCTGACACGACTCTGGAATACGAAGATCTGGTAAAAGAGCTGGACAAGGTACTTCCGGTTCCCGCGTTTGTGTTCTTTTTGGACTACGGTCGAACGCTGCTTGACCAACAGAAACCACGCGTGGCGATCCGCCAAATTGCGATCGGAATCGAATCCCAGCGAGTCGCCCTGGGTATGCCTACCCCGGAAGCTTGCGTGCTGATGGGGAACGCGGCCGAGCAGGTCGGAAACCTAGATGGGGCGGTTCGTTTTTGGGACCAGGCGTTGCAGTTGGATCCGAGCCATTTCCCGGCCCGGGAATTGCTGGCCAACGCTGCCCTCAAGAAAGGGGATGCCAAGCAGGCGTTGGAGTGGATCAAGCCGATGGAGCCGCAGGATCGCCGTCTGCCCTACAGTTCTGCCTATCTGTTTCAGCGGGTCTACGGGTTCTTGGGAAATCAGGAAGCGGCCGAAAAGTGGCAGCGGGTCGCCGAAGAGCGTCGCGAATACGAGAAACGCCAGACTGCGCTGAGGCGGCTGATGGTGGATAAACCGAAATCTCACGGCGCCAAGGTGGTGCGGGCCCACTTTTTCTTCACGCGCGGCAACGTCTTGCAAGCCAAGATGCTCTTTGAGGAACTGAATCGCGAGGATCCCAAGGATCAGTTTGTGCTCGACTGTCTGGCTTCGATCAACGATAAGGAGAAGCCGTTTCCATCGCTGGATCAGTTGCCGATCGATACACAGTTCTAGTTGCCGTCGAAGGGGCTTGCCCGCGAAACGCGCAAGTCCGCTTGGCGTGGTCTTGGCCGGTCTCCCGTATATTGTCTGCTGCTCGCGTTTTGTTGGTTCGGCGATTGGATTTCTTTGATCGACCGCTACGAGGTTGCGAGAACTGAGCGGCGCTCCCCATAAGGCGTCTGTTTATGAACAATCGGCCGACGTTGCGTCCGTTACTTGTGGTCGTCATTCCGCTCACACTGATGCTTGTGATGGGCGCGGCGATCTTCCTGTTTTCCGCCGGCGGCATGCAGCGAGTGAATGACTTTCTTCTCTTTCGCCCACCGCTGGTGCGCGCCGAAGGGTTGGTTCTGCTCGCCGGAAAACGGCTCCCTACGGGCCAGATCACTACCACGATTCCGGATGACCCGTCGATTCCCGGCGCGGTGGGGTTTATCGATATTGCTGGACACTTTGTCTTACAGACGCTCATCGATGGGACACTGACCGATGGTGCGTACCAGGGAACGCACAAGGTGACCGTCACGGCGCACGACAATTTGGGTGATGAGCCTAGGTTAATGACGCCGGAGAAATACNCCGATTTTGAGACGACTCAACTGACCTTGAAAGTCACCGGTATCCTCGAGCGCGATATTTTTATGGAATTGACTCTCGACGGCGACGAAGCCCTAACTAAGACAGCTTCGCTCCCCGAACAGAAGGCGATCTACAAGATTACCCCCATTTTTCAGCAATTCGATGTCGACCGAAATGACCGCTTGAGCAAAGAGGAAATCGCCGCCATCGATCGCGGCCGATGGGAGGAGTTTGATGCGGAAAACGCGGACACCGATCAGGATGGGGACATTAGCCGCGCGGAGTTGGTACGGATCACCGCGTTGGCGTTGGGTTTGACCGAGGAAAATGCCGGGGCACCGCTCGATACCCGGAATGTCGATCCGATCGAAGGCCCCGACATGAGTATCGATATGAATGCGAGGTTGGTGGTGGATCGCGTGTTACTGATGTTCGACACCGACGAAGACAAGCAACTCAGCCGGCAGGAAATCGACGACATCGAGCATGGTTTCAAAACCGACATCGCCGCTGCCGACAGCGATAGCGACGAAATTGTCTCCGCCAAGGAACTGTACGATTACCTGTTTGCGATGGGAAAACGGTTGATGCAGAACGTGATGCCCGCGGGTGCGTCAGAGCGGCCGAACAGGGACGACGTTCAACCGCGANCCCGCTGATCGGTCGTCACTTGCGTGATGGGCAGGGTCTGTTCCCACGCGACGGTTTCACAGGCGGTGGTGCGCGAACGAGATTGTTGGAGAAACGCCCGGTTCCAGGCTGGTCCGACTTCGCTGAATTGACACGTTGGCGCAGCGCTGCGCAGTTGCCCGGCACGGCGCAGCTGAATCGTCTCAGGCTTTTTCCTTGAGTTTCTGTGACGAAACCCAACTGACGGCAGGTTGATGCGGATGCGGAAAGCGAAAACCATCCTAGGATTGGCTTTGGTGCTGATCGTGCTGATCGTATTATCTGCAGACCGGCCGGGGCTGCTTTTCAGAGATTGGTTNGGCACGCGTCCCGAACGGTTGTCACCGGCTCCGTCGCGCCCGGTGCGCGCTGGCGGATATTTGGGAAGCCAGGCCTGTCGCGAGTGCCACAACGAGATCTACAAAGCCTACCAAGCGCACCCCATGGCCCAGTCGATGGCGCCGGTGGGCAGCGCCGTGGAAGTGGAATCGTACCAGGGGAAGACAGCCTTTCAACGCCCCGATTCCCGGCGTTATCAGGTCGAACGGACAGTGGACGGTGTGTTTCACCACGAACTCGGTTTGTCGATTGACGGCGAGACGATTTACGACCAGAAAGTGCCTGTTCACTTTGCGGTTGGGTCGGGGCGCCGGGGCCGATCTTATTTGACCTACCAGGACGGCACGCTGTTGGTTTCCGCGATATCGTGGTATTCCAAGGAGAAACGCTGGGATCTGTCCCCCGGCTATCAGCCCGCCAGGCATCAGCGATTCGAGCGCGTGGCAACCACCCGCTGTCTGGTGTGTCACGCGGGCAGGCTTGCCTATCAGGGGGCCCCCACGACCGACCTGGTACCACAGTATCAGGCGCAACCTTTCATCGAGTTTGGGATCGGTTGCGAACGATGTCACGGTCCGGGCGCGCTCCACGTGGAGCGTCACCAAAGAGGTTCGACGGTCGCAGAAGATNCGATCGTGAATCCCACGAAACTGACGCCTTTTCGTCGAGACGCGGTCTGCAACCAGTGCCATTTACAGGGTGCGGGACATCAACTGCGGGTCGGGCGGCATTACCATCATTTTCGACCGGGCGATCAGCTTGGTGAGAGTTGGACTCTGTTCGTGATGGGAACCGGAGTCGCCGGAGATGGCAGCACGACGGCCGTCAGCCACGTCGAGCAAATGCTGAGTAGTGTTTGTTATCGAGCGAGCCAGGGTGAATTGGGCTGCGTGTCTTGCCACGACCCGCACACGGTTCCCGGCAAGCAGCAGCGGCGGGCGCATTTCAACGGACGCTGTGTCACCTGCCACCAGCAGGAGAATTGCGAGTTGTCGGTGGCGCAGCGCCAACAACCACCTGCCCGAGGTTCGTGTATCGATTGCCACATGCCGCAACTCGCCGCCGGCGATGTGCCGCACACGGTGCAAACGGACCATCGTATTCTNCGTCTACCAGTCGTCNCGGACGACTCGGTGATGCTTACCAAGGGAGAAGAGGTAGCGGAACCGCGTATTTTTGACGAGCGCGAAAACCCACTTCCTGAATGGGAAGTTCAGCGNGCGAAAGGACTGATGTTGGCCGANCTCGTCCAATCGGGCGGTGATGAAGGCTTGATACGAGAGGCGGAACAACTCTTGAGCAGCGCCCGTGCTGGCCGGAGTGACGACGTACAGATTCTCGATGCGCTCGCTTTTGTCCGACTCAACCAGGGAAAGANGGAGGCCGCGGTCGCGACCTGGAAACGGGCCTTGCAAATCGAGTCGGACCGTCAGGGTCCGCTCGATGCACTGGCCGCCTATTTTCAGTCGCGAGGAGATGACACGCAGGCAGCCCAGTATCTCCGACGGTTGATCAAGATCCTGCCCTGGAGAGCGGATTTGCATTTTCGACACGGACAGATGCTCGAGCGGCAAGGGCGGCCACAGGAGGCGCTTGAGGCTGCCCAGCTGTCTTATCAACGGGATCCGTCGCGACCCGAAGTCTACCGTTTGTTGCTGCGTCTGCATGCTGACCTCGGCAATCGAGAGGAGGCCCAGGCGATGCGCCGCAGACTGCGACAATTGGAGTGGCGGTAGGCGGGGCAATGACGCCTTCAAACAGGCCGCCGCAGCGGGGCGATCCGCGACCGACCATTGCACAGACGCACCCGACCGGNACAGCGATTGCCGCCCTCTCTCGGTTGATTTGACTCCCCCGGATGCCGGTGTCTGCGGTGCATTGTGTGGCGTGCCTTCACCGTTCGGCGCCGATCCTGACGGATCGGGGTACACCAGCGGCGGCGAAACCCGACGGTGGTGATGTGTCTCCTCGACGGGCGTTTGGCGTTGCTCTAACTTTGCCGGTTCCAGGCTTGCGCGACAGCGTCAATCGATTGTCGAAGCAACTCCACGATTTCGTCCACTTCGGCACGCGTGATGCAGAGTGGCGGCGACAAATTGAGAAGGTGTTCGGCGTGCGATCGGGCTAGCATTCCACGCTTCTTGAGTTGCTCGCTGAGTCGATCGGAGAATCGGAACGACTTGGGAAACGGCGATTTGCTCTGGCGTTCGGCCACGAAGTCTAGTGAGAGCATCAGACCGATGCCGCGAACGTCGCCGACGATTGCCTGTTCGGCGTGGAGCGATTGCAATTGCTGTTTGAAATAGGCTCCCACTTCCGCGGCGTTTTCCACCAACTGCTCGCCGGTCAGGATGTCGATATTCTGTAACCCAGCCGCAGCTGCGACCGGGTGACCGGCGAAGGTGAANACGTGTCGCAGCATGCGCCCGTCGCCCGCAAACGAGTTGGCAATTTCGTCGCGCGCGATCGCGGCACCCAGTGGGAGGTAACTGCTGCACATGCCTTTGGCGACCGTCATGATGTCGGGAATCACCCCCCAGTGGTTGCACGCAAACAACTTGCCCGTGCGACCGAATCCGGTGATNACCTCGTCCGCGATCAAGAGGACTCCGTAGCGATCGCAAATTTCGCGCAGCATGGGCCAGTACTCGTCTCCAGGAACAGCGGCCCCGGGACCGCTTGCGATCGGCTCTGCGATGACAGCGCACACCGTCTCGGGGTGCTCATCGAGGATGATCTGTTCGATCGCCTGGGCGCAACGGATCGCGCATTGCGACGGGCCGTCGCTGCCGAACACACACCGATAAGCGAGAGGTTGGGGAGCGTACAGGATACCCGGCGGCGGGGGCTCATAATCGGTGCGAGGCGACCCCGCTGCGGACCCCAGCCAGATCACGCCGCCGGTCGCCCCGTGGTACGAGTCTGNGCGGCTGATGATCTTGTATCTGCCGTNCTCCCCGCGTCGGTGCTGGTAGGCGCGCGCGATTTTTAGCGCGGTTTCATTGGCCTCCGAACCACCGCTGACGAGGAAGGAGCGATTGAGATCAGCCGGCGTCAGTTCGGCGAGTCGGGCCGCCAGCTGAATCGTCGAGGGATTCGCACAGCGCTGCGGGAAGTACGTGATCNCCTTCATCTGACGGTAGGCGGCATCTGCGATTTCGTGGCGACCATAACCGACGGCGACCGATGCATAGCCGCCGTTGACATCGATCCATGTTTTTCCGGANCTGTCTCGCACTCGCAATCCGTTTCCCTCGACGATCACTAATGGTTCGTCAGCCTGCGCCATTTGCGACCAGTCGGCGTTATGCATCCAGAGGTGCTTCAGCGCCAGTTCCCGAAGTCGGTCGGTTTCGTACGCCATCGAACGGTCTCCCCGGGAGTGGATTAGGTAAGTCGATTCAGCAAGCGGAGCGGATGTCGGCCGTCGGTGCGCCCGACAGATTGGCCTGTGAGCTCGTTCAGCGCTCAGTCNACGNCTGTCNTAGGTCGCGAACGTGGTACTGTCGCTGATGGGTTTTCGTCGCCAGCTGTCACACCAAACGGTGCCGCTGCGACATTTCGTCAGTTTACGACGATCGTGCCGATGAGGCGAATCGTACGGAGTAGGCGGTCGNCCCGAACNGTCAGCGGTGNTCGATTGGACGTCCGATTGGCATCGTGGCCGTTGCTTTTTGACAACGCGCCATCGGCGACCTAGATAACTTGTGAGGTCTTATCGGTTTGCGGCAGATGGATGGATTGGGTAACGCCAACGCGGAGACGCAATCTCGCAAGGGTGAAGCGACATGAGCAAGGGTTCTCTACTGCTGGTGGATGACGATCGGGGTGTTCTGGAGTCGATGGCAGATTGGTTGCGGGAACAGGGGTTTGGAGTTCTCGAAGCTTCGTCCCGGGCGCAGGCCGAGGAGTGGTTGGACCGGCAACCGGTCGACTTGGTGTTGTCCGATATTCGACTGCCAGACGGAGACGGATTTGATCTCCTGGAATACAGCCGTCGTTGTTCCCACCGCGTGAGCGTCATTTTGATGACCGGCTACGCCACCGTGGAAACCGGCATCGAAGCTCTGCGCGCCGGTGCTTTTGACCTCTTAACCAAGCCTTTGATCGACGCGGAATTGTTGGTGTCGATTGACCGCGCGTTGTCACAGCGCCGTGTACTGGAGGAGAACCGGAATCTCAAAGCCCAATTGCATGATCGACTTGGGATGGCACATGTCATCGGTCATGATCCGGCCATGCAGAAGGTGTTCGACGTGGTCAATAGCGTGGCCGATGCTCGAGCGACGGTCCTGATCAGTGGTGAAAACGGTACCGGAAAATCGATGATTGCCCGCGCGATGCACCACCTCAGTCGCCGTTCGGCGGGACCATTTGTCGAAGTCGCCTGTGGAGCGTTGCCCGAAAC
>PADE01000249.1 GCA_002702965.1 Planctomycetaceae bacterium
GGTATCTCGAAGATACCGACAACGACGGCCGAGCCGACCGCAAAGAATCCTGGTTCAGCGGCTTTGGTGAAGGCAATCAGCAACACCGTGTGAACGGCCTGCGGTGGGGACTGGATAACTGGGTTTACCTCGCCAACGGTGACAGCGGCGGCACGATCCGTTCCACCAAAACCGACCGATCCGTGAACATCAACGGACGGGATCTGCGTATTCGACCGGACGCCGGACTGCTCGAGGCCGTCACCGGGCAAACACAGCATGGCCGGGGCCGTGACGACTGGGGCAATTGGTGGGGCGCAAATAACAGCAACCCGATGTTCCAGTTCGTCCTAGACGACGCCTACTTGCGGCGCAACCCGCACGTGGCGCCGCCGAATCCGCGGGTCGATGTTGCGACGGGCGGAAGTTCACCGATCTATCCGATCAGTCGGGTCATGAGTCATTACAGTGGATACCAAAAGCCGGCGCCGGGTCAGCCCGGCCGATTCACGTCGGCCTGTAGCACGATCGTGTACCGCGATAGGCTGCTGGGCGAAGATTTGTACGGCAACATGTTTGTCAGCGAACCGGTCCACAATCTGGTGCATCGCCGCGTGATCGAGTGGGATGGCGTACGGATGACGTCACGCAAGCCTGCAGACGAACAGGGGGGTGAATTCTTGCGGAGCCGCGACAGTTGGTTCCGTCCCACCACGATTCGTACCGGACCCGACGGCAGCCTGTGGGTGGCCGACATGTATCGGCTGGTGATCGAACATCCGCAGTGGATTGCCGACGACCTCGAAAAACAATTGATGTTACGGGCCGGTCACGACAAGGGGCGCATCTACCGCGTCGTTCTTCAAGGTAAACCGAGCCGCGCGATCCCCGATTTCGAGAAAATGGAGACCGCGCAACTCGTCGACACACTGGCGAGTCCCAATGGATGGACGCGGGACATGGCCCACCGCCTTTTGCTGTGGCGCGGCGATCGCACCACCGCCGCACGGTTGCTCGCAACCGCCGCTGCCACCAGCGAAAACGCGTTACAGCGACTTCACGCGCTGTGTGTGCTGGATGGTCTGAACGCCGTGGCGCCAGCCCATGTCGCCTCCGCGATGGAGGATCGGCATCCCGGCGTCCGCCGGCATGCGGTGCGGATTGCAGAGAGATTTGCGGCCAGCAAATCGCGCCACACGGTCATCGCCGCGATCGTCGCCCTGGCGAAACAGGAGCGCGAGCCACAGGTCATCATGCAGCTGGCGTACTCGTTGGGAGCATTTGACGATGCCTCCGCGGGCTACGCATTGGGGGCGCTGTTGGCCCGACACGGCGGCCAGAGGTACATCGCGGCGGCCGGAATCAGCGGTATCGCCCGGCGCACCAGCGATGTGGCAGCCGGGGCACGCGATGCCCGGACCAACGATCCAAGCGTGGCCATCCCGATCGAACCGCTGGTCCGCACCGCGCTGGGCACCAAAGACCCCCAGACCGTGGAGTTGCTCGTCGCTGAGTTGCTGACCGCAAAAGACGGTGACCTCGCGGCGTGGCAGTTTGAAACCCTGGGGGGCATCGAGCGAGCACTCCGGCTTCGTGGAGACTCCCTGGATCAAGTTGTTACGGGCGACGCGACCCGCCAACGGCTGGCCGCCATGCGGGTCGCGGCGAGACGCACGCTGCTAGATGTCGACGCCCCGCACGCGCTGCGCAGGATCGCTCTTCAACTTCTGGGCAACGACCCGGAATTTCGAAAGACCGACGCCCACGCGCTGGTCTCGCTACTCTCGCCGCAGACACCGCTCGACCTGCAGCAGGCCGCGGTCGATGCGATCGTGGCACTGGGAGATGACGCCGTGGTCGAGGCGATCCTCGGCGAGTGGCGCACCTTCGGGCCGCTCACGCGCGACCGCCTTGTCGGTGGACTGATTCGCCGCGTCTCAACCGCCCGGGCGCTGCTCACCGCCCTCGAGGCGAAAACCATTGACCCGGTCGATATCAATGCAACCTATCGCCAAACCCTGGCCAACCACCGGGACGACGCGATCGCCGCGTCGTCCGCCAAGTTGCTCGACATCGCGGTCAATGTCCAGCGGCAGAAATTGATCGATCAATACCTGCCGGCGGCCAAGGCCGGGGGCGACACCAAGCGTGGCCTACAGCTGTTCAACAAAACGTGCGCCCAATGTCATAAGATCGGCAGCCAGGGGCATCCTGTCGGGCCCAGTCTGGCGGGGCTGAAAGACCGGTCACCCCAATTCCTGACCACGCACATTCTCGACCCGGACCGCGCGATCGAAGACAAGTACCGCAACTACGTGCTCGTCACGGTTGACGGCAGGCACTTCACCGGACTGCTGCAGAACGAAACCGCCACCAGTGTCACATTGGTGAGCCTCAACGGCGCCTCACACGCCATCCTGAAAAAGGACATCGAACCTGAGGGATTCCAACGCACCAAACAGTCGATGATGCCTGCGGGTCTGGAGAAATTCCTCGATCCACAGGGTCTGGCCGACCTCGTCGCGTTCGTCATCCAGAATCAAGAGCCCCCCAAGTCCTTCCCCGGCAACCAACCGCGACTGATCGCGGTCCGAGAAGGCAGCCCGGCCTTGCGCCTCTCGGCCACGCATGCCGAAATCTACGGCAAGACACTGGTGTTCGAAGGCAGATACCGGAACCTGGGTTATTGGCAGAGTGCGAACGACCGCGCGCTGTGGACGGTGAGTGTCTCGGCGGCGGGCAAGTACGATGTGTACCTCGACTGGGCGGTCCACGCCAGCACCGCCGACAATCCCTACCGGTTACAGATTGGCGACGCAACAATCAACGGCCGCGTCGCGTCCACCGGGACNTGGGACGACTATCGGCAAGCCAAGATCGGCACGGTGCAACTCAAGCAGGGACAACAGCGCGTCGCGCTGCAGGGCGTCGGCAAGCCGAGCAACTGTCTGATCGATCTACGCGAAATCTGTTTGGTACCGGTCGGCCAGCCGGCCCCCGCTCCGTTTGACACCGATGACGCNACGCCCAAGCGTTAGCGCCGGGAGACCAGTCGGCGGCGTTCGCACGCGCCGCGGCGGGCTCGGTATTGGAGGGCGGTCGATACACCAACCGCAGGGGTCACATGACACGTCTGCTGCAAACACTGCTGGTGCTGGGCGTGGTCGGGTGTGCGCGGAGCGAGAAGGCTGAGCCCACACTCGATCCAAATCGACCCGAGTCGACACCGATCGCCGCTACCGAAGTCGAACGNACAGACACCTCCCCGCCNNCACCNGCCGCTGAGATTCCCCCCACTGCGGTGCCGGCAACACCCGCCCCAGACACGCCTTCCAGCGAGGATGTCCGANCCGCCTCNCCCTCGGCCGCGACCGCTTCCCACGAGCGAATCGAGGGGCGCTCGACGCTCGAAATGACCGTCGTCTCGCCGAGTCAGTCGACTCGTTTGCGGGAGGTAAACCGGGGCAACTTCTCTCTGCGCGTGCAACTCAAAAACGTCGGCCGCAAGACTTTGACCCTGTGGCCCTATTTGACCGTCACGGTACGTGATGCTCGCGGCAAGGCGGTCCCCACATCGATGCATCTGGGACGTTTNGGGTTCAGATCGAAACCGTCGATCATCGAGAGCATCTCTTTCGTCTCGGTGGAGCCCGGCGAGCTGCACGAGATCGAAGTCAACCTCAAGCAGTACCGGTTCGATCCCCGCGTGATCACCGGGTGGCGGTTTCCCCGGCCCGGGCGCTACCACCTCGAGCTGACCTATGCATACCAGCGTTCGCAGGCCTTGAGGGAGTTCGGTAAGGGCTGTCAGGATCCCCAGCGGGCTGACGCTCCCTGGAATAGGGCTCTCGAGGTCAGCACCGCCCAAAAGCTGGAGCTGAGGATCACGCGCTGAGTCTCGCACCGAGCGCGCAGTGGCCCAGCGCGGTTCCTTCGGTTTTACCTGATGTCGCTGCGGCGTCACCTGTACAATGGCGATTGCGGGACAAACCNGCNGCGGCGGACCGCGGGTTTCGAGCCTGGCAACCGCGACCNTGNACCCAACCGTTCGCGAAGGAGGCCACCGAGTGGACGCTGTTCAGAGACAACTTCTGCGAGCTGCCGCACTGTCTGTGGTGCTGTATGCATCCGTTTCACCCGCCCAGCAGCANGGGGTGAAACGGGCGACGGTTGACTTCAATCGCGACATCCGCCCGATCCTCTCCGACCGCTGCTTCCGCTGTCATGGACCGGATGAATCGAAACGGCAAGCGGATCTGCGACTAGACTCAGCAGAGGGAATGCAAACGGACCTCGGGGGCTACGCGGCAGTGGTACCCGGCGACCCGCAGGCCAGCGCCCTGATGGCACGGATTGCCCATGCCAATCCGGAAAAGCGGATGCCGCCTACCGATGCTGGACGCGCCCTGACGCCGCGACAGATCGACGCGATCAGGAACTGGGTACGGCAGGGTGCTGTCTGGCAAAAGCACTGGTCATTCATCCCACCGATCCGCCCCGAACCGCCGCCGGTCGAGTTGGTGGACTGGCCCCGCAACACGATTGACCGGTTCGTGCTGGCGCGTCTGGAACAACAGGGACTGCGTCCGTCACCNCCAGCGGATAAGCAGACACTCATCCGCCGGGTGAGCTTTGACTTAACCGGACTCCCACCGACGCTAGACGAGATCGACGCGTTTCTCGCGGACAACAGGTCCGGCGCGTACGAGGCGCTGGTCGATCGGTTGTTGACGTCACGTCGGTACGGCGAACGCATGGCACTGCAGTGGCTCGATGCAGCGCGCTACGCCGATTCACACGGCTACAGTCTCGATCGACGGCGCGTGATGTGGCCCTGGCGCGATTGGGTGATCTGGGCNTACAACAACAACATGCCCTTCGATCAGTTCACCGTCGAACAACTCGCCGGCGACCTGATTCCCGATGCAACGACTTCGCAGCAGGTGGCAACCGGTTTCAATCGCAACCATCCCATACAGAGTGAAGGAGGGGTGATCAATGAGGAATACCGCGTGGAGACGGTGGTCGATCGTGTCGAAACAACCGCCTCGGTGTTCCTGGGATTGACGTTAGGTTGTTGCCGTTGCCACGATCACAAATACGAGCCGTTTACGCAGCGCGACTTTTATCGTTTTTACGCGTTCTTCAACAATGTTCCAGAGACAGCCCATGTGGGCAACGCCGATCGCCTCGCCGACCCGCCCGTCGTAACAGCGCCATCGGTACTGCAACCCGTCCAGTTGCAAGACTATCGGAACCGGATCGCGGAGCTGGAACTTCGCCTCGCGAGCGAGGTGTCCGATCGTGGTGCGGCTCCCGTACGATCGGACCGTGTCTGGATTGACGACTCTCTGCCGCCTGGATCGTTGCCGATCGGCAACGGAAGCGGCGCCCAACAGTTTGTGTTTGTCTCGAAGCCGCAACATCCGGTGTTCAGTGGGAAACGAGCGTCACTGCGAACCAGCAAAGGACTGGGCCAGCACCTGGTCCAGGATGCGAAACCGGGGCTGCGGCTCGGCGCGGGCGCTCGGTTGTTCACCTACGTTTACCTCGATCCGGAGAATCCTCCGCGGCAGATCATGCTGCAATGGAATACGGGCCAAAGCTGGGAACACCGTGCGTATTGGGGGGGCAATCACATTCCGTGGGGGACCGATCGGTCTGGCAGTCGCCGACACATGGGACCGCTGCCCCGGGCCGGCGAGTGGGTGCGGTTGGAGGTCGAGGTTTCGCAGGTGGCCCTACGGGCAGGGACGCTGATCACCGGCTGGGCGTTTACTCAGTTCGATGGCACCGTCTATTGGGACATGAGTGGCGTTAGCGATCTACCGGTGAGCGACAGCGAGCAACGACTGGCGGAACTACGAGCCGAGGCAAAGAACCTCGCGGCGTCGCAGCCGACGGTGATGGTCATGGCCGAAATGGAACCGCCACGGAAGACCTTTGTGCTCACGCGTGGCCAGTACGACCAGCCCAGCAACGTAGCGGTGACCGCTGGACTGCCGGCCGAACTGGGATCGCTGGATGGGAACTCCGCGGCGAATCGACTCGCCCTGGCAAAGTGGATGGTCAGCCCGAACAACCCCCTTACGGCGCGCGTGGCGGTGAATCGTTACTGGCAACTCCATTTCGGTTCCGGCCTGGTCAACACGCCCGAAGATTTCGGCTCCCAAGGTGAGGGGCCAACCCACCCTCAACTGCTCGACTGGCTGGCGACCGAATTTGTGCACCGCGGATGGGATGTCAGAGCGATTCACAAGGTGATCGTGATGTCGGCGACCTACCAGCAATCATCGCGGTTGTCGACCGCATCGCTGAAATGGGATCCGGACAATCGACTGTTAGCGCGCGGGCCGCGCTTTCGGCTTCCCGCCGAGATGATNCGTGACCAGGCGCTGGCGATCAGTGGNCTATTGATGGAGCATCTGGGAGGGGAAAGTGTGCGGCCCTACCAGCCAGCCGGACTGTGGGGTGACGTGGTCTATGAAAATGTGCCCCGATTTAAGCAGGATCACGGAGATAAACTGTACCGCCGCAGCATGTACACCTATTGGAAGCGGAGTGTACCGCCACCAAACTTTCAGGCNTTCGACGCGCCCACGCGTGAGGCCTGTGTCCTCCAGCGTTCCTCGACCAACACACCGCTGGCGGCACTGGTGCTGATGAATGACCCGACGTTTGTGGAAGCCTCTCGCAAAATGGCCGAGCGCGTCATCAAACAGGGTGGCGATCGTCACCGGGACCGTTTGGAATTGGCGTTTCGCATGGCGACAGGTCGCCGTCCGAACGAGGTGGAACGGAGTCAGTTGCGCGACGCTTTGCGGGACTTGCTCTCGGANTTTCGTCTCGACCAAGCAGCCGCCGCGCAGCTGATGCGTGTTGGTGAGTCACCGTACGACCGATCACTCGATCTGCCCGAATTGGCGGCCTACACCGCGGTGGTCAACAGTTTGTTGCAGATCGATGAATCGATCACGAGGAACTAGTGTCGCGGCGTACTTCCCATCGAACGCTGGTGCGTACCGCGACGCGTGAAGAGAAACGAACCCATGAAACCCGCATTCAACGAAGCCGACGACCAGGCGTTGATGGCCACTCGCCGTCAGTTGCTCGGCCGAGCGACAACCGGCATCGGCTCGATCGCCCTGGCCTCGGTTCTCAACGCGGATCTATTTGCCGANCGAACAGCCGCCGCGGGTCCCGCGCGGGGATTGGCGGGTCTGCCTCATTTCCTCCCGAAAGCAAAGCGGATCATCTACCTGTTCCAGAGTGGCGCCCCGTCCCAGTTCGAGTTATTGGACCAGAAACCGGAGCTCGACCGACGCCACGGCAATGTCCTGGAGCAGGCTTTCTTCAAGGGCCAGCGTCAAACGGGCATGACCGCCGGACAGCAAAAGCGGGTTTGTAGGTCGATCTACTCTTTTGCCAAGCGCGGTCAGAGCGGCGCTGAGATCAGTGAATTGCTACCGCATCTCGGGCGACTCGCCGACGATCTTTGCATCGTCCGGTCGGTCCAAACCGACGCGATCAATCACGACCCAGCGATCACCTTTTTTCAGACCGGCTTTCAACAGGCGGGCCGACCGAGCATGGGAGCCTGGATCAGCTACGGGCTGGGAAGCGAGAACGCCGACCTGCCGGCCTACGTGGTGATGATCTCCCAAGGTAGCGCAAAACGCGATTCACAGGCGCTGTACGCTCGGCTCTGGGGAAGCGGCTTGCTGCCTTCGGCGCACCAGGGCGTTCAATTTCGCGCGTCGGGAGATCCTGTGCTCTATCTGAATAATCCGCCCGGCATCACGAGCCAGCGGCGACGCAGAATGCTCGATCTGACCAATGCCCTGAATCGGGGACACTACGAACAAGCGGGCGACCCCGAGACCCTTACTCGTATTCGCCAGGCGGAGTTAGCGTATCGCATGCAGATGTCTGTTCCGGAACTGGTAAACACCAGCGATGAGCCGCAACACGTCCTCGATCTTTACGGCGAGGCGGTGCGTCGTCCCGGCAGCTACGCCGCAAACTGTCTGTTGGCTCGCCGACTCGCCGAGCGGGGCGTCCGCTTCATTCAACTGTACCACCGCGGCTGGGATCAGCACGGCGACTTGCCACGCGATCTTCCTTTGCAGTGCGGNGACGTCGACCAACCNTCGGCGGCGTTGATTTCCGATCTGAAACAGCGNGGCATGCTCGACGAGACGCTGGTCATCTGGGGAGGCGAGTTCGGACGTACCGTCTACGCCCAAGGGGGACTGAACATGGCCAAGTACGGTCGCGATCATCATCCGCGCTGCTTCAGCATGTGGATGGCGGGCGGCGGAATGAAGTCGGGACTTACCTATGGTACGACCGATGACTACGGCTTCGACGTCGTGGAAAATCCGGTGCCTGTCTACGACCTGCATGCCACCATGCTGCACTGCCTGGGCATCGACCACGAGAGATTGACGTACAAATTCCAGGGTCGCTACTACCGCCTGACCGATGTCCACGGCCGCGTGGTGCGTGACCTTCTCGCCTGACTGAACGTCGCTTCCCAGAGACTGTTTTCGCCGGCCTGCGCAGCGCTACCAAGCGAGCTGACCAGTGTTCGTGGCGAAGGAGCCCGTTTCACTCCCCATTTTGTCCAACACGCTGACGAACCGGTTTCACAACGGCGTATGGTCGTGTTGGTCGTAGGCGATGTAGCGCCTGTATCCGTAGGCACCGCCATCGACAGGCTCGGGACGTTACGGGGGTCGCGGGCGTCGGCGTTCCCCGGCTTGCTGGCGAACCGCACCAGCGTGCTATCGAGCAGCGNCGCGGCACCCTCTCGTTTCGATTTCATCGCGCCCGCAACAGACTTCCTTGCACACGGCTTCCGCGAGTGCTCGGCAAACATCTCACCTTGCACCCAGCGCCTGTTCTCCTGAGCGTGCCCGCGTCGTCTCCTTCTGAACGCCACCGCTCGGCGACTCTTGACCTTGCTNTTCTTTGCGACCCCACACCTTCAGCGCTTCGTGTTGCGCCTCTTCGATAAAGGCCAGTGGGTTGATGATGACCTGGTCTCCTTCCTCGAGGCCATCGTGGAGGACGATGAAGTCCTCGCTGCTATCACCGAGGGCAAGCGCGCGTCGTCGTGGGCCGTCGGCGGTGTCTATCCAACAACAGTAGTCTCCTTCNGTCGTCTCCAACACAGCGGTGGTAGGGACCTTGAGCACCGCTTCGTGGCGGGCAATGATCACCTCGACTTCGGCCGTCATACCTGGTTTTAAGTCCTCTCCCCCCGGCAGCTCGATCACCGTGTCATACTTCACTGAATTGCCGGCCCACCAACCCGCTGGTTTGGTGATCAGGGCGACAAAGGTTACCTCCGCGTCCAGATCCTTGTCGGGAAGCGAAACAACCGCAGCGGTCCCAGGCGCAATGCGATCGATGACCGACTCATGAATGCCGATCTTCACCTGCATTTTGGACAGGTTCGGCATNAACAACAGGACCTGATTTTTGTGTACNGAGCCGCCGACNCGAATGTCGGGTTCCTCCTTCCACTTCTCAGCCCTGGGATAGATCACCAACCCGTCGCGTGGCGCCTTGACGACACAATTTGCCAGTTCTTCGATGGCGCGATCGCGTCGCGACGCATTCTCCTTCGCTTGCTCGACCTGACCCTTGTGCTTGGCATCCCACTTGTTGTACTCACCCTGCAGCTTTTCCAACTCCTCGCGTCGTGTGAAATTCTTTAGTACGTCAATATCCGTTTCCTTGACCTCCAGATCGGCTTTCAATCGTTCGACATCCAACGTCTGCTCCGCGACTTGAAGCTCGCTCCGGTAGCCTCTTTCATACATGGCCTGAACGTAATCCAGGATATTCTGTGCCGTCCGCAGATCCGATTCGGCGAGTGCCAGGTCCTTCTGCAGCTTCATCAATTCCACCTGAAATCGACCTTGTTCGTATTCGGGGATTGCCAGGCTCGACCTGCGCACCATATTCCCTAGCGTGAGTGACCCCGCCTTCGACCAGTGTGCGTACTTGGTCTTCTCAAAGATCGTCTCTTCGATCAACAGTGTGTCGAGACGAACGAGTTCGTCTCCGGCCTTGACCTCGG
Organism: Planctomycetaceae bacterium; assembly: GCA_002702965.1. Lineage (GTDB taxonomy): Bacteria > Planctomycetota > Planctomycetia > Pirellulales > Pirellulaceae > UBA9264. The sequence goes on from PADE01000249.1 coordinate 10,070, forward strand.
TTCCGTTGTCGATCACCCAGGTAACGCTGTTCTCACCTCGGACCCGGCAGATGATCCTTGTATTTTCGGAGCTTTCGATGGCTCCCCTTTCGATCACACGGACGACCAGGTCACCGCGAGCAACCGCGTGCGTCTTCCAACTACGGGTTTCTCCTGACGAACGCGCATTTGCGATGAACGCAAACGCCGCCAACGCCAACAAGGCAACCAGACAAAAGGGC
>PADE01000250.1 GCA_002702965.1 Planctomycetaceae bacterium
CCCACCCCCACNCCGGGTGCGGGAGTGAGGNTCTTTCCCTCGGCCACCGCCCCACACGCACCTCGCCGGGACTCGATTGGTGGTAGCTGGAGCCGCGATCCTATGTGGCTGCCCATTGTAGGCTCGCCACTCCAGCCTTGCGCCACCGACGGCGCGACAGGCCAATCGCGCCGGATTGTGCCGAACTCGGGCGTCGTGAGATGCCGTGGCGAGGTCGGGCGCGGTATGATGTCATCATGTCATAGTGGGATGTACGGCGACCGCCTCAGCCAGCAACGGAGGGCGTCATGGCCGACGGGTTCCAGCGAGCAGCGGTAATCGGCTCCGGTACNATGGGGACCGGCATCTCGCAGTGTCTGGCTGACTGCGGGCTCGACGTGGCACTTTGCGACCTCAACGATGACTTGCTGGCCCGGTCGCTCGACCGCATGGCGGCCGCTCGGCGGTTTCTTGTCGAGGCTGGTCGGCTCGACGTCGCCGCGGCCGANGTCGCCGCGAGGCGCGTGCGCACGACGACCTCGCTCGACGATGCCATGGCCGACATCGACCTTGTGGTCGAAGCAGTGCCCGAGAACCTCGAGCTGAAATGCGATCTGCTCGGTCGGCTCGACACGTTGTGCGCGCCGCACGTGCCGTTCGCGTCGAACACGTCGGGCCTGTCGATTACGCGACTCGGCGCCGCGACCGGCCGGCCGGAGCTGGTCGCGGGTTTCCACTGGTGGAACCCGGCTCATCTGACGCCGCTGGTCGAGGTCGTCTCGGGCGAACGGACCGACGCGGCCGTGATCGAGCGGCTGATGTCGCTGGCTCGCCTGGCCGGCAAGAGNCCGATTTACGTGCGGCGCGACGTGCCCGGCTTCGTCGGCAATCGGCTGCAGTTCGCCGTCTTCCGCGAGGCGATGCACCTCGTCGGTGAGGGGATTGTCAGCCCGGAGGACCTCGACGCCGCGATGACCGGTGGCCCCGGATTTCGATGGGGGTTTCTCGGCCCNCTGCGAACCGCCGACTTCGGCGGGCTCGATGTGTTCCTCAGCATCGCCGAGTACCTGTGGCCCGAACTGAGCCACGCGAACGAACCGCCGGCAGCGCTGCGGGAGCTGATCGAGTCNGGCCGTCTGGGCGTGAAGACTGGTGCCGGCTTCTACGACTACGCCGACGACGAGAGCGAGGATTGGACGAAGNGGCGTGACGAGTTTTTCGCGCGACTCTCGGAAGCGATCGGCACAACCTCGGCCGGCTGACGATGCCACCGTTCCGGCTTGACGTCGCTCGAGAAAATCGTCCGCCGCGCTGGCGGCGAGGTGTGGCCCGTACCGTTTCAGAACATGCGGGCCACGTAACNGGCCACCCCAGGCGGNGCAGCAAGCGCACGCGCCAGGTCGCACCGACGAGCCAGAAACGAGGAAAGCCCTTGACCTGGAGGTGCTTATGCGGAACCGTGCGACGACGGGCGATCGGGTGGCAGTGGTCCCAACTGGCNGGGACAGGATTCGANNNGTCGGTCGTTTTCNGNNNAANGAGNTACATTCTCTCCGCCGCTGGGGACAATGATCGAAAAACATGGCTGCACAAGACACGGGGTGCAACATGTTCACGAGCCAGGTTTGGAAAACCATTCCGCCGTTTCAGTCTTGGCGATTCTGTTTGAAAAGCCAGGTCATCAAATCGGGCTCCTTGTCGCAACGGTCGCTGCTCAGGTGTGTGGTTCCGTTGTTGCTGCCAGGGATGAACTTGTGCGACACGGCATGCTTATCGTCGGCCCAGATGGTGAACTTCATATTGCCCCCCAGCTGTTTCATCTGGTCAAAGACCATTTGGTCTTTAGCGATGGGGCAAACCCTATCCTTGTCGCCGTGAAACGCCCAAATCGGGATACGCTTGATCTTTGCCGGATCGATGAAATCCCGCGTCGTCTTCAGCCCACTTCCGGCCGACGGCGCAGCCGCAGCAAAATAATCGGGGTCGAGCTGAATAAAGATATAGGTGCCATGCCCCCCCATCGAATGCCCCAGAATGTAGATCCGGTCCATATCAGCCGAAGGGAGTCCTTTCACGATCTTCTTGATCTGCTTGAGGTGTTCCGCGTTCCATAGCCCGGTTGCCTGTGGCGCCACGACGTAACAGGGGAACTTTGTTCGGCGTTCTGACTCGGCGAGCTGCTGGTTCCACACCTTCAGTTGCTTGCGGTTATCCGATCCCTTGCCGCCCCCNCCATGCAGGGAAACAATCACAGGGTATTTCTTGTCGGNATCAAGATGGACCGGCNTCATCACGCGGCATGGCATTGCCTNTAGGTCCAGAGCCTCGTAAANGTCTCGCCATTCGGCCGCCGCGCCGTTCGACGCGTACCCGAGCAACAATCCTGAAATCACGATACGTTCGAGCATGGCATCCCTCCCCAGGACGTTGGGGCTCGTTTGAATACGGCGTTATTTTTGTGCAGGCAGGGAGCCCGGGCAAGTCTTCTACTTTTTGGGTTTGGGAGAGAGCTTACTGAGCATCAACCGTTCCGCCCAAGCCCTAGTGGTCCACCTCTGCGTCGATCTTCGTCAAGTCCCCATCCACGGCGAACCGGGGATAATGGCGCTGGCCATACAAGGGACGTTGGAATCATTTCAAACGCACTGTAAGACGATCCCCAACGCAGCACGAACAACAAGGAGGCCAGATTCTTTGCTTGGTGGACCCGTTCGTTGTATTGGCTCGAATTGGCTCCATCAAGAGAAATGTTAAGATGCCCACGCCACCTATTGGGTGTCAGAACGGGCGCGCGTTGATTCCGATCACAACCTGGAGATTCCAATGACACGAAACCTTCCATTCGCCGCGACGGTCGCTGCCGCGATGCTCTTTGCCTCGTCAGCCATCGCCGGCGATAACGAACTTTCGGATGAAGAAAAACAGGCTGGCTGGCAGTTGCTGTTTAATGGTAAGGACCTGACTGGTTGGAAGTGCAACAACGACAAGCCAATCGCGACGACGGTTGAAAAAGGGTCGCTTGTTCCGTACAAGTCGGGCGGGTACATCATCATGCACGAAAGACCGTTCGATCACTTCGTACTGAAATGTGATGTCCGCTGGGAAAACCCTCGTTGCAATTCGGGCATCTTCTTCCGTGTCGAAGATCCCAAGAACCCGGTCCACACGGGTTTTGAGATTCAGGTCATGAGCGGCACGCGGGTTGGCAAGCACCAGTTTGGCGCGATCTACGATCTGGTAGCCACCACCAAGAACGCGGGCAAGAAAACCGGCGAATGGAACACCGTCGAAATTCGGTGCTACGGACCGTACATCAACGTCAAGGTGAACGGCCAAGAGGTCGCCGAAATGAACTGTGACAAATTCGACCGGCCGGGCGTCTGCCCCGATGGTGCGAAGCACAAGTACAAACTGGGCGGCAAACCGCGAGCCGTAAAAGACTTCGCCCGCGCGGGCTATCTGGGTTTTCAGGACCATGGCCACAAAGTCTGGTACAAGAACGTCAAGCTGTTGAAGTTGGACCTCAAGGAGTAATGGCAGGGGCGCTTCGGGGTGCACCGCGTGGTCCGATTGCGGGAGCCTCGAGATCCCGGCAGCGCCGAGCCAATCGCCGTCTCGGCAGCCTCTATATTGGTGGCGTATGGAACCGCATCCCGAAGGAGCCGCACATGCAACGTCTGCTGGGCTTGCTGCTGGTGATGGGGATGGTCGGGTGTGGTGAGCGATGGCTGGACGCAGATCGCCTGAGTGAAGCCGCCGACGTTGCGGATTGCTGGCAGACTGGGATCAGTTACACTCGGGAATGAGTAACCGCGCGGTTACTCCAAGTTGCGGGTTGCGGCGGTTTTCGGCCAGAAGTTTTGCCGGACCTCTGCTCCTAAATGGCGCGGATGCCAGCGGGTTGACACGTACTTGCCCGTCCTTGTGAGAGCACACGCGTAGCTGCGGCAGGCGCTTTGTCCCAACCGGCCGGCGAGACTGTAGCCGAGATTCGATCGAATGTGCTCGGATAGCGGAGTTGAGTATGTGGCAAGGTCGAGTTGTTGCGGTGTTGTCGNTCATCGTGCTCTCCGCCGAGAGTTCCGGTCAGCAGTCGAATCGCCCGACGGATGCGGATTTCAAGGTTGCTATCCTTGAACCGCCAAGTCCCTATTTCAGCGTGCTCAAGAGCCGCGTTCGGCAAAGCCTGGACGGACAGTGGCGTTTCAGCTTCGACGCACACGACACCGGTGAAACGAAAGGCTGGTTTCGCACCGGCGTGCGGGATCGTGTCTGCCAGGTGCCGGGCAGTTGGCAAACCGTGTTCGAGGATCTCAACGACACGGTGGGTACCGCGTGGTACGAACGCGAGTTCAGACTTGACGCTCGTTTCCGGAACCGACGCATCGCGGTCGTCTTCTGCGGGGCCAACTATTACGCCAGGATCTGGGTGAACGGCCAGCTTGCCGGAGAACACGAGGGCGGCCAGTTGCCGTTCGCCCTGGACGTCTCCAGGCTGGCCCGATTCGACCGGGCCAATCGCATTACCGTCAGGGTGTCTGACCCAGCGGACCAACTCGAATTTCCGGTTGGCCCGGCTCACACTGAGATGCATCGCGTCAGTGGGATCTGGCGCAGCGTCTGGCTGGAGGCGACCGGCACCACCTACGTCTCCGATCTCCATGCCGCTCCAGATATTGATGCCGCCGTCGCGCACATTCAGACGTCGATCACGTCACCGCCTCGCGACCGTGCGAAGTCAACAACCCTCAGGCTGCTGGCCCTGCGAACGGACGGCCGACAGCATGCCGTACAAATCCGGCTGGTGCTGCCCAAGAGCGACAAGGCGTACTCGATCGTGGTCAAGGCCACGATCGCCATCGATGATCCGTGGCTGTGGACGCCCGACACGCCGCATCTCTATCAACTGCAGGCTGAGTTGGCTGACGATGACGGGACGCTTGATGCCGCGTCGACTCATTTCGGAATGAGGAAGATCGATATCCACGGCACTCAAGTTCGGTTGAACAACCGACCCATCTTCCTGAGAGGAGTCAACGACTGGCAGGACACGCCGGACAAGAACCAGTACTTGCCGCAGTATCGTCCTCCCAGCGACGCAGATTTCCGACGCGAAGTGACGCTCATCAAGAGGATGGGTTTCAACGTGGTCCGCAAGGCGTGCCAGATCGAGGACCATCGCTTTCTGGACTGGGCTGATCGGTTGGGTTTGATGGTCTACGGGGAACCGCCATACACCTGGCGGATCACCGGGAATTCCATCCACCGTTGGCGGCAGCAGTTGGTGGGNTGGGTGCGTCGAGACCGCAACCACCCGAGNGTCATTTTCTGGGGCCTCTACAACGCCANCGCCGGGCTGTCCCCCATGCCCTATCCGTATGGCGGTAGCGAAGTGAACAAGGGGCTGAGTCCGACGCGTGACGAGCAGCAACAGATGGTCACCACGGCTCGCTCGCTGGTCAGGAAGCTGGATCGGACCCGGCCGATTATNGANNCCAACGGCGGGCCNGCCTTCAGCACCGATATCAACGCCGCGATGATCTACGGCGTCAACGGCCCGCAATTCCACGTGAAATCAAGGCAGAGGTATGCCGGTCTCAGAGCAGCGGGCAAACCGTTCCTCATCGGCGAAGTGGGGGGATATGTCTTCTATCCCGACATGGACAAATTCAAGAAGCAATGGGGTGGCAGGACACCGCTTCCGATCGTTCGCGATGCCGGCCGTGGCTGGGGCGAAACCCAGAAGATGGGAGCTGGATACGAAAAGCGGTTCTACGANTGGGGGTTGGACAGGGTCTACGGTAGTTTCGCCGGCCTCGCCAAACAGCATGACTGGAGTGTGTTTGCCGATCTCAAGGACGAAATGGAACAGATCAGAAAAAACCCGGACGTATGCGGGTACGTGATCACTGCCTTCTCGAGTATCGGTCCCTTTGTTCACGGCATGGTCGATTACGACATGAGCCTGCGACCGTTCCATGCGGCACTGGCCTCGTTTCAGACGCCCGACCTGCTGATCATCGACTGGTCGGCATTGAACTACTGGTCGGACGACAAGTTCNCAGCCAATGTGACGNTATCGCATTACAGCGGCACACCGATCCACGACGGCGTGGNGAAATGGCGTCTGGAGGGTNTTGNCNNGGACCTNGACGTNGNCNTCCNTGGCCAGCTTNCCNNCATTTCGATGGACCAGGCNGGTGTCAAATCGGNAGGCCANATTGTCTTCACGACGCCGCAAGTNGAGCGAGGAATCAAGGCCCGGTTGCATGTCGAGCTGTTTCACGAACAGAAGCGGACCTCCGGTAACCACGTCGACATTCACATCTACCCGCGGCGCCTGAAAAAGCCGCCTCGACGGCGAACGATCAACATGACGCATATCAAGTCGAACCGCCGCACTGCCGTCGGCGATTCGACCGAGCTTGTTCGGCTCAAGAGGGTCCCGGTCTCTATCGGCGACCGGATCAACTTCGTGGTCGATCCACGCAGCAATGGTGGTGGTGACACGCTGACCCTGCACACTCGCATCACCCAGTCGAAGGATCCGGCTCGCGTCTGGGATGTCGCGGGAGACTGGTCCACTGACCCAAAGCAGAATAGTGAGACTTCCCGTTGGTCAAAACGTTGGATCGAGAAGCCGAAAGAGCCGACTCAACGCGACGGAAAATACAAGCTGCTGACACGCAACGGCTTTTTTGACCGCGTGTGGAACATCGGCGACGGACCACCGAAATTCTGGACGGTTGCCAAGGACCGTGGACCATTCACGTGGAAGAACGACACGAAAGGCAACATCGGGATCTCTGGTTCCGGGGGTGTCGAGGTACCCGCGGGTCGGGTTGTCTGGAACCCCGTGAACATCGGTCCGAGGCTCTATATGGCCATTCACAGTTGGCTCAGTCCCATCAACGGTCACGTGGAAATCGAGTTTCAGTCGACACTGTTGCAGGCCGGTGGCGACGGGGTGCGATTTTTTATCGAGAAAAACGATTCGCGAAAGACACTGGCTGACATTCATTTGCCCGAGATCATCGGGACCAACACCAAGGTGCTTGCCGGTCACCGTGTGTACAACGGGGTCGATCCCAACCTGCGTGTCACGTTGGCCTCTGCGCTTCCGGATGCAGTCCGGCGGCACGTGGCCGAGGGTGGCACCGCACTGTTATTTGTGACTCGCAGCAACCAGCTGCCTGGATCACTGGGACTAACCGTCGGCACCCCCGGCTACGGCCTGGGAGATGGCCGTCAAGGATCGGCTTATATCAATCCGGCGCATGGACTGTTCAAGAACATCGTCTTCGAGAATCCGTTGGGCTGGACCTTCCACAGGGTCCTGGAGCCGTACAAGGCGATCGGCAGCCTGCGTCCCGGCAGCAAAGACGATCTGCTGGTGGGCGGCTATTCGGAATGGCTGCGGTCCCGCATCAAGTCACCCCACGGCGCGGTGGTGGGGGAATTGAACGGACTGGCTGCCCAGTTCCGATACCGGAAGGGACGGCTGGTGATCACGACGCTGGACCTCCTGGGTAACTTACAGGTCGACCCGGTCGCAACCATCATGTTTCATGATCTGGTTGAATACTGCCACACGGACTTCCGACCGATGACCGAGCTTCGCTTCGGTCCCGAACAGTGAGTGCACAAGGTGAAAACAGGTTTCGCCTGCTGACGGTCACGCTCGGAACGATGTGGAAGCCGTCCAGGATCTTGACCGGGCCCCGGGTGCCTTGGACGTTGTGACCGACGGGGGACCGGCCCTTCAAGTTTTCCAGGTCGTATGGCTACGGATAGATCTCCAGTTCGACGAACCTGATGCTCTTGCAATCCGCAACGCGGGGCTGGTGCACCTCAAGGGGCTGACTGAGCTGAAGTCTCTCAGTCTCCACAGTACCCAGGTCACCGACGGGGGCATCGCCGAACTGAAGCAGGCGTTGCCCAAGTGCAATTTCGTTAAGTGGTCGACCTCGTGACCGTGGGCTGATCCGCCCCCCGCCCCTCCTGCCGCTGGGGCGGGTCCGGTTGCTGGCCCGGCCACACGCCGCCGCGCCAGCCTCTATATTGGTGGCGTCTGGATACGCCAACCGCAGGAGCTGCATCCCCTGTTGCCGGCCCACTTAGCTCGCAAGCTCTCGATCGGAACGGAGAGCAAGCCTGTCCAGCTCGCACCGAGACACCAGAAGGCGCCCGATCATGATCACTCCCCGCACCACCGCGGCACTGCTGATTCTGCTGACATCAACCGCTCTGACCGACACCGCTCGATGCGAAAGCTCAGCGCCGCCGAACTTTATCGTGATCTTTTGCGACAACTTGGGCTACGGCGACATTGAACCGTTTGGCTCGACAGTACACCGCACGCCGCATCTGAATCGCATGGCCGAACAGGGCCGCAAGTTCACACACTTCTGTGTGACCGCGGGTGTGTGTACTCCGTCGCGAGCCTCGTTGATGACGGGCTGCTATTCGCAGCGCGTGCAGATGCACACCAACCCGCGCGACGGCCAGGTTCTGCGGCCCGTGTCGCCATACGGCCTGAATGCAGATGAGATCACAATCGCGGAAGTCCTGAAAGAACGCGGTTACGCAACCGGCATCTTCGGGAAATGGCACCTTGGCGATCAGCCCGAATTCCTGCCAACGCGTCAGGGCTTCGACTATTTCTTCGGCATCCCCTACAGCGACGACATGACTCGCGAAGTCGGGCTACGTCTGGGTGAACGCCTACAGGGAAGCACGTGGCCCGAAATACCGCTGATGAAGAACGAGACCGTGATCGAAGCTCCTGCGGATCGCAATCTGCTGACGAAACGCTGCACGGAAGAGGTGTTGGACTTCATCATACAACACAAAGACGAACCATTCTTTGTCTATTTCCCACAGCCGATGCCCGGCAGCACTCGTGCACCGTTCGCGAGCCCGGCCTTCAAGGGAAAGAGCAAGAACGGACCATGGGGCGATTCGATCGAAGAGATCGACTGGTCGACCGGGCAAATTATCCAACAGCTCAAGGAATTGAAGATCGACGATCACACATTGGTGATCTGGCTGTCGGACAATGGAGCACCGATGGCTCCAGATATGAATAGCCCGGAACGAGGCACAAATCGGCCTCTTTACGGTCGCGGGTACACTACGTCCGAGGGTGCCTTTCGCTCGCCGACGATCATGTGGTGGCCCGGCAAGGTCGAGCCGGCAACGACATGCGCCGAGCTGGTAACCACGATGGATCTGCTGCCGACCTTCTCCCGCATGTCCAACCCAACCGCACCGACGCACGCTGTCGACGGCCACGATATTACATCGCTGATTACCGGCACATCGACCGCAAGGTCGCCGTACGAGTCTTTCTATTACTACTCCCGCGATCAGTTGCAGGCTGTCCGCAGCGGACCGTGGAAACTCTTTCTTCCACTTGAGTCCTTCGACCGACATCCTCACTTTCGCAAAGGCCAACCGGCGAGACCGTTGCTTTTCAATGTCGTCGAGGACATTAGCTCGACAGAGAACGTCGCTGCCGAACACCCCGACGTTGTCAAGCAGCTGACCGCATACGCGGAAGCTGCGCGAGCGGAACTCGGTGATCGCAATCGGCCCGGTGACGGTCAGCGTGCCATAGGCAAGGTCGCCGGCAAACCAGTAGCGCAGGTCCCGCCGCAACAGAACGCGCTGCAGTTGATCGAAGGGGTACGCGGTGGACGCCACTGGGTTAACGCAAAAACTGCTCCACCAAAGTCACCGCGGCAGTCGATGAAGATGCTGAAGATTGAGCCTGGCCTTGAAATCGAACTCGTCGCCGCGGAGCCACTGGTGTTCGACCCAGTCGCCATCACGTTTGACGAACGCGGGCGCATGTTCGTCGTCGAGTACGGCGACTATCCGATCGGCCCGGAAGAGGGCGGCGATCCGCTTTCGCGAGTTGTCTATCTCGAGGACATCAACAACGATGGCAAAGTAGACCGCCGGCACGTATTCGCCGACAAGCTGACTTTCGCCCACAGCCTGATGCCGCTGGATGGCGGATTGCTTGTCGGTGCGCAAACGAAGATTCTCTTTCTGAAAGACACCAACGGCGATCACGTGGCCGATGTCCGCAAGACGTTGTTCGACGGCTTTACCCCGGCCCATCCGCAAATGCAGATCGGCAACCCGCGATGGGGACTCGACAACTGGATCTATCTGAACTATGGGCCGGGCAAGATCACGTCGTCTCGCGATCCTGACAGCACAGTGACGATACCCCGCAAGGACTTTCGATTTCATCCCGAAACGATGAAGTTCGAGGCCGACAGTGGCATGGGACAATTTGGCAACACCGTCGATCGCTGGGGTCACCGGTTCTACTGCACAAACCGCAATCCGATCATGACAACGCTACTGCCACCGGCGCTAATGACGCGAAACCCGTACTCGGTGATCTCGCGCGGGCATTACGACGTCGGCAAGTCAGGTGGCGAGACTCGTGTTTATCCACGAGTGGAAATGAAGAGCAATTACCTGTCGCACGCAGGGACTCACACGTCGGCTTGTGGTGTCACCGCGTATCTGGGTGATCTTCTGGGGCCAGAGTATTTGAACAGCGTCTTCGTCTGCGAACCGATCGGGCATCTGGTGACGCGGTCGATTGTTGAGCCGAATGGAGTGAGGCTGGCTGCGCGGCGCGCCCGGCCAAAGGCCGATTTCATTGCCTCGACCGATACCTGGTTTCGCCCCGCCAGCCTGGCGAATGGGCCAGACGGCGCTCTGTACCTAGCGGACATGTATCGCCTATGGGTCGAACATCCAAAATTCCTGCCACCGGAAATCGCTGTCAAGCTGGATTGGCGTGCTGGCGACGATCGCGGCCGAATCTATCGCATCGTGCCAAAGGAATCGAAGCCACGCTCCTTCACGCCCCCGAAGAACATCAAGCAGACGGTTGCACTTCTGCAGGATGACAACGCGTGGCGGCAGTTTCTCGGCCAGCGCCTGCTGGTTCGCCAAAAGATTGAGAAGTCGATTCCCGAAATCCGCCCGATCCTGAAGGGCGGGAAATCGGCAACATCGCGGCTGCACTCGCTGTGGACTCTTGATGGTATTGGTGCATTGAAAGGTATCGACGTACTTACAGCACTCGACGACCCCGATCCACACGTCAGACGCGACGCCGTCAAACTGGCATCGCGCTGGCTGTCGGAAGACGCCGTCTTCGAGAAAGTCGCCCAACGTGCATCAGACGACGACCCGCGCGTCCGGTTTCAGGTGGCTCTGACTTTGGGTGAAAGTGACCGCGCCGCTGCGACTCGACTCCTGGTAACACTCGCACTACGGGACGGACGAGATTCGTGGTTCGCCAGCGGTTTACTCACGTCCGTCGGTAAGCGGGCTGGCGATGTCCTGACGGCGCTTGTTGAAGATAGGTCGTTTGCTGGCAAAGGCGATGGCCCGGCGGCGCAGTTGGTCAAACAGCTTGCAGCGGCTGTCGGGTCACGCGGTGACCAAACCGAGTTGGCATCAGTGATGAAGACGTTGGCGTCTCGCGGGAGTGGCAGCGAGTGGTGGAGGGCTGCCATTATCAGCGGCCTGGGCCAGGGGTTGTCGCGGCATCGCGGAGCACTCGGCCGTACCAGCCTGCCGGCTCTGCTGGCAAAGCCGCCCGAGCTGTTGACCGCCAGCGTCGCCGCGGTTCGAGACTTGGTGGAGCAGGCGGGAAGTACAGCTTCCGACCGTTCCAACTCTCCCGCCGATCGCGCCGCTGCCGTGGAACTGATGGCTTATCAATCGTTCGCAGACTCGGGCCACGTGTTTCGTGAGTTGCTGGCAGCCGGCCAGCCCGTAGAAGTGCAGTTGGCGACCATCAACGCTCTTTCAGCGAACGGTTCGGCAACGGCGGGACAAATTGTTCTGGATCGCTGGCCGCAATTGGGTCCTGTCGTTCGCGGGCCGGCGCTGCTGCTGTTGTTGCAGCGAACATCAACGACCCGACAGGCACTGGAAGCCATGGCTGCCGGCAAATTGCGTCCAGCGGCACTCAGCATCGATCAACGAGTGCGACTGTTGAAGCATTCCGACAAAACACTTCAAGCCATGGCAATCGAGCTGTTTGGAGGCGCCGTATCCTCAAACCGCCAGCAGGTCGGTCGAGAGTATCAAGAGGCGTTGACACTCAAGGCGTCAGCCGAAGCAGGTGCGAAAGTTTTCAAACGTATTTGCAGCCAGTGTCACCGAATCGATGGCCAAGGGCATCAGGCCGGGCCCGACATAAGTGACGTCCGAAATCGATCGCGATCAGCTCTGCTGTACGACATCCTGGATCCCAACGCCAAGGTCGAACCACGATTCACGGCATACACCGTGGTGACGGACGACGGTAAAATCTACAACGGCCTGATTGCATCCGAAACCAGCGAAGCGGTCGTCCTGCGCATGGCCGAAGGAAAAGAGCAGACGATCGGTCGCGGCCAGATCGAAGAAATCCGCGCCAGCAATGTGTCCCTGATGCCCGAAGGCATTGAGAAAGACGTCAAACTTCAGGACATGGCAGATCTGCTTGAGTTCCTGAAGTCGCACAAGTAGCGGAGCTTGGAACGGCTGAAATACACTGATGGACGCCAATTATCCGATTCGCCGCTCGTCTGCAATGAGTCAATAAGTTCCCAGAATCTTCTGTCGGGCATCGACATAATTTGCGACTCCGATTCCTCTAACCTATTTCACGAATATCTCTCCACTCATAACCTACCGTCCGAACGATGGCCCACAATTCTCCCTCGCATATAACCCGAGTGATCCGCGCGCGACTTTGAGACAAAGAGACATTGAGGGTCTGAGACGTTGGGCACAATCGTCCAAAAGGCACCTCTTACGGGGCCACACAAGATCTCTTTGGAGACATTTAACGAGAGACAAAGCGAGGCCAACCCTCGTCGCAAGTGGTTGCCACACTTGGCCATCCAACGAACCAAGCCGACGCTTTTGACGTCGGCTTGGTTCGTTAACCCGGCGCGCGGTGTTTTTCGCTACATCGGGTTTTCAGTGGCGGGGACAGGCTGCCAGCGAAGTCCGTTTCCCCCGGGAAACAGTCACATCGACCAGAGGGGCGCTGCAAAAAGCGGTGCACTCGGTGCAGCCGACGGTGGGATTGATGCAGAGTTGCGTGTGGTGATTAGCGCTTGGCCCGAACTACCGGCCGCACTCAAATCTGGCATCCTGGCGATCGTGCGTGTGGGGCGGGGCGGGTGAGGGCAAGGGGGCGCATCGTTGCGCCCAGCGGTCCACACGGTGATGCGTGCGACCCAGGCAAGTCGGTCTACCGACGCCAGACTGCCGGCCGGCTGTTGCCGGCCGGTGCGCTTCGCTACGCTGGACACGGTGCCGGTCAGGTCAGGTGGCCACAGTCCTCACAACGGAGATCCTCCGATGAAATGTTCTGCGTCGATGCTTGTGATGCTCGTGGCAGCCGGTGTGACGTTTGAGGTGGCGGCTCAGCAGCGGCCCTACCTCACTACCCACTCCCCCCTCACCTTGCTCAGTTCTAACGACGGGGAGTATGCCCAGCTGCACCAGCTGACGCCCGATCACACCACCGACTGGGAACTGAAGACGAAGGACTCCTTCACCGTGATCCAGCTGGGACCCGATCACCCGCCCATCATCAAGACGGTTTACGGCACCGTCGTGGCCACCATGCTCGGCACGCCGACGATGGCTATGTCATCCGACGGCCGCTACGGACTGATCACCAATCATGGCTGGCGGTTCGAGAAAATGATCCCATTGGAGTATCCATCCGTGCCACTGACCAACGCCGAATTGACGCCGGATCTGTTGCAGCGGCAGCAGCTGACGGCCCAGTTGGCCAACGTGGTCTCGCTGATCGACCTCGCGGACCCGCATTACCGTGTGGTGCACCGCGTGCTGTTTGACGATTTTCCCATCCACGTGCTCGCGCATCCCGATGGCCAGCACTTTGTCGTCGGTACTGACAAGCACTTTTACGTCTACCAGATTGTCGATGGCCGGCTGGTCGAGGTCAGCAAGAATCCCCAGCCGCACGGCATACCCTGTTTCTGGATCCACCCCCGGGGGGATCACCTGATCGCCACGCAATGCCAACCGGTGACGGCACTCGAACCGGGCAAGTCCGCCCAAATCAACGAACCGGTTACGGTACAGTGGTATGCGATCGAGAAGAACCGCATCCGCCACCTGAGCCAGGTCAAGGTAAAGGCGGGACTCCCCACAGCGTTGTTGACGACCTCCATGATTTTGCGCGTCAGTCCCGACGGGACCAAGGCACTCATCTGCCAGCGCTCCGCGACCAGCGGGCGGGACTTCTGTGATGTGTTGATTGCCGACCTGACCCTCGATCCGCCAGTGATCAATGACGTCGTCTCGCAGGTGGCCGACGGCGTGGAGAGCTTTGCCTTCCACCCCAACGGCAAGCTGGCGGTGGCCACCGGGCTGGGTATTGACCACAACTGCATCGCCGCGCTCGACATCGCCGCCCGCCCAGCGCGGCTGCTCTACACGCTCGATGCCAAGGGAATCGGTCAGGGGATCGAGTTCACCCCCGAGGGGGACAAGCTGTTCGTCGGCTCGGCCATCGCCGGCCGCATCGAGGTCTTCGACGTGCTGGGTGACTACCAGTTGCGGAAGAACCCGAAATTCCTCAACATCGGTTTCGGACACAACAGCCTCACCATCGGCCACCGCTATCGCCCGGCCGGCAAATAGCCAGGAGACCAGAAAGTCTCGGCATGACGCGCTCAAGACGGCTGATAACAGGCCGTTGAAAAACGATAACAGGCCGTTGAAAGACAAGGTGCGTCGAGCCCTCGAGTTGAGGTGTGTCTCCGAACGGGCAAAAAAGAAAACCCGGGGGTCACGAAAAGTGGCCCAGAGGCCCGAGTGGCGGGGACAGGCTGCGACGGGGCTCTTGTATTCCTGGGAAAAACGTACTTGTTGATCCGAACTGGGGACGCCGGGGGGATTTTTTCACCAGTGGGTCGCCCCAAAGAGCGCGACCAGCGGGCGGGTCAAACGGACTGATTGAGCGCAGCGGGTGCCGGCTGCGCCGGGTGAGCGCTGAAATGCAAGATCACAAAGTAGTCTCCCCCCTCGGCACCACGCCCGGTGCGGGAGTCAGGTCGCGACCACACGCCACGCTCTATATGGGTGGCGTCTGGAACCGCATCCCGAAGGAGCCACGTGGGCACGGCACGCTGTCGGCCCTCACTGCCACCCAATCCACGAGAGTTGGCCGAGTTGATCGCTGCCGGGCCACAGTTGGCAGAGGAGGTCCGCCGTAGGCGGGCCATGTGCCACACTTTGCCAACGCCGCCCGGTGTTCGCTATCGCACCTATTGTTGAGCGTTCCAAAAGCGTTCGGACCAGTCGAGCGTCAGCTGGCGAACCGGACTGCTGATGGTTTTGTCGCTGCGGATTTCCGCCTGCAGATCCTCCAGAGAGTTGATGCGATCCCGTTTTGACATGAGCAGTCCCCGGGCTTGCGATTGCGCCCGTAGTTGCGGTGTCGGCGGGCGGGCATCCCATACCTGCACGGTGTTGTCGGTACTCGCCGAGGCAAGCCGCGTCCCGTCCGGGCTGAAACACACGCACCAGATATCGTCGGCCTTTACTTTCAAGGAGAGTGTCTCCTGCCCCGTGGCGGTGTCCCACACCTTCACCGAACCATCCCTGCTCGCTGAGGCAAGTCGAGTCCCGTCCGGGTTGAAGCACACACTGTGGACATAGTTGGTGTGTCCGTTGAGCGTAAGCTTCTCCTGTCCTGTGGCTGCGTTCCAAACCTTCACTGTCTCATCACCACTCGCCGAAGCCAGCCACTGCCCGTCCAGACTGAAACACACGCTCGAGAGCAGGTAATTGTGTCCGTAGAGAGTAAGCGACCGTTGCCCCGTGGCTACGTGCCAGACGATCACTGACTGATCAGCACTCGCGGAGGCCAGTTGCTGTCCGTCGGGGCTGAAACTCACACCGACGACCCCGTCGGCGTGTCCTTTCAGCGTGCGCGTCTCTTGACCTGTTACCGCATCCCAGACCTTCACTGTCTTGTCACTACTCGCGGAGGCCAGCCGCTGCCCGTCGGGGCTGAAACTCACACTCAAAACTGGACCGGTGTGTCCATTGAGCGTGAGCGTCTCCTGCCCCGTGACGGCATCCCAAACTTTCACGGTGTTGTCAAAACTCGCCGAGGCAATCCGCGTCCCCTCCGGGCTGTACGCCACGCCACGGATAGTCTGGGTGTGTCCTTTTAGCGTGAGCGTCTCCTGACCCGTTGTCGTGTCCCATACCTTGACTGTCTTGTCGTCACTCGCAGAAGCCAACCGCTTCCCGTCTGGGCTGAAGCACACGTTGACGACCTGCTCGGTGTGACCTTTGAGTGCGAGCGGATTCTGACCAGTGGCCGTGTCCCACAATTTGATCGTTGTGTCATGGCTGCCGCTGGCGAGACGGGTTCCATCCGGGCTGAAATGGACGCTGTAAACATCGTCGATGTGTCCTTTCAGCGTGAACGTCTCCTGCCCCGTGACGGCGTCCCATACCTTCACCGTTGTGTCGTCACTCGCGGAAGCCAGCCGCTGCCCGTCGGGGCTGAAACACACGCACCAGACCGGGCCGGTGTGTCCAGCAAGCGTGCGTGTCTCCTGGCCGGTTAATGCGTCCCAAACCTTAACCGTCTTGTCACCACTCGCGGAGGCCAGCCGCTGCCCGTCGGGGCTGAAACACACGCACCAGACCGGGCCGGTGTGTCCGTTGAGCGTGTACTGCTCCTGCCCCGTTACGGCGTCCCAAACCTTTATTGTGTTATCGTTGCTCGCGGAGGCCAGCCGTGTTCCGTCCGGGCTGAAGCACACACTCACAACTTGTTGGGTGTGTCCTGTTAGCGTGCGCACCTCCTGGCCCGTAGCCGCGTTCCACACCTTCACGGTGTTGTCGCTGCTCGCGGAAGCCACCCACTGCCCGTCCGGGCTGAAACTCACACCGAAGACGTTGTCGGTGTGTCCTTTTAGCGTGAGCGTCTCCTGACCGCTGACGGCGTCCCAGACTTTCACCGTGTTGTCAAAACTCGCGGAGGCCAGCCGCTGTCCGTCGGGGCTGAAACACACGCTCCAGACCGGGCCGGTGTGTCCTTTTAGCGTGAGCGTCTCCTGACCGCTGACGGCGTCCCAGACTTTCACCGTGTTGTCAAAACTCGCGGAGGCCAGCCGCGTTCCCTCCGGGCTATACGCCACGCCACGGATATCCCGGGTGTGACCATTTAGCGTGAGCAGGTCGCTGTTTAGCAGCCGATCCCAGTAATGCCATTCGAAGCCGCTGTGGGTGCCTCCGCGATGTTGATCCAGCAGGCCTCTGAGGCGGCCAATGCTCGCATCTTCCCAGTCGAGTGTCGCCAGCAGCATGTCTGAGGTGTAGGCATTTCTCCGGGCGTTGTCCGCTTCCCTTTTCGCATCAGCCTCCGCGACGGCTGCCTTGTCACGCTCAATCACAGCGATGTGTCGCTGCTTATCGGCCTCGATCCTTTCTTGATTAATCCAGAAGGCGGCTCCGAAAACGATTGCAAAGATCAGCACGGCGGCGACCACCAGTCCCTGTTTCAGGCGACGCAGGCGCCCCAGACGGGCATTGCGCTCGTCGCGGGCAGCGGTCAGCCGCTGGATGACATCCTGCTGGCGGGGAATCGACTCATTGAGCAGCGACAGGCCCAGTTCAAAATCTTCCTTGCGCTCAGCGCACAAGGCATACGCCTGTCGGGCTCGCTGAACACCCTGCGCCGCTGTTTGATTGCCTTCCCACAGCGTTACCGCCTGACTGAAACCGAACACTGCCTCGGAGTACTGTGCGTAGTCACCATTCTGGTCAGCGGCTTGCAGAGCTTCGTTGGCATGGGTGGCCAACGTCAGACTCTCCTGATGCGCATCAAAATCGCGCACCGCCTGCTGGAACTCTCGAACCGTCTGGTCACGATCCCGCGGGTCCGTGGCCATGGCCTTCAACGCCACACCGAGAAGTTCACCCGTTGGATCCTGTGCCTGAATTCGTTCCTCGTCCGGATCGACAATCTCATTCTTCGCGGCCGATGCGAGACAGATTAGCGCCGATTCACCAAAATGTGGCGGCTGGCCCGTCAGAAAACGGAACAGGATTGCGCCCAGCAGGTACACATCACTCCGGGGACCCACACGATACGGGGGGTTAATCATTTCCGGAGCCATGTAATTAGGCGTGCCACCCGGGGAGGCTGTCACGTCTTCACCGGGGACCGCCAGGACCGCCATCCCCCAGTCCAGCACCAGCACCTCACCAAAACCACCTGTCATGATGTTCTGGGGCTTCAGGTCCCGATGAATGACCCCTTCGGCATGCGCAAATGCGATCGCGTCACAGACATCGATGAGGATTCCCAGATTCTCCCTTAGCGACAGATCATCGATCGTGTCGTCCCACGTGCGCCCTTTCACATTCTTCATCGTATAGAACAGATCACCATCGGGAGATTCCCCAACCTCGTAAATCGGAACGATGTTCGGATGCTCCAGCTTTCCTGTCAGTACCGCCTCCGTCAGGAACTCGTCCCGCGTCGACTGCTTGCGGCTGGACCGATGATGAATCTGCTTCAGCGCCACTTCACGTCCGAGCGCCACCTGACGAGCCAGATGCACCGTCCCCATTCCGCCTTCACCCAGCTTGTTCAGCGTCACGTAGTCCAGGCTGCTGTCAGGAAATTCGACATCTACCAATGTCGCACTTGCGGAGTTGCCGCTCGTCTTGCCAGTCGGCTGAATGCTCCGAGGACGAACGGACGATGCCTGCGAGAAGGCCTGAAGTTGCCGCGTTGCATCCAATGCCGATTTCAGACTGGTCTGGGGAAGCGCCTGGTTCAGGTCCTGCTGCTCTGGCACCAGAGTCTGAGCAAACTCCCCCAGGATGCCCTCCAGATTCTGCTCCAGGGTCAGCTCCGGATCGGCATCCGCGGCCGAGACCAATTGAGCAGCCTGAACTGCGTGCGGTCCCGCAATGGTGGCTTCCGTATCGAGTTCCCCCGCTGGGGATGACTGCTCTCCCGGTGACTCGGCCGAAGAATCGTTCCCGTCGGGCGAAGGTACGGTCGATTCAGACTCTGGATAACTGGTCATGAAGCTGAACTTAAACGTTGTGGAACACGCCGAGATCGCACTTCCATATTATTACCAGCGCGGGAAAGAGAATTTACGCGATCGCAGGCATTGACTTGATCGATGAGCAATCCAAAACTTCTCGAGCGCGATTGACGATGCGTCTCTTTAATCGAGTCCATCAGCGAGAAATAAAGTCGATGCAGGTAAGCAGCGAAAACGTTGCCAATGCTCACGGGCCCTGCAAAGCGTGAAGGCTACCATCTAAAGGGGACGGTCTCCAGCGGCTGTTCCAGAACCTTTGCACCAGCCGGGAAACCGACCGGGCCGGCGCCTTCCCGCTGCACGTGGTCACCGAGTGACTGGGCAACACGCTCCAGATCGCGAGCAAGCATTATCTGCAAGTTACCGACGAGGACTTTGCGCGGGCATGCGTAAGGGGTCCCTCCACAGGCGCTGTAAAAAGCGCTGCAAATTCCGGCGCACGCACTGAATTGCACACAGTTGCCAGAAACGACAAAAGCCCCTGACGGGCAGAGGCTTCAGCGAAACCGTGCGACGACTGGCATCATCGTGCCAGCGGCCTGTGTGGCGGGGACAGGATGCGAAACTGAGGCGTTGTGCGGAAGGCCGCCAATCAACAGAACGATTCACGTTTGAAAGGCACGCCGCAAAAAAACCGCAGCGGGAGTGATCCACGCTGCGGTCGTCCTGATTTTCCGTGAAAGACTATTTTTTTGCCGGGACACCCCACGACCGGTCGTGAACAATCAGCCATTTTCCTTTCTTCTTCATCCAGGTGCAGGAGTACCTGCCACGGGTCGGGCGGGTGGGGTCGC
>PADE01000251.1 GCA_002702965.1 Planctomycetaceae bacterium
GCGTACCGGTTTTCGTATTTCCGGATCGTCTCGGGCGGCGCGTGCAACGGCCAGTGCGGTGCGTTGAAGGCCAGATACAAAAAGAACGGGCGATCCGCCGGGTGCGCGCGGAGCATCGTCAACGCCTCGTCGGTGAATGCGTCGGTTGCATAAAATTCCTTCTTGGCGGGGGTCACCCGCTCTGCGTCACGGGCGAACACTCGCTCCAATCCATGACGTTTCGACTGCGTGATGTCGAAGTAGTTCATGGCACCCGAAATAAGACCGTAATAACGGTGAAAACCTCGGTCGATCGGCCAGGCCGGTCGGAATTCCCCGACGTGCCACTTGCCCGACATGTAGCAATCGTAACCAGCGGTACGCAGGACTTCGGCGATCGTCACGCACCGACGGTTCAGGTAGCCCTGGTTTGGATGGGGCTCGACACTCGGTCGATTTCGCACCATCTGCCCCACGCCGGCCTGATGCGGGTAAAGTCCCGTCAACAAAGCGGCGCGGGTCGGACAGCAGCGTGCCGCATTGTAGAACTGGGTGAACCGCAACCCGCCCGCGGCCAGGCGATCCAGATGGGGAGTCTCGATCTCTCCGCCGTAACACCCGATGTCGCAATAGCCCATATCATCCGCCATCAGCAACACGATATTGGGACGGGTCGCCCCAGCGGGGCCGATCAGCAACAGCGCCGCAAGGAGGGCGGTGGCAACATGGAACCATCGCATTGGTTATCTCCGCTAAACCTGCGTCCCGTCGATCGGACGCCGCGCGAGCACACCCAACCGCCGGGGGCTCGCCCAGCGTACCATGTCTGCAACGGAGTTCCCACTCTTGGTCATTGGGGACCTGCAACCCCGCTCCAGACCGGGGTCGGCGCGGCGCGACCGCAGCGAGCCGGACCGCTGGCGCGCTATGCCATGCTATGTTCCATGGACGCAGAGCACCGCAGCATCGCCGTCGCCACGCAGCGCCAATCCGGTTGCACGAGCGCCTCGTCCGTCAGGCCAGCAGCTCCCGAACGACATTACCGTGCACATCCGTAAGGCGGAAATCACGACCCTGATAGCGGAAAGTCAGTCGTTCGTGGTCGACACCGAGCTGATGCAGGATGGTTGCATTCAGATCGTGAATGTGGACGGGGTTTTCGATGACGTTATAGCTGAAATCATCGGTTTCGCCGTAAACAATACCGCTTTTGGTACCGGCACCCGCCATCCACTTTGTATAGCAACGAGGATGGTGGTCACGGCCGTAGTTGGTTTTGGTTAAACCACCCTGGCAATAGATGGTCCGTCCAAATTCACCGCCCCAGATGACGAGCGTGTCATCCAAAAGACCCCGCTGCTTGAGATCTTGGATCAAAGCGTAGCACGGCCGATCGATGATGCCACATTGGCGGCGAATATCCTTCGGCAGATTTCCATGTTGATCCCACTGGCGGATAAATACTTGAGTAAAGCGGACACCTCGTTCGGCCAAGCGCCGCGCCAACAGACAGTTGTCCGCGAACGTGCCGGGCTTTTTGACATCTTCACCGTAAAGATCAAGCGTCGTTTGGGACTCATTGGAAATGTCGGTAAGCTCTGGGACCGACGTCTGCATGCGATACGCCATTTCGTATTGCGCAATTCGTGATTGAATCTCCGGATCACCCACCGCGTTGTAGCGTTCGTTGTTCAAGAGGCTTAACTCGTCCAGCATACGACGACGCATCTTTTCGGACATTCCGTCTGGATTCGATAGATACAGAACGGGGTCGCCGGTAGATCGCAAGCTGACACCTTGGTACCGCGTTGACAAGAATCCGGCTCCCCACAACCGCGAATACAGGGCTTGTCCCCCGAAATTTCCACCGACGGTCGAGTGCAGCACAACGAAGGCGGGTAAGTTCTGGTTCATGGTTCCAAGACCGTAGGACATCCATGCGCCAGTGCTTGGTCGTCCTGGCAGCTGGCTGCCGGTTTGGATGTAGGTGATCGCCGGGTCGTGGTTAATCGCTTCGGTGTTGATCGTTTTGACGACAGCCAACTCGTCGACCATCTTGGCCGTATAGGGAAGAAGCTCGCTAACCCATGCCCCGTTCGAACCGTGTTGGTTGAACTTGAAGGTGGAAGGGGCAATCGGAAACCNCGCCTGGCCAGAGGTCATCGTTGTGATGCGTTGGCCGTTGCGAACCGAATCGGGCAATTCTTTATCGAACCAGTCATTCATCTTGGGTTTGTAGTCCCACATGTCTAACTGGGATGGCGCACCCGACATGAAGAGGTAAATCACGCGTTTGGCTTTTGGCGCGAAGTGCGGAACGCCAGGAATACCGCCAATTCTTTCCGCATCCGCCGAGTTCGCAGCGAAAAGGTCCGGCTTGACGAGTGATGCCAAGGCGACGGTGCCGATACCGGTGGCTGCGCGGGAAAAAAAATGACGCCGTGTTTCCACGAGCGCTGATTCGCGGCATGGATTCATAGGGTGCCCGCCTTTATTCCTTGGTAACAGTTTCGCTCAGATTCAGAAGCAGATGAGTTATCATCGTCCATGCGGCTAGTGTGTTGCTGTCGAGTTGGTCGTCACGGGGCGATTCGCCTGCGGACAACAGCTTAGCGGCCGCTTCGGGGGTCGCGGAAAACTCACGCGCGTACTCGTTGAATGTATTGGTCAAGGACTGCATTTCGAAGTCGTTCGGACGTCGCGTCAGTACGGAGCGGAAGGCAAATCCAATTTGATCCTGAACGTTCGAGCCCCCTTCCTTGAGGACGCGTTCAGCGAATTTGCGCGCCGCTTCGACAAATTGAACATCATTCATCAACACCAGTGCCTGGAGAGGGGTATTCGTTCGAGCTCGGCGCACCTGGCACGTTTCTCGGTCGGGCGCGTCGAAGGTCGCCATCGATGGGGGAGGTACCGTACGTTTCCAGAAGGTGTACATGCTGCGTCGATAGAGCTTGTCGCCTTTGTCCTGCACGAACACAGACGTGTTGCTGCCACCGAATCCAACCGGTTTCCAAAGGCCAGCTGGCTGGTACGGCTTGACGCTTTTACCGCCAATCTTTTCAATCAGCAACCCGCTGACGGCGAGTGCCTGATCGCGAATCACTTCAGCATCCAATCGGAATCGCGGGCCGCGAGCGAGAAGCCGATTCTCTGGGTCCGCCGCGAGCTTTTCTTGTGTGACTCGCGATGACTGCTGATAAGTGGATGACATCACAATCTGCTTGAGAAACCGTTTGATATCCCAACCTGACTCGACGAAGTCGACGGCCAGCCAATCGAGCAACTCCGGATGGGACGGCTGTTCCCCTTGGACGCCAAAGTCCTCAGACGTTCGAACCAAGCCGATTCCGAAAAACTGCTGCCAATAACGGTTGACGGTTACCCGTGACGTAAGTGGGTGGCGAGGTTGGACTAGCCACTGTGCGAGGCCAAGTCGATTCTTCGGAGCGCCCTCGATCGCCGGTGCAATCCATTCTGGTACGGACGATGCGACGGGCTCCTTCGCAAGTGTGTATTCCCCGCGTTCCAAGACATGGGCCTGCCTGGCTTTTTTGCGGTCTTCCATCACCAGTGTTGCGGGAATCGCTTTCTCTAAATCATCAAGCCTTTTCTTTAGCTCCGCTGCTTTCTGTTTTGGTTCGGCCAGCTGAGCCACATACGCTGGATTTACATTCTCGAGATAATAACGCAGCAATTCCTTGGTCTGCGTTTCATTTCGCTCTGCGACCGCCACGCCCACGATCGTCTTGATATTCTTGGGCAGCGTTCCACCGACTGTCCTGTGGTAATGTTCCCAAATCGCCAGCGACTCTTGCTGTTCCGGTGAAAGCCGAGAAGCACCCACACTTCCAGCCTTATCCCAGTGGACCGTTCCCCCGAATTGAGTGAACGCCCAACCGTTGAGTTTGGCCCCCGGTTTCAGTCCCACCTCAGAAGCCGAAACTTCCAGACGAACCCACTTTCCTTTTTCCGGTAGGTCACCCTTGCGACGATTCCCTTCATAATCCCGGCCGGCTCCGAAACATTTATCCGCTCCCCAGGTCGCACGATGTTCCCACTGGCCGTCGTTAAACTGTAATTGGACGGTCTCCGGCGGATTGTCGGGATCAAGAAATACATACGCAAACAGGATGTCTTCCTTTCCGATTGCGAAGGGATCCTTGGCACCGGTGAAAAAGTGCTGCGTGATACCCTCGCCGGTACGGGTTGTCGAATTCTTGCCGCTGAAGACCGGATGATCCGGCGCTCCGACAAATTCCCAGAGCGTACCCTGGCGATTCGCCCCATCGGGAAGTGCATCATCGAACCAAACTTTATCCAGCTTCTTAAAGGCGGGGAACTCGCTTCCCCTAAAGGAATCCTCATACTGAGCATTGTCGAGGATCTGGGCCACGGCCTGATTCGCAGCCCCCATTTCACTAGTCAGCTTGACCTTTTCTTCGCCTTGGGCTGCGCTAGGCACTTTCACCGTTGGCGGTGGCAACAAAGCGTTACCGTCCATTGCCCGCTCCGTCAAACTAAAAAAGTACGAGAAGAGCTGGTAGAACTCTTTCTGACTCAGCGGGTCAAACTTGTGGTCGTGACATACAGCGCAGCCCGCAGTCAACCCGAGCCAGACCGTGGCGGTCGTTTCCACGCGATCGACCGCATAACGAACGTAATACTCGTCGTCGATGGAACCGCCTTCGCTGGTTGTTACGTTACAGCGGTTGAATCCTGTTGCGACCCTTTGTCCCAAGGAGGGTTTGGGCAGCAAGTCACCAGCAAGCTGCTCAATCGTGAACGCATCGAAGGGCTGATTTCGATTAAACGCCTCGATCACCCAGTCTCGATAGGGCCAAATGGAACGTTCATTATCCAAATGCAGTCCGTGGGTGTCGCCATAACGGGCGGCATCAAGCCAGATGCGAGCCATGTGTTCCCCATACTTCGTTGACTTCAGCAACCGGTCTACCACGCGTTCAAAGGCTTGAGCCGAACTGTCGTTCAAAAAGTCATCGATGTGTTGGACGGTCGGTGGCAGGCCAGTCAGGTCAAGCGTTACCCGACGGATTAAGGATTCTCTAGCAGCGCGCGGTTCTGGGAAAAGATTGTGATTCGCCAAGGACGCATGAATGAAGCGGTCGATCGCGTTCTTTGCCTGCCAGTCGTCAGTCGGTGCCGGCAATTTTCTTCGCGTTGGTGAGCGAAACGCCCAGTGCCCTGACCAATCGGCTCCACCATCGATCCACTTTTGAATCAAACGAATTTGCTCGTCCGTTAAAGTCTTCCGCGAATCAACCGGTGGCATTTTCACGTCAGGATCTGCCGACGAGATTCGTCGAAATAACTCGCTGTTGGCACTGTCTCCAGGTACGACAGCCGTGTGTCCCGACTCGAGCTCTGCTACCGAACTGGGTTGCCGGTCCAGGCGTAAATCGTTCACTCGATTGGTTGCATCGGGACCGTGGCATTTAAAGCAGTTGTTAGAAAGCAGTGGTAGGATGTCGCGATTGAAGTCGGGAACCGAGTCGTCGGCGGCAGCCGCGACGAGGCCCCAACCCAGAATCAAACACAGCGCCCTGGAAACCGTCCGGTGGCCAGACAACGAGGAAGGGGGTCTCACGACAGAGACTGCAAGACGGTGGTACATATGAGGAGCCATCTTGGGGTACGAATTTGGGCGGCACGCCGTGTGCCACAGCCTTGCTATTTTACGCTACCTCGCCCTCGATCCGCCAGAGAGAAGCGCTCCCGCGCGGTCCGTCTATCAGACGCCTCAAACCCGCACAAATGGCGGCTGTACCGCTCCGTTGGCCAATATCCCCTGGCGTTTGGCGTCAGAGAATCAGATCCTCAATCACGCGGCCTGCCACGTCGGTCAGACGAAAATCTCGCCCCTGGTGTCGAAACACCAACCGCCGGTGGTCGACGCCCAGGCAGCGGAGAACCGTGGCGTGCAGGTCGTGCACGTCAAGCCGGTTCGCGGCGGCGTGGAAACCGAACTCGTCGGTGGCGCCATAACTGACTCCGCCTCGCACCCCTCCGCCGGCCATCCACATCGTGAAGCCGTGAGGGTGGTGGTCGCGTCCCCAATTCGCTCCCGCCCCCTGGGCAACGGGCGTCCGACCGAATTCGCCGCCCCACACGACCAGTGTGTCGTCGAGTAACCCACGGCGTTTGAGGTCCACGAGCAACGCCGCCGCCCCCTGGTCGATCGCTTCACACTGTTTGGGGTGATCCCGCTGCAAGCTCCCGTGACTGTCCCAGCCCATGTCGTAAAGCTGGACAAAACGAACCCCCTGTTCCACCATCCGCCGCGCCAGCAGACAGTTTCTGGAAAACGACGGCTGGTCGGGCTGGACCCCATACAGCTCCAACGTCTCCGCCGTCTCGCCCTGTAAATCGACCAGATCGGGCACTTCCGTCTGCATCCGAAAGGCGAGTTCGTACTGTTCGATCCGGGTCGCGATCTCGGGGTCGTCGAGGAGTTCGAGCCGCCGAGTATTGAGCCAGTTGATCAAGTCAATCTGCGCCCGCCGCGACTCGGTCCGGGTTTCGGCCGGGCTGTTGAGAAACATCACCGGATTTCCGGACGAACGGAACAACACACCCTGATGACGCGACGGCAAGAACCCGCTGGACCAGTAGCTGTTTAGCAGTGGCTGGCGTTTCACTCCCGAGGTGAGCACGATGTAGGCCGGCAGGTTGCGGTTCTCGGTGCCCAAACCGTAACTCAGCCAGGCACCGATGGTCGGCCTCCCGACGCGCGCGTCTCCGGTGTTCAGAAGCGACACCGCCGGGTCGTGATTGAACACCTCGCTGCGCAGCGACTTCACGATGCAGAGATCATCCGCCAGCCGCGCGAGTCCCGGCAGCAGCTCCGAGATCCANGCGCCGCAATCCCCGGAACGAGCAAACCGGTAGGGCGACGCTTTCACCTTAGGTGGGGCAGTCGTTGGAATCATCGCGAAATGGACACCGTCGACCAGACTGGGGGGAATCGGCTGGCCATCGTACCTGCCGAGCGAGGGCTTGTAATCAAAGGTATCAACATGCGACGGCCCGCCCGACATGAACAGGTAGATCACGCGTTTCGCGGTGGCNACCGGCCATGCCGGATGGTATTCACCACCTCCCGCATCGCGTGCCCGGCCCTGCCCGGACAGGCACCCCAGCGCCAGCGGGCCGA
Source organism: Planctomycetaceae bacterium (assembly GCA_002702965.1). Lineage (GTDB taxonomy): Bacteria > Planctomycetota > Planctomycetia > Pirellulales > Pirellulaceae > UBA9264. Next base: position 7,154 of record PADE01000251.1, read on the forward strand.
GAAACTGTGCCCCGCCCGCCAGGAACGATCGTCGTCTCACAAGCCGGTCATGCGGATCGGTCATTTCCACTCGAGTCATTCAATCGAAATCGTCTCATCTAAATTCATCAGGGCACCCGCCAAATGAAACCAGGCGGTCTGCTCGGTTTGGCCCGCCGCCACAGCCTGTGTCACAAACAACATACAACGTGCGCACTCTTCCGAGGTGGGCGCGCGATTCAGCGCCAACTGGAACATCACTTCCAACCGCGATTTAGGTTCCTCCGCGCCNGACCGCCGCTGCGTACGNCGCGCAAACGCNCGAGCCATCTCGACGGACGCCGGGTCGTTCAACAGCGCCAGCGCCTGCAGCGGTGTATTGGTCGTCGAACGCCGCACCGTGCAGCGTTCACGACTCGTGGCATCAAACAGGGTCATCGAGGGGTACGGGGCGGTGCGTTGCCAAAACACATACAGCCCNCGCCGAAAACAGTGNGGCGCCGCATCCGGTCGCCANTTCCCGGCCGTGGCATCGCGGTACTCGCCGACACCGTCGGGCTGGTACGGGTAGACGCTGCGGCCCCCCAATCGCCGGTCCAACAGACCGCTAATGGCNAGATGGGTATCTCGGATCACCTCGGCGCTGGCGCGGCGCCGNGGAAACCTGCCCAGCCACCGATTCTGCGCGTCGCGGCTCCGCTGCTGCGGGGTGGTGAGCGACGTCTGTTGGAACGTGGCGGAGTTGAGGATCAGACGGTGAATATGTTTCACGCTCCAGCCGGATTCGACAAATTCGACCGCCAGCCAGTCGAGCAGACCGGGATGGCTTGGCGCGGCACCCCGGATCCCGAAATCATCCGCGGTGCGAACCAATCCCGTACCGAAATAGTGTTGCCAGATGCGGTTAACCGCGACCCGAGCGGTCAATGGATTTCGCCCGGACACCAACCACCGCGCAAACGCTAACCGGTCGGTGACCGGCTGTGCCGATGAACGGCTCAGAAACGCCGGCACGCCGGGCTGCACCNGATCGCCCGGACTCTCGAAGTCGCCACGGATGTGGATGTAGGTGGGACGCGGCTGCGGCAACTCCCGCATGATCTGGGCGGTGACTCGCGTGCCGAGTTGCACCCGTCGCTGTTCCAGATCCCGCTGCTGAGCCAGTACGGCCCTGCCCTCTGCCGACCGACCCAGCAACTCTGCCGTGAGCATCGCCCGAGTCGGCGCAAAACCAACGGCCGCGGCCTCGCTGACCGCAGCGGCAGTGATCCGAAGATCCGCAAGCTGGCCGTGAAATTGAAACGCGTTGGGCGCACGACTATTGGAGTATCCCGCTCCGATCACCAAGCGTCGCTCCGATTTCGCCAGCCCGGGTGGGGCCTTTCCGTTCGACCGCGCCTGCCGATCGAGCTGACCGTCGACAAACAGCCGTACCGACTCGCCCGGTCGATAGGACATCACCACGTGGTGCCATTTCCCGTCGTCGACCCGTCGACTTCCGTAGACCGTGATCCCGGAAAATGGGGCGGTCTCTTTAGACAACCAGGTGTAGAGTGTGCCGGGCACCGCATCCTTGTCCCCCTCGCCGCCGATGCCCACCACAAAAGAGCGCTGGCCCGCCTGCCAGTCGTTACACGAAACAAGGTCGGCGACCGCGTTGTCGGTCTTGATCCACGCAGAGACGGTCAAGGCGCCGCGCAGCGGCGCCGCGGCGGGCAGATCCGGAAACAACGGGGTTCCGACAAAATGGCGGGCCGATTTCTCAAGTGCCGTGGCGGTTAACGCGCCTGGCGGGTCCGACGGCAATGGCGCGAGTTGGACCAGAANGTCTCGTCCTGGTACCGCATCGCGGTTNCGAGACTGCGCCGTGGTCTCTTTGAGACGCGCCTGAAACNCGTCCGCTGAGATCAACACCTGGCGTCGGCGATCCGTCTCGTCCAACCGTTGCCGCAGCGTTTCCAAGGCCCATCTCGTCTGAGGTAACTGTACCTCCAGGCGAGGACCGTGGACATTGAACTTCTCACCGAGGTGCGGAATATTGTTGAAGATCGCAAACACCTGGTAGTACTCGCGCGTCGAAATCGGATCGTATTTATGGTCGTGGCATTCGGCACAGGCCAACGAAAGGCCCAGCCAGACCCGGCCGGTCGTCTCCAACCGATCGACGACTCCTTTGACGCGAAATTCCTCTTTACGCGGGTTGTTGCCGAGCGCCTGCATCGAGTTGCGATGAAACCCGGTAGCGATCAGCTGGTTCTCCGCCGCCTCGGGAAGCAGATCTCCCGCCAACTGATCGATGCTAAAAGCATCAAACGGCATGTCCCGATTGATGGCGTCGATCACCCAATCCCGAAACAGCCACATCGTACGTGGCTGATCGGCCGCGTGACCCGCGGTGTCGGCATAGCGCGCCGCATCGAGCCAATTCTGGGCCATTCGTTCGCCGAAGTGCGGTGACGCCAACCAGCGTTCGATCGCCCTGGACACGGCAACTTCGTCCAGCCCGTCGAGTTCGACCTCGGTACGGGTCGGAGGGAAACCACGCAGAACCAAACTGAGTCGCCGCAACCGTTGCCGCCGTGGAGCGCGCGGGTTGGGCCGTAGATCCTGCTCCCGCAAGCGGCTCAGCACAAATGCATCGACCGGATTTTGCATCCAATCTGTTTCCTCGATCACCGGGATCGGCGGTCGCCGAGGCGGTGTAAAAGCCCAGTGCTCGCGGTAGGGAGCGCCCTGGGTAATCCACCGCCGGAGCAGGTCGATCTGACGCGGCGCGAGGACGCTCTCGGTGGCCGGAGGCATCTTTTGATCGGGATCGGTGGAACCGACGCGCGACACCAAGGCGCTGCGCTCGGGTCGACCAGGTACCACCGCGCGGTTTCCCGACGGCAACCCGCTGATCGCGTGTTGCCGCATGTCGAGCCGGAGTCCGGCCTGCCGCCGGTCATCATCCGCACCGTGACAATCGTAGCAGTGGTTTGCGAGAATCGGCCGTATATCACGTTGAAAGCGGATTTCATCCGCCCCGCCGCGCGGCGCATTCCACCCAGGGGACGCCATCGAAAACAGTAGCACGAACGCGTAGACGCGGCAGATTTCCATGGTCCGATTATAGACCGCCGCCGGAAATTCCTAAAACGATCGCGTTCCCACCTCGGTGTGACGGCCCGCGCCGTCTACAATCGATCACTAAGGTTCGGCTCCGAGTTTCGGCTCCAAGGAGCCGCCAGCCAAGTTGCTTGTCGTCGGAGTCTGGTACATGCGTTACTGGCGCGGGGCGTTTCTACTAGCAGTCGTTTTCAACGGGTGTGGTACCACCCCGCGCGACCCGGTGCAGCGTCTGCAAGATGTGGGTACCACGGTGGTCCGCAACGAGCGCGGCGAGGTGACCGCCGCCTACCCCTGCAACACCGCGATCCGGGATCGCGAAATGGTCGACTTCACCCATTTAACCCGGTTAAGAAAGCTCGAGCTGAGCAACACGGCGATCACCGACGCGGGGCTGGTGCACTTGCAGGGACTCGCCGACTTGGAATGGCTGAGCGTGGCAAATACCGCGATCCGCGGCACCGGGCTGGTCCACCTCAGTGGGCTGAGCCAGCTGCGCGCGCTGGATCTCGATCGGACCGATGTCGGAGACAGCGATTTGTCGCATTTGTCATCATTGACGTCGCTGCGCGCCCTCTGTTTGAGCAACACCCAAATCACGGGAGCGGGGATCGCACATCTCAAAGGGCTGACCAAGCTGGAAGATCTGCGGTTAGCGCGGACGAATGTGAGGGGTGCGGGGCTGGTGCACCTTGCCGACTTGAATCAGCTGCGCGAGATCGATCTGGCGCGTACCCACGTGAAAGATGCCGGCTTGCGGCATTTGAAGCATCTGACCAAACTGCAGAGGTTGATTCTGCCGACATCGATCACCGACGGTGGGCTGGTCCATTTGGAACGAATGGCCGATTTACGTGAACTCGACCTCGGTCGCACCCAAGTTACCGCGACGGGATTCTCTCGGCTGGTACGATTCAAGCGAATGGAACGGCTCAAACTACCCGCGTCGTTCGATCCCGATTCGGCAATCGAACTCGCCGAGGCGCTGCCGCGCTGCGACGTCTCACAATGAGTCCAGCGACTCGGTACTTACGATCCGCGTCGTTTGCCGCGGACCGTCCCGTCCCGCTTCACCGGTCGGGCGACTGCCGCCGGTGTCGTACCGGGCTCTAGCGTGGGCCAGGGCCCGGCGCTCGCACCCGTCGGCCGCGGCTGCGATGGCCGCAGCGCGCGATCGGTCGCCCGGTAGCGAATGGCCTCCAAGTGCGACGTCGCGACGACGACGCCTCGGCGACCCCGGGAGATCATCGCCGCCTCCAGCACACCGGTGGTCAGATAGGTGCGCTCCACCGGATTAGGGGCAATACCCGAAAGAAAGAACTCCTCGATATTGCGGCCGAGGTAGCTGAACGCCGCGTGTGTCGGCCCGCTGTCACTGTGATATTCGAGAGCATCGACGGCATCGCCCCGGCGCTCTGCGTAAGCGAACTTCTGTACCCAACCGTTGTCGCCGAGCATCAGCACCGTCGCCTTCAATCCGTCGACGTACTCGATCAGGAAGACATGGGGCTCGTCGATGGCGGCGGGGTCAAGTGGTCCCGGGCCGTTCTCGATCGCGGACAATGCGGCGTTGGCAAGCGCCGTCGACCAGCGGCCTTCGTCGGCCGCCCGCCAGACCGCAGCACCCGACAGGCACTGTACCGATCGGACTCCCGTCTCCCCCCCTCGGCGGCGCTCGACGTGGGACTGCAGCAGCTCCAACGCGTGGAATCCGTACCGCTCAATCATGTGGAAACCGATCACCAGCGCCTCATCGATCGGTTCCCCGTCGGGATGCTCCCAATTGGGACGCCGCCACACGACCGGCATCGCGGAACCGGCCCAAAACGGAATCTTAAGCGCCTTCGCGCGCTGGTACATCCAGCGGGCATCCTCCCAACGATACGCGAGATGTTTGTCGCTAAAAACCGGAATGGATCGGCCCGCGCGCGCGATCACGCCCGTAATCTGCTCGAAGAAATACCGCCGGGGAAGCATCTCCTGCCCCCACTCGGAGACCGGATAATCACCGTGTTCGCCGATCACGAGAACCGCGTCGACCGCCAACTTGTCCCCCCCCAGCGTGAGCGCCGATCGGATACTCTCATACAGCGGGATCTTGTACTGATGCGCGACCTGCCGCCCAATGTCGCGCTGGTGAATTTGGTCGATATAGAGCGACGCCACCTCCATACGCGGCGCCAACAATCCCGCGTCGGTGGGGAACCCGCGCAGGAACTTGTCGACCAGGACGCCCGCATGGCTGTTCGGAAAATAGGTCGTGACAACTGCTGCGACGCGTTTCATAGCAGCCTTCCCCGCCGAGCGGGCGCCGTCCTGGCCGCGACATGGGTCGCGCTGTTGTGCAGCGGCGAGTCCGCTCAGCGACGCCAGGAGCGCCACCGTGGCCAGCAGAAAATACCGCTTTCGACCGATTGGCGTCCGGCTCATGATCGGCTCCTTTACGAGCAGCGTGTGCCGGATCGCATTGGCGTCCGCGCCGTCTCGTCCGCAGCGGTACCGATCGGTCGCGTCCACCAACCTCCCGCAGCGTTGGTCAGAACAGACGGGATTTTACCCGGGCACAACACCGCCTACCATCCGCCACGGGGCGTTGCACCGCCGCTCTACAGCAACTCGTCGATAGCGCTGGGATTCTCGAGGACCGGTGTCGGTCGGCCACTGTGGTCGAGAATATGCAGCGTCGGATCGATCCCCAGACATCGATAAATCGTGGCGTGAAGGTTGTCGGGACGAACCGGCCGCGTCGCCGGAACCTCCCCGCGACTGTTCGTCGAACCGACGATTTGCCCTCCCCGGACTCCACCCCCCGCCAGCAGGCAGAACATCGAGTTCCCCCAGTGATCACGGCCGGGAGTACCCTTGCTCAGCGGCGGCCCACCATTACCACCGTCGTTCATGCGCGGTGTGCGGCTAAACTCGCCGCACAGAATCACCAGCGTCGTGTCGAGGATCCCACGCTGGTCGAGATCGGTCAACAGTCCGGCCACCGCAGCATCAACCTTGGGAAGATAGTTCTCCATTCCCGACTGCAGGTTCCAGTGATGGTCCCATCCGCCGAAGTGGACGGTGACGAACGAAGCGCCCGCTTCGACCAATCGGCGCGCCAGCAGCGTGCTCTGTCCCCAGCTCTGGCGACCGTATTGGTCTCGCGTGGCATCATCCTCACGCGTCAAATCGAACGCGTTGCGCGCCCGCTCGCCAGAGACAAACGACACCGCCTGCTGATCGAATCGATCGAGTGCGTCGAATTGGCCGCCGCGCTCCACCTGCCGCGGAATCTGATCGAGCCGGCGAAGCAGATCCTGACGATCATCGAGCCGATCGACCGACAACCCCTCGGCGAGCGCCAGGTTCTGGACCTTGAACTTCGCGGCGTTCGGATCGCCCTTGGTCTGGAAGGGATCGTACTGGACGCCCAGCATATGCCCCGCGAAATAGCCGGGGTTCAGCCCAATGCTGGAGGCCACCGGTACCGACACGTAGGGGGGAACCGCGGAGGGCAGGTCC